>DATGZK010000078.1:0-6268 GCA_035489755.1 Myxococcota bacterium
TCCGGCACTGGGCTCCGATCCGCCTCACGCAGGATCTTCACCATCTGCTCTTCCGTGAACCGGCTCTTCTTCATGGCTTCCTTCCCCTCGGAAGCCATTTTCTCAAGAATCAGTCGGTCCGAGAATCACCGGGCAGGTCACAGGTATGGGGTGTCCAGCTTCTCGTTCAGGCTGTGCGCCCGAGGCTCCTGAAGGGGTATCTCAGCGATCCTGCGGGCCTGGAATGGCGCTGGGAGAAGTGACACGCCGCAGGTGATGCAACCTCGCCTTGGTCTGTCAATCGTCGCACCACGTCCTACTTTGCGGAACTTCTGACGGTACGACTATCAGTTGAGACCCGCTCTTTCGCTGCTTGAATGGCCAATTTACTCCAAACCGCATCAAGAATCGTGCAAGCCGGATACCTCGCCGCGCGTCGCGCGCAAAAGACCCCCTTTTCCACGCTATCAAGCCTAAAGGCCGCGGCAGCCACCCGAGAAACGTCGCCTACGCGACTCAAGAGCCTACGCAACATGGGATGATGGGGACGGGAAGGGAGCGCCCGGGCGGTGTTAGAAGCATGATGCGCAAACAAGTGTTCTTGTCGGTCGGCCTGATGGTCGCAACACAGACCTTGCTCTTCCGGACCGCCTTGATGTTCGCCCTGGCGATCCTGTGTGGCGCCTGCGCGAGCCCGGTCGGCATCCGGACCGCCGATCCGCGCGAGGTTCAGCGCTCCCTGACACGGAACGCGCTCACGGCCGACACACCGAGCGACTTCTCCGAGAACCAACTCCGCCGCTACGACCTCTTGCAGGCGTACAAGGACGATCCCGATGCCACTCTCGCGAAGCTGCACGCATCTGCGCTCGCAGAGGACTTACCCCCGGACGCGCTCTTCGCGTTGGCCGAGCTCTCCTTCCTGCGGGCCGAAGAGACCGGGCAGCAGGGGCAGTACGCGGCGTCGGTCGTCTACGCCTATGCGCTCCTCTTCCCGGAGGGCGAGCGTGCTCCGCTCGACCCCCTCGATCCGCGTGAGCGCATCGGCGCCGACCTTACAATCGCGCGCTCACCTTGGCCTTCAAGCGGACGGAGAAGGGCACGATTCTGATTGGGAGCGGTGTGGTCGAGCTGCCGTTCGGGCGCATCCGCGTGGCGCTTTCGCCAGACATGCTGAAAATGAGTGGGACCGAGCTCTACGATCTTCAGCCGGTGGCCGAGATCCAAGTGCAGGGGCTCCGCAACCGATACCGGCGCCCGGGCATCGGCGCGCCGCTCGCCGCGAAGACCCGTCCGCTCCCGGGTATCGTGCAGGTGGTCCCAGTCGGCCCCCTAGTGCGCGTGCCGTTGACCGCGGTGGTGATCATCGAATCCCCGCTCGCGAGCATCCGCTCCGGGGAGCTCAGCGCTCGTCTGGAGCTGCTCGCGAGCCTGGACACGGAGAACGTCGAGATCGACGGCCGCGCGACGCCCCTCGAAGCAGAGCCGACCGCGGCGCTGGCGGCCTCCCTCTCGGAGTCCCAGTTCTGGAAGAAGGAGCTGCAGGTCTTCTTGGGCGACGCGATCGGCGTCCGAAGGGAGAGTGCGCTCGGCGCGCTGCGCCCTTACAAGAAGGGCCGCATCCCGGTGGTGTTCGTGCACGGCACGGCCTCGAGCCCGGCGCGCTGGGCCGACATGGTCAATGACCTGCTCGCCGACCCGCGGCTCCGCAACCGCTACGCTTTCTGGTTTTTCACCTACGACTCGGGGAACCCGATCGCGTACTCCGGGTACCGGCTCCGAGAGGCGCTCACGCAAGCAGTCGATCGCGCCGACCCGAGCGGCGTCGATCCGTGCGCACGCGACATGGTCGTGATGGGTCACAGCCAGGGCGGACTTCTCACCAAGCTCACCGTGATCGACTCCGGCGACTCCTTCTGGACGAACGTCAGCACCAAACCCTTCGACGAGATCGACTTGGAACCCGACCAGAAGGAGCTTGTACGCAAGGTGATGTTCGTGAAGCCCCTCCCCTTCGTGACGGAAGTCATCTTCCTGGCCACACCGCACCGCGGGAGCTACCTCGCCGGTTGGCAATTCGTGCAGCGCCTCGCCGCGTATCTCGTGCGCCTGCCTAGTGACATCGTCAGCGTCAGTTCGAGTCTCGCAACGCTGTCAGCGACGGGCGCGAGCGGGCTCGCATTCACACGGATGCCGACGAGCATCGACAACATGTCGCCGGGACACCGGTTCATCAAGCAGTTTGCGAGGATCCCGGTGACCCGGACTGTCACCGCTCACTCGATCATCTCCGTCGAAGACGATTCGCCTCTTGACCAGGCCAGCGATGGGGTCGTGAAGTACGAGAGCGCGCATATTGAGGGCGTCGCATCCGAGCTGATCGTGCGAAGCCCCCACTCGGGAATGCAAAGTGCGCCACAGTCCATCGAGGAGGTGCGGCGCATCCTCCTCGAGCACTCGTCCGCTTCGGCGTGCCCGCTACCGGCCGATTGACCCCCCGCCGCGGGGAGCGCCGGGACAAAGTCGCGGTCTGAACCGAATTTGGCATCGCGCGATGGCCGGTCACCTGGCCAACGTGGATGCAGTAGAAGATGGGAACTAAGGGGTCCGCAGCGTGATCAGGGGAGGCGACATAGGCTAGCTGCCACCACATCGCGCGCCGCTGGAGCAGCTCATGAGGCCGATTCCGCTGTGGCTTGTATTCCGGAATATCCGGAAACTCTTCGTAGTGGGTCTGCCCCGATCTCATAGACACCTGACTTAGGCTGCGAGGTCAGGTTTTTCCTGTCCTCGATGCTGCCGCATCAGGCGAGCGACTCGCTTGCGCGACACCCGCCGACCTCGATCTCGCAGATCGCGCAGAATGCGCGGGCTGCCGTACGTCCGTCGACTCTCCGTGTGACACGCCGCAATCTCGACACAAAGCCCGGCATCCTCGCGGGCTCTCGCCGAGATCGGACGCCGCTGCCAAGCGTAGAAACCTGCCCGCGAAACCTCCAAGCACCGGCACAGGAGTCGCACCGGGTACAAGGCCTTCTCCACCGCCACGAATGCGAATCTCACTTGCTCTCCTTGGCGAAGAAGGCCGCTTTTTTTAATATCTCCCTCTCCATCCGCAGCGTCTGGACCTCACGCCGCAGCCGGGACAACTCCTCGCGCTCCTCCGTGGTCAACGCTCCCGCAGGACCTCGGCCGGCGTCCACCTCAGCCTGCCGCACCCAAGCCCGTACGGCGGTCTCCGTGAGATCGAGGTCCTTGGCGATCGCGCCGACGCTCTTGCCACCCTTGCGGACGAGCTCGACCACCTCTGCCTTGTAAGCCTTCGTAAAAAACCGTCGCTTCCGCCTCTCCATGGCACACTCCTACCGCACTTTCGTGCGATTCGGGGTGTCTACGGAAACGGGGCAAGTTCATAGTGGCCGAAGACAACGACGCTTATTCATTGAGAGTGATTGAGCTCATCCGCTTCGATACAGACACGAGGGTTCGCGCGCATCCACTCAGTCTTCTGACCGAGCCTAGAGAAAGCGTAAAGCCGCGTATTGTGGTAAGTGAAATAGATTGGCACAACATAAGGTTGGTTAGCGCGGGTAAATCTCAGGCCGCCGAGTCTCAATCGCGCCAGCGCACTAAGACACTTCTGATTTGTCATGTCATGAATGAGCATTGCTGCTTACGTCCGTCCTTCGGATTGAGACTCAAATCTCACTTGGCGGGCAATACTCACCGAGTGCATCAGCCGTGCCTAGATGCGGGCTCCGCTGGGGGGGGCTCTTCGCGGCGCATTGACGCAAGGGCCGGACTCACGTGAGGCAAACCACCGCGCTGTCCTGTGGAGCGTAGCGCGCTAGGCGCCTCGCTCGGCGAGGGCGTCGCCCAGTACCGCACCTTATTTTCGATAGCGGCTGGCGCGCGATGGGCTTCCGCGATTCCGCGAGCCCGAACGGTGCCCCCGGTGGACACCGAAGAGTTTCACAAGAAATTTGCGAGCAGCCTATACGCGAGCAAGGTGGCTGTGGAAGGGGCGGTACACGGCGGTTGGGGACGGCAAGCGCACCGGCTCAAGTGATGCCTCTGTCTATCCGACTAGCTCAGCCTGTGACCGGATCCGATCCGACGGGGCGTAATGCTGGCTCTCGAAGGAGGGAGGCGGCACAAAGCGGAGCCAATCGGATAGGCAGGGTGATGCCGAACCAGGGAGGCCCTATGCCGTCTCGTCATCTTGCGCTGGCTCTCGCCGTCCTCGTCGTTGCGGTTTGGGGCTGTTCCTTCTTGAACAGCTCTGGGAGCATGTCGAACAGCTCTGGGAGCATCTCGGACAGCTCGGAAAGCTCTGGGAGCATCTCGACATCGATGTCGAGCCTTTTCAAGAGCTCGAGCGGCTCCTCGGGAAATAGTCAAGATGCGTACCGCTCGGACGTGCGTGATTACACCGCCTCGTACGTTCGATCGGGTGGCGACTTCGACGCCTTCGAGCGCAAGATTGGAAGCGTCGCGGCGCAGCACGGCATCACGGACTGGGAGCTTGACAACAATACCTACCTCGCGATCGGCCAAGGATTTCGCAAGGGTGGTCTAAAGCCGATCGAACTCGCAGCGTGGAAGTCAAACTTGACGCGCGACGACCCTTCGCGCGCGCAGCTGATCCAGAAGGGCTACGACGGCACGCACTAGCGCAGGGGCCAGCTGTGGGGTCCTCTTGGCACTCCGGGATCTCCAGCGCCTTCGCGCTCGTCGTCGTCGTGGGGGCGGCGTGTGCCGCCGCCGAAGAGACCCCCAGCCGGACCTTCGAATACCTGTATGTCGATGCGAACGAGGGCGGCTCGAGCGGAGGCCACGTGGCCATCCGCTTCGGAAACGAGGTGTACCATTACCAGCACCAAAAGCCGGGCGTGCTGCGCCTCTACCGAGACGGCGATCAATCTTTTTTTCACCTCTACAGCGCACTCCTGAACCGCAATATCCGAGGAGTTCGCGTCGGGGTCTCGGACAAAACGTACAGGATCCTGCGCGACGGCTTCGAAGAGCAGCGGCAGATTCAAGAGGCTTATTTCGATCGAGTTGCGAGCGCGGTAGAGGATGCGGCGCTGCTTGAGCACTTCTTGCGCGAACGCTCGGCGCGGCGGGTCGGCGCCAGAGACGACGGGTTGTCGGGGCTCTCGCTCCCCGCAGCGGGGTTCTTCCTGCCCGACGGAGGCGACCCGATCACCCCCGCGCCTGCCTCGCCCGTACTCGACACACTTCGGACGCGGGTCGCACAGACCCGCGGTCCACGCTTCTTGCCCGGGCGCGAGGCCGAGCTCACCGGGTCGCTGGCCGCACTCGAACCCGAAGGCCCCGACGCGGGGAGTGGCTCGGTCTCGGAAGAGGTGCCGCCGCCGGCGTCCTACGGATTCGCCCGTCGCTACCGGGATGGCCTCGTCAGCCTGCGTGCGCTCCAGGTCCTGGAGCGCGCTGTCCCCCTGCGAGCGGAAAGCCTGCGCACGGGCGAAGGCCCAGATTGGACGCTTTCCCAAGAGGAGCGGGAGCGCCTGGCTCGATTCGCAGCGGACCTCGAACAGCGCCTTGGCGAGCTCGTCGCCTCGAACCGGCCCGACTTTGGATTTCCGCTCCTTGTGGGAATGGCGCGCCTCGAGGCCCTCCATGCGTCCGTGCAGGCCGGGCACTTGTTTCTGCTGGACGCTCTCAGCGACGAGGACCCGCAGCTTCCCCGCGCCGTTCTCGCACGAAATACGCCGCTCCTTCCCACCCTCGACGCCGAGAACCGCGCCGCTTTCCTCGCCGCACGCGGAGCGCTGTTCGATGGCAGTGCGTTCGAGGAGGTGCGCCTCGCCGACCTCGAGTCCACCGGCAACCGCCTCCTCGAGCTCGAGGAAGGGGCGCGCGGCGCGCGCGACGTCCGGCTCCATCCGGGGCGGCTGATTCCCGCCCGGCCGGCAAAGCGCACCGACCTTCCGGAAATTGTGGCCGCGGACGCCGTTCTGCGCGATGCCCTAGGGCGAGCAGCGAAGGGGAAGCTCGCCCTCGAGCAGGAGCTGTTGCAGGTTTTCGGGTACGATCTCATCACACGCAACTGCGTGACCGAGGTCTTTCGCACGATCGATCGCAGCTTGGCCGGAAAGGAAGCGGACGGGAGTCCCGATCGCCGCTTGGGCAGTCACGTCGGCGCCGGATTCAACCTGAACTTCATCCCCTTCGTTTCGGCCACGAGCGTGGAAGCTCGCTGGCACGTGGTCGACCGTTATGAGCTGCCCTCCCGGCGCCGCGGCCTCCTCCGCGCGCTCTATCA
>DATGZK010000079.1:0-6295 GCA_035489755.1 Myxococcota bacterium
GAGGCCCAGGCGGTGGTCACCAGCTCGGAGACGGAGAGGGCCGACGCCATGATCTTCCCCTTGAGGGCGGCGATGTCCTGCGCATCGATCAGCTTGTGATCGACCGCAGGGATTGGGTCTTGCCAGATCAGATCCTCAGCCGGCACTTCCGGGCCGAGGTAGCGTGCGCGCGGCCCCATGTCGCGGTGGGTCAGCTTGTACCAGGCGCAGGCGAAGGCGTCGGCGAACTCCTCTGGACGCGCGAGGAAGCGGCGCGAAATCTTCTCGTAGACCGGGTCGAAGCGCAGAGAGAGGTCCGTCGTCAGCATGGTCGGCACGCGCTTCTTCGACGGATCGTGGGCGTCCGGAATCATCGCGCCAGCCCCCTTGGCAACCCACTGGTGGGCACCGGCTGGGCTCTTGCTCAGTTCCCATTCGTAGCCGAACAGGTTCTTGAAGAAGTTGTTGCTCCACCGGGTGGGCGTGGTAGTCCAAGTCACTTCCAGGCCGCTGGTGATCGCATCACCGCCTTTGCCACTGCGATAGCTGCTCTTCCAGCCGAAGCCCTGCTCTTCGATGCTGGCCCCTTCGGGCTCGGGTCCCAGATGGGAGGCCGGGCCTGCGCCGTGGGTCTTACCGAAGGTATGGCCGCCGGCGATGAGGGCCACCGTCTCTTCGTCGCCCATCGCCATGCGGGCGAAGGTCTCGCGGATGTCGCGCGCCGCGGAGATCGGATCCGGATTGCCGTTCGGGCCCTCCGGGTTCACGTAGATCAGGCCCATCTGCACGGCCGCGAGCGGCTCTTCGAGGTCACGGTCGCCGGAATAGCGCTGGTCGTCGAGCCACTTGGTCTCGTTGCCCCAGTAGATGTCCTGTTCGGGTTCCCAGATGTCCTCACGCCCCCCGCCGAAACCGAAGGTCTTGAAGCCCATCGATTCGAGCGCGACGTTGCCGGCGAGGATCAAGAGGTCGGCCCAGGAAATCTTGCGGCCATACTTCTGCTTGATCGGCCAGAGCAGGCGACGGGCCTTGTCCAGGTTGACGTTGTCGGGCCAGCTGTTTAGGGGCGCAAACCGCTGGCTGCCGCTCCCCGCGCCGCCGCGGCCATCGCCCGTGCGGTAGGTGCCGGCACTGTGCCAGGCCATGCGGATGAACAGGGGACCGTAGTGGCCGAAGTCCGCCGGCCACCAGTCCTGGGAGCTGGTCATGAGCTCCGTCAGATCCTGCTTCACGGCCTTCAGATCGAGGCTCTTGAACTCTTCGCCGTAGTTGAAGCCGGGACCCATGGGGTCGGAGTTCGACGAGTGCTGGCGCAGGATGTTCAGCTTCAGCTGATTCGGCCACCAGTTCTGGTTCGACGTCCCGCCCGCGGCGGTGTGGTGGAAGGGGCACTTACTCTTACCTGACATGGGTTCTCTCCTCTGGAGGTTTGCCTCGTCGCGCGGATCGTGCGCTGAAGATGCCGCCGCTCCGCTGATTGCTCCAAGACATTGTTTCGATAGAATTGATAGCTCATGGCTATCAGTACCCTTGCACCCCATCCCTTCTCGCTCCGGCAGCTTCAGTACGCGGTCGCGGTCGGCGAGTCGTTGAGCTTCCGAAAGGCGGCGGAGGCGTGTCACGTATCGCAGCCGTCGCTCAGCGCCCAGCTCGCGCAACTCGAGGAGGCGCTTGGCGTGCGCCTGTTCGAACGCGACCGGCGCCGCGTCCTCGTGACTACGGCTGGGAAAGAGCTGGTCGACCGCGCGCGGAGAGTGCTCCTCGAGGCGGATGATCTCATGGCGGCAGCGAGGCGCGCGGGCGATCCGCTGGCGGGCACCCTCAGGATCGGCGTCATCCCGACGATTTCGCCCTACCTGCTGCCAAGCGCCACGCCAGCGCTTCGAAGCGCTTACCCGCGGCTCACAACCGTCTGGGTCGAGGACAAGACCGAGACCCTCATCCGGAGCCTCGATGCCGGGACCCTCGATGCTGCGTTGCTCGCGTTAGAAGCGGAGATCGGAGACGTCGAGCAGGAGGTCCTCGCAGACGACCCCTTCGTCCTCGCCACCCGACCCGATGACCCGCTGGGGACGAAGAGGGCGCCCGCGAAGGCGGTGGAGCTCCGCGACGTCAGCGTCCTTCTCCTCGACGACGGCCACTGCTTCCGCGACCAGGCGCTCGCGTTCTGTTCGAGCGCCAAGGCGCACGAGCTCGAGTTCCGGGCCACTAGCCTCCCGACGCTCGTCCACATGGTCGCCGGCGGCGCTGGGGTGACGGTCTTGCCCCAGCTCGCCGCGCCCACCGAGGCGCAGCGGGCGGGTCTTCGTGTCCGCGCGTTTGCAACGCCGGTGCCCCATCGAACCCTCGCGCTCGTCTGGCGGAAGCGCTCTCCCCTGGCTCCGGCTCTGAGAAAGCTGGCGAGCACGATTCGGGAGACCTATCCAGGTCCAGGCAAGCGGCCCTCCCAGGCGCGCTCTCGCTCTTGACCACTTGCGGTTCGCCAAAATCGCATGCGCGTTGAAATCACTCAGCATTCCGGAACTTGAGACGAGAGGCTACCGGCACACAATCGGGTCACGTCGCCCCTTGAAGGGAGCGCGGCTGCCGCGCTTAGTATCGCCTCCCATGAACGCGTTTCATCTCGTCCTCACCCTCCTGGTCCACAGCGTTCGGGCGCTGGGCCGGTCGCGCGCGGACCTGGTGCTCGAGAACGTCGCCCTCCGCCAGCAGATCGCCGTGCTGACGAGAACGAGATGCGTTCCTCGATGGCAAGCCGAAGAGCGTTTGCTCTGGGTCGCGCTGCGTCGGACGTGGCGCCGCTGGCAGGATGCCCTCGTGATCGTCCAGCCCGAGACCGTTGTAGCGTGGCATCGGAAGGCTTCCGGCGCTACTGGACCGCGATCTCGCGCCGCATCATTGAATGACCTCCGTTCTCCGCCTGGCAACCACCTGGAGATGCTACGAGGGGATTGGAAAGGGTTTCATAGCATCCGCATCAACAATCAGTGGCGCATCGTCTTTCGCTGGTCCGATGCACAGGCCCATGACGTTCGAATCATCGACTATCACCGAGGATAAGCCATGCAGCCGAAGAGTCGTATTCCGAGTCACCCTGGGGAGATCCTGCTTCACGAGTTCCTGGAGCCGCTTGGACGGACCCAGGTCGCACTCGCTGAACACCTAGGAATTTCTGTCCAGCGCATCAACGAGATCGTGCGAGGCAAGCGGGGGATTACGCCCGACACGGCGTGGCTTCTCGCCCAGGCACTCGGAACCTCTCCTGAGTTGTGGCTCAACCTGCAAGCGGCCCATGATCTGGCTCGGCATCGACCGTCGCAGCCCGTGCCGCGCCTGCGGCGCGCCTCCTAAGTTGTGAGCCTCGGGTCGAGCGGCTGCTCAACGCCGTGCGGGCTTACGACAAACGGGACTCCAACGCAGGCAGCCAAACCGAGAGGAGCGCTGGAAGGACAGCCGATTGGTGCCCGATGAAAGCAGCGAAAGAGACGCGCACCGGAACAACCGGAATGCACCGAGCCGGAACTAGAAAAGGGAATCGGGCCAGCCCACCGATTCCCTTTCAATTTCTGGAGCGGGAAACGGGAGTCGAACCCGCGACCCTCAGCTTGGAAATCAAACCCGCGATCGGGAATTGTGGCGCTTTTTCAGACACTTCGACGAACTCCGGTACGGTCTCCAGTCTTGTAAGGCCCTCCTGTTAACAGTCCTCGTTGGCGGCCGACGTCCGCGGGGCAAGGAAGCCCGGAGCCGCGATGTGGCCGCTGCCGCCAGAGCCTGCGAGCAGATTCTTGAGCATTCCCAAGTATTCGAGATCGCTCGTGATTCTCGCCAAATCGCCCCCCACTCGCAGAACTCCGGGCTTAGGTCTTGACGAATTTGGTCGATAGTATTAGTCGTATGTACAGGTCAATTGTACAGTGCACTTGACCAATCCGTCTGGACGCAGCTATCAGGAGCATCGACATGCCCGGACAACACACTCTCCCGAGCCACAGCCGTACAGCCGAAGCCGGCTCGCGCGCCCTGACCGCGATGATCGGCCTCGCCGTCTACGCCGTCTTCTTCGCGACGTTTCTGTACTTGATCGGATTCGTCGGCGGGGCGGTCGTGCCGAAGACCCTCGACGATGGGGTCGCGGGTCCGGTCGGCACGGCGCTGGCCATCGACCTCGGCTTCCTGGCCCTGTTCGCGATGCAGCACACCATCATGGCGCGCACGGCCTTCAAGCGATGGTGGACCCGGATCGTGGGGGTCGCCCTCGAGCGGACGATCTTCGTCGCCACCACGTGCGCGATCCTGATCGGAATGGTCGTCTGCTGGCGACCCCTGCCAGGGACGGTCTGGCTGGTCGAAGGCATCGGGACCCTGGCGATCCACGCGGTGTTCTGGCTCGGCTGGGGAATCGTTCTGCTCTCGACTTTCCTCATCGATCATTTCGAGCTGTTCGGCGTCAAACAAGTGCTCGCCCATGCGTCGGGCCGACCGATCGAGCGCCCGCGGTTCCAGGAGCGCTCCCTGTATCGATACACGCGGCATCCCCTGATGCTCGGCTTCCTGCTCGCCTTCTGGGCGACGCCGCACATGACCTGGGGTCACCTCCTGTTCGCCGGCGTGACGACGGCGTACATCCTGGTCGCGCTGGTCATCGAAGAGAACGCGCTGGTGGCGCTCCACGGCGAGGCCTACGAGGACTACCGTCGACGCGTCCCCAAGCTGATTCCCCGCCTCATCCACGCCCGATAGTCGGTCGGGGCGGGAGCGAGGAACGCGCCCGCAGCGACACGCCGCTGCATTGGAAGGAGTCTCCGTTGGCCCAACGCCGCATGTCTCCCGCCGGCGCTTCCGAGAAGCGCGCCAGGACGACCGAAGCGCTGCTCGACGCCGCCGAGCGTCTGCTGATCGAGCGCGGCCACGCGGGCATCACGACGCGCACCCTCGCCAGCGAGGCCGGCGTCAACAGCGGGCTGGTCCACTACTACTTCGGCTCGATGGAGGAAGTGCTTGTGCAGGTCCTCGAACGATTCACGGATCGACTGATCAAACGACAGCGCGAGATGTACAGCGCCGACGTGCCGTTCATAAAGAAGTGGGAGATGGCCTGGGGGTACCAGGACGAGGACCTGGACAGCGGCTACACGAAGATCTGGCTCGAGCTCCAGGCTCTGGCCTGGAACGACCCCGATCTGCGCGAGCGGGTCGCGCGAGTGGACGCGGAGTGGCGCGGCGTCCTCACCGAGGCGTTCAGCAAGGCCCTCGCCGACTACGGGGTGGCGGACCGCTTTCCGCCCGCCGCGCTGGTTCCCCTCGTAATGACCTTCGCCCAGGGCTTCGCGCTCGAACGGCTCTCGGGCATCACTCATGGCCACCAGGCCCTGCTCGATTGGATCCACGGTTGGCTCAAGGGCCTCGAAGCGGGCGCGAGCGCCCGGGCGCAGACGACCGGCGCCGCGAAGGAGGGGAAGCGGTCATGACCGATTGGCAACCGGGAACGGAGCAGAGCCGAGCCTGCTACCCCACGCACGAGGGCTACGCGGATCGCGACGGCGTTCGCCTCTTCTACGAGATCTACGGAGAGGGCGACGAGACCATCCTGTTCGTGCCGCCCTGGGCCGTCGTCCACTCGCGCATATGGAAGGCACAGATCGGCTGGTTCGCGCGCGACTACCGCGTGATCGTGTTCGATCCGCGCGGCAACGGCCGTTCGGACCGGCCGCGTGGGGTGGAGGCCTACTCGGAGCGCGAGAACGCCGCGGACATCGGGGCGGTGATGCACGCGACGGATACCGATCGGGCCTACATCGTCACGCTGTCCCGGGGCTGTCAGCGGACGCTCCTGTTCGCCAGCGAGAACCCGGAGCGCGTCTCGAAGATCGTCTTCGTGGCCCCCGCCACGATGCTCTCCGCGGAGCGCACGACCTGGCACGAAGCGGTCAGCGCGCTTCTCCAGCGAACCGACGTGAGCGACGAGAGCCTGCCAGCCATCGGTTACTTCAACCGGCGAGCGTGGACCCAGAATCCCGACCACTACCGTCGCTTCCTCGAGGGGTTCTTCGAGTCCTTCTTCGGGGACCACTCGACCAAGGGCATCGAGGATGGCCTCGGCTGGGGGCTCGAGACCGATCCGGAAACGCTGGCCGATACCCACCTCGCCTGGCAACCCGATCGCGAACTTGGCCGACGACTGTGCGAGCGCATTCAATGCCCCACCCTCGTCATCCACGGTGATGCCGACCGCGTCACCCCGTTCGCCGAGGGCAAGGCGCTGGCCGAAGCCCTCGGCACGCGGCTCGAGAACGTCGCCGGGAGCGGACACGGT
>DATGZK010000080.1:0-30239 GCA_035489755.1 Myxococcota bacterium
CCGAGTGAGTACGTGCGGCGCCAGATCCGCGTCACGCCCTATCCCCACGAGGACACGGGCTGGATCATCGCCAACGCGGGCGAGGAGGTCTGCCTCTTTTCCTCCGACTACCCGCACGTCGAAGGAGGGCGGCACCCTCTCCGGCGCTTCGAGGCAAGCCTCGAAAGCGCGAGCGAGCGCACAAAGCAGCGCTTCTATTGCGACAACTTCGTGGATCTCATGGGTCCGGTGCTGGGCTAGGCCTTTCGAAACTCGAGCGCGTCGCCGGAGACCCGCGCATCCACGAGGATCTTCGAGCCCTCAGGGAACTCACCCTCAAGGATCCGCACGGCCAACGGGTCCTGCACCATGCGCTGGATGACGCGCTTTAGCGGCCGGGCGCCGTAGTGCGGGTCGTACCCCTTTTCGGCCAAGAGCTTCTTGGCTTCGTCCGTGAACGTGAGCTCGATGCGCCGCTCCGTGAGGAGCTTCTTTACCCGCTCGAGTTGGATCTCGACAATGCGGCCGATCTCCGAGCGCCCGAGCTGGCGATAGATAATGACCTCGTCTACGCGGTTCAGGAACTCGGGCTTGAAGGCCGCGCGGAGCGCCTCCATAACTCGCGCCTCCAGCTCGGCCCGATCCTCGGCGCCGAGCTGGACGATGAATTGACTCCCGATATTCGAGGTCATGATGAGAACGACGTTCTTAAAGTCGACCGTGCGCCCCTGGCCGTCAGTAAGACGCCCGTCGTCGAGGATCTGGAGGAGCACGTTGAAGACGTCGGGATGGGCCTTTTCGATCTCGTCGAACAGCACGACGCCGTAGGGCCGGCGACGAACGGCCTCGGTGAGGGCGCCCCCCTCCTCGTAACCGACATAGCCCGGGGGCGCGCCGATGAGCCGCGACACCGAGTGCTTCTCCATGAACTCGCTCATGTCGATCCGCACCATGGCGTGCTCGTCGTCGAACAAGAACTCCGCCAGCGCCCGCGCCGTCTCGGTCTTACCGACGCCGGTCGGGCCCAAGAAGATGAACGAGCCGATCGGCCGATTGGGGTCCTGGAGGCCTGCGCGCGCCCTCCGCACCGCATTCGCGACCGCGACGAGGGCATCATCCTGCCCGACGACGCGCCGTCGCAGGTTGTCTTCCATATGGAGGAGCTTTTCCTGCTCGCCTTCCATCATTTTGGAGACCGGGATGCCGGTCCATTTCGAAACGATTTCGGCGACCTCCTCGCCAGTCACTTCCTCCGAGACGAGCGCGCCCTCCTTGCCATGGATCTTCGCCACCTTCTCCTGCTCTGCGGCGAGCTCCTTATCGATCTGGCTGAGTTGCCCGTACTGAATCTCTGACGCGCGGGCGAGATCCCCAGCGCGCTTTGCGCGCTCGAGCTCAACGTTCAGCTCTTCGCGCTTTTGCTTTAAGTCGCGCACGCGGCCGATCCCGGCCTTCTCACTCTGCCAGCGGGCCTTCATGGCGTCGCCGCGTTCGCGCAGCTCGGCGAGCTCGGCGTCGACGCGCTTTAAGCGCTCCTTGCTCGCGGAGTCGCTCTCCTTCTTCAGAGCCTCGCGCTCGATCTCAAGCTGCGTCCTCTTGCGCTCGATCTGGTCGAGCTCCTCGGGCATCGAGTCGATCTGCACGCGGACGCGGCTTGCGGCCTCGTCGACGAGGTCGATGGCCTTGTCCGGCAGGAATCGGTCGGTGATGTAGCGATGAGAGAGCGTTGCGGCCGCAACCAGCGCGGCATCCTGGATGCGAACGCCGTGGTGTACCTCATAGCGTTCCTTAAGGCCCCGGAGAATGGAGATCGTATCTTCGACGGAAGGCTCACCCACGAATACGGGCTGGAACCGGCGCTCAAGGGCAGCGTCCTTCTCGATATGCTTGCGGTACTCGTCGAGGGTCGTCGCCCCGATGCAGCGCAGCTCGCCGCGGGCAAGGGCGGGCTTCAGCATATTCGCCGCGTCCGCAGCGCCTTCGGCGGCCCCCGCACCCACGATCGTGTGAAGCTCATCGATGAAAAGGATCACCGTTCCCTGCGCCTCGGCGACCTCGCGCAGCACGGCCTTCAGGCGATCCTCGAACTCGCCCCGGTACTTTGAGCCGGCGATGAGGGCACCGACGTCGAGCGTAATGACACGGCGGTCCTTGAGGGACTCGGGGACATCTCCAGCGATGACCCGCTGGGCAAGGCCCTCGACGATCGCAGTCTTCCCAACGCCCGGTTCGCCGATCAGGACGGGGTTGTTCTTCGTGCGCCGCGAGAGCACCTGGATCACGCGGCGGATCTCTTCGTCGCGACCCACCACGGGGTCAAGTTTTCCGCGGCGAGCAAGGTCCGTTAGGTCGCGGCCGAACTTCGAGAGGGCCTGGTACTTCGACTCGGCGTCCGGGTCGGTGACGCGCGCGCCTCCCCGAATCGATGCGAGCGCCTTGAGGAGCGCCTCGCGGGTTGCCCCCACCGCACGCAAGGCGGCGCCGGAGGGATCGGCCGAATCTGCGGCGAGGGCGAGAAGGAAGTGCTCGGTCGCAACATATTCGTCTTTGAGCTCGTCCGCCTCGCGGAAGGCACGCTCGATGATGCGCCCCAAAGCCTCGGAAAGGCGCGGCTGCGCGGCGCCACTCACCTTCGGAAGACGCGTCAGGATCTTTTCGACTTCGCCTTGGAGGAGGTCCACCCCGACCCCGAGCTTCTCGAGGATCGGACCCGCGATGCCATCGGCCTGAGAGAGGAGGGCACGCAAGAGATGGGCAGGTTCGACGACCCCATGGCCGCGCGTTCCCGCGAGCCCCTGGGCCTCGGAGAGCGCCTCTTGGCTTTTGATCGTGAGCTTGTCTTGTCGCATGCCGCGAAGGTTAAACACCCGTTAGGGGCCGGCAAGCTGCCCCGGTCGCCCCGGGACTCCCTCGGCCGAGACTACTCCTTTTTCTTAATCGCGACGTAGAGCGTGGCATCTCCACGCCGGACCAGGAGGAGCGCCCCCTTCTTCGCTTCTCCGAGGCGCTGCTGGAGCTCCTTCACGTCCTTTACCGGCTGCTTGTCGGCCTCAAGGATCACGTCCCCGCGGCGGATCCCTGCCTCATCGGCGGGGCTTCCGGACTCAACGCCGCTTACCACGACGCCCTTTTCGTCCTCGAGGCCCAGCTGCTCGGCGATCTCGGGGGTTAGGTTCTGGACCTTCATCCCGTAGGCCGACGGGCCCTCCCCGGGCTTCCCGGTCGAAGCCTGCACCTCGGGCTCCTTGAGCTCCCCGACCTTTACCTCGAAGGTCTTCTCCTTGCCGTCACGCTTCACGACGACTTCGGCCTCCCGGCCGATCGGCGTGCTCGCCACGAATCGCGGGAGCTCCTCCATGCGCTTTACAGGCTTCCCGTCGAACTGGACGATGACATCCCCGCGCTGAAGGCCGGCGGCTGCGGCCGGCCCCTTCGGGTCGACCTTCGAAACGAGGGCGCCGGACTTGTCGTCGAGCTTGAAGGACTCCGCGAGCTCCGGCGTAATCGGCTGGATCACTACCCCGAGCCATCCCCGTGTCACTTTGCCGGTCGATTTGAGCTGCGGCAGAATGGCCTTCGCACCGTTAATCGCGACGCTAAACCCAATCGTATTGGCGCGCGGGTTGATCGCGGTGTTGATTCCCACGACCTCGCCGTCCATGTTGATGAGCGGCCCACCGGAGTTGCCGGGGTTAATCGCGGCGTCGGTTTGGATGAAATCGTCGTAGGGACCCTGGCCGATGTTGCGGCCCTTCGCGCTCACGATACCCGCCGTTACCGTGTGCCCCAGCCCGTAGGGGTTGCCGATCGCTACCACCCAGTCTCCCGGACGGATCTTGTCGGAATCCCCGAGCGGGAGGGATGCCAAGGGCTTATCCGCCTTCACGCGGATCAGGGCGATGTCGGTCTTGGGGTCGCGGCCGATGATCTCCGCCTTGCGTTCGGTCCCGTCGAGGAAGGCGACCTTGATGTCATCGACGTCCTCCACCACGTGGTTGTTGGTCACGATGTATCCATCGGGTGAGATCACGAAACCGGTGCCGAGGCTCGGCACCTTTTGCTCGCGCTGCTTGAAGAGCTCCTCGAGCTGCCCACCGAAGAACTCCTCGAAGGGCTGCGGCACCTGCATGGGCCCGGCCTTTATGGTCTTCGACGTCTGGATGTTGACGACCGCGGGCGACGCCTTCTCCGCGAGATCGGCGAAGCCATGGCCGACGTCGTGATTGGTGCCTTCAGAACTTGGGCGCGTGCTCTCCGTCCAGAACGGTGCGGATCCCGTCGCCACCGTGTCCGGCGACTTTCCGCTCTTCCCGAACAGGTCGAGTGCGGTCGCAGCGTTGCCGGGCCACCAGACCCGTACCTCGGGCAGCCCCGCCGCCCAGGCGATCACCCCGGCGCACGCAGCGACCACAAGCACCCTGCGGAAAACCTTCATGGAATCGTCACTCCTTCGCGCCCTCAAGAGAGAGGAACGCTCACATGGTATCGGCCCGCCCCGCGCTGAACCACGACAAGTGCCATGTCACGGCCTCGCAGGTCCAACACCGCCCGACGAAATGCCGCTAGGTCGCCCAACTCGCGGCCGTTAATCCCGAGGACGAGGTCGCCGGGTTGGAACCCGATCTGCGCAGCCCCGGTTCCCGGCCGCACTGAATCCACCGTGAAACCCCCTCCCTCCCGGGGGCGAAGGCGAAGCCCAAGAAGGCGTTCGGCGAGCGCGTCGACTTCGCCCGGGGGAAGGGCCTCGGCGTTCACCTGCACGTTGCGTTCGGCCTTCTCGCGCCAGAGGCGCACCTGCACGGGCTCGCCTTCGGTGAGAGATTCGAGCACCTCGTAGAAGTCCCGAGCCGTCTTTACCGACTGGCCAGCGAGATGAGTCACGAGGTCGCCCCGCACGACACCCGCCCGCGCGCCGGGTCCCCCCTGCCGCACATTCGAAACAAGCGCGCCGGCGACGCCCGGCGGGATCTCCATCACCTCGACCATGCGCCGGTCGACGTCCTGCACCTCAAAGCCGAGGGAGGTCGGCGCGACTTCGCCGTGAGCGATGAGCTGACCGACGACCCGCTTTGCGACGTCAATCGGGATGGCAAAGCCGATTCCCTGCGCCCCGCCGTAGATCGCGGTGTTGATGCCGATGAGGGAACCCTCGGCGTTAAGCAGCGGTCCACCCGAGTTCCCGGGGTTAATGGAGGCATCGGTCTGGAGAAAGCCGTGATAGACGCGATCCTCCGCACGGATCGAGCGATCGGCCGCGGAGATGACCCCCGTTGTTACGGTATTCGAGAGGCCAAAGGGATTCCCGATCGCGATCACGGGCTCGCCCACCATGATGTCGCTCGAGGTCGCGGGGGGTACCCAGGGCAACGCCTCCTTGGACTCGACGCGCAGAACAGCGAGATCGTTATTCGGATCAGCACCCACAAGCTTGGCGTCGAACTCGCGCCCGTCCGCGAGCGTGACGCGGATGCGGCTTGCACGGCTAATCACGTGCTCATTGGTCAGCACGTGCCGGTCGGCATCGATGAGAACCCCAGAGCCAAGGCTCTTTAGGGTCTGCGGCGATCGCGGCTCGAAGAAGTCCTGAAAGAAGCGATCGAAAAGGGGGTCGTTAAATGGCCGGAAGGGGCTCCCGCCCGCGACGATCTGTTCCGTTGTGACATTCACGACGGCCGGCCCGACTTTCTTTACGACGTCCACCGTCGCGGTGTGGCGCAGGAAGGGGTCCGCCCCGGAGGCGGGTCCCGCTGCGGCGAGCAGAGTCGCTGCGGCGGCCACCAAGGCCTTCATCGCAGCCATGAGACAGACGGATTCGGCATGCGATTCATCGCGGACAGCGCCTAGGGCGCTCCAGGCGCCGGGGGTGCAGGTCGGGCCGTCTTGTCTGCCCCCTCCCGCGGCTCTTCCGCCTTGAGCGTCGCCGACCGCTTCACCAGAAGAAATTTCGTCTCGTTTCCTCGCATCGCGGTAATGAGGAATGCACGCTTTCGAGACACGGCATCCATGGCGCTGCGAAAATCCCCAAGGTCTCCGATCTCGGCTTTCTCGACCCGTTCCACAACGTCGCCTGGAGCGAGGCCGGCCTCGCTCGCGGGCGAGCCCCGCGCGACAAAGGACACGTAGGCCCCGCGGCGGGTCGCGAGCCGCTGCTCGCGATAAAGATTTTCCGTGATCTCCTGCGCCTGAAAGCCCGAGTCGCTCTCGGCGAGGGCCGGCTCGATCTTGGGCTGAGTCCCGACGGTGACCTCGACAGTCCGGGACTTCCCACTGCGCAGGAGGCCCAGCTTCACCTTTTGGCCCGGCCGAACGCGCGCGACCAGGCGCTGGAAGGTGCCTAGATCCTCGTCCTTTTCCGCCTCGATTGGAGTTCCATTGAACTCGGTGAGGATGTCGCCTGGCTCAAGACCCGCCTGCGCGCTGGGGGAGTGGGCCGTTACGCTATTGACCACCGCACCCGTGGCATCGGGGACACCGAAATAGGAGGCGAGATCACGGTCGAGGGGCTGCATCGTGATGCCAATCCAGCCTCGCTCGATCCCTCCTTCTTCAATCTGCCGCATGACATCTTGGACGGTGTCGCTGGGGATCGTGAACCCGATCCCGCGGCCCTGGCCGCGGGAGTTAATGCCGACCACCTGCCCCGAGAGGTCGACGAGAGGGCCGCCTGAGGAGCCAAGATCGATCATGGCGTCGGTCTGAATGAAATCGTTCAGGACGTCATTGATTTCGAGGTTCCGGCCCTTCCCCGAGACGATGCCGAAGGAGACCGTGCCGTCGAGCCCGTAAGGGTTTCCGACAGCGAGTACCCATTGGCCGACCCGCACGTCGGCGGTCTTGCCAAAGCGTGCGGCGGGAAGTTTTCCTTCGGGTTCGATTCGGAGCACCGCAAGGTCCGTCTGCTTGTCCGCGCCGAGGATGCGTGCAGGGTATTTTGTCCTGTGACCGGGAACGGTCACGGTGACTTTCTCGGCGCGCTCCACCACGTGATGGTTGGTGAGGATGAGGCCGTCCTCGCTGGCGATGACGCCCGAGCCGGTAATCTGGTTTCGCCGGTCATCGATTTTAACGATCGCCTCGATGTGAACCACCGAGGGCTTTACGGCTTCCGAGACCGCGATGATGCGCTCCTGGAGCTGATCGAGCGCCTCGTCGGCGCGCGGGTCAGATGTCGCACGGGTAACCTCGGGGCGCCCTGTGGGCCCATCCTCAGCCCGCGAGGTAAGGGCTGCCGCAGCCACGACGAGCGCGGCGAGCAAGCGCCGACAAGTGCGCCTCGAGTTTTTCGTTCCTACCACCGGATCTCCTCGTCGCGAGCCACCGCCCGCGCCCCGATCATTCGCCAAATCGCTTGGCTGGGCTTAGCGCGCCCGCCCGGCCGCATCGAGGGCTCGCCGCAGGGCCCCCGCCGCCTCTCCTGGATCCGCCGCCATGAGGATGGCGCCGGTCACCGCAACCCCGGCTGCGCCGGCGCTGACCACCTCGCCCGCATTCTTGGCGTCGATCCCGCCCTGTGCGAGGACGGGAAGGCCGCTTTCGGCCGCGGCGGCGAGGGCCGGAAGCCCGAGCGACGGCGCGCCTGCGGTCTTCGAAATCGGAGCAAAAACCGGGGCGAGGTGCACGTAGCTCGCGGCGGCCTCCAGCGCCGCAACCGCCTCCGCGGGCGCATGGCAGGAAACCCCGATTAAGGCCTCCGGGCCGAGAAGCCTGCGCGCTTCGGCGGGACCCACCCCATCGAAGCCGAGATGCACGCCATCGATTCGGCCCTCGGGCGGGGTATCCGTCCCGGGCGAAAGAGCAAGCGCGACATCACTGCGCCGATTTACGACGACGCGCACACTCGCGGCACCGGCCGTATCGCGGGCCGCCGCTCCGCGGCGCGCCGCTCGCGCGACACGCTGAGAAAGTTCGAGAAGAGATTTTCCCGTGAGGTCCTTCTCGCGGACCTGCACCCAATCAACGCCACTCGCGACCGCTTGAGAAACCACCTCCTCGAGGGGACAGCGGGCCAGAGAGCGATCCGTCACGAGACAAAGGATTGGCCGGAAGGTCGCCGACAGGGCTAGAAACCAGCCAGGCCGTCGAGGGGGCTCGACGCCGACGCGTAGAGGCGTCGCGGCATGCGTCCGGCTTCGTAGGCGAGGCGGCCTGCATCGATCGCAAGTCGCATCGCTCTCGCCATTTTCACGGGATCCTTCGCTGCGGCGATGCCCGTATTCATGAGGACCGCCGTCGCACCAAGCTCCATCGCCACCGCGGCATCGCTCGCCGTGCCAACGCCCGCGTCCACAATCACCGGCACTTCGACGGTTTCGAGGATGATGCGGAGGTTCGCGGGGTTGCGGATGCCAAGACCCGATCCGATCGGTGCGGCAAGCGGCATAACCGCCGCGCATCCCAGCGCTGCAAGCCGCTGGCACGCGACCGGGTCGTCGCCGATATAGGGAAGCACCGTGAAGCCTTCGCCTACGAGGACCCGTGCGGCTTCAAGCGTCGCGGGTGTATCCGGAAAGAGCGTGCGCTCGTCTCCAATCACCTCAAGCTTGACGAGTGTCGTGCCAAGGAGCTCGCGTCCCATGTGGGCGGTCGTGACAGCGTCCGCAACCGTATAACAACCCGCAGTGTTGGGAAGGATGGTGAGGCCGCGTGCAGCGAGCGCGTCGTAGAGGTTTTCACCCTTGGGCGCATCCCCTCGGCTCCGCACTCCGCTGCTGCGAGCGGGAAGGGGGACCCGCCGGAGTGCCACCGTCACCATCTCCGCACCTGCGGCCTCGACGCACGCGAGATTCTGCTCGAGAGAAGCGTACTTGCCGCTTCCGACGATGAGCCGCGAGTGGAAGGCATGGGGTCCAAGCCGATAGGAATCCGTCATCACTTAGCCTCCGCCCACAGCCTCGAGGATCTCCACCCGATCGTCCGCCTCGAGCATGCGCTCTCCGTAGAGAGACCTCGGAATGACGCTGCGGTTCACCGCGATCGCCATCCGCCGCGCCCCGAGCCCGAGCTGCTCGAGGAGGTCCGCGATCGTCGAACCGGCTACGAGGGGGCGCAGATCACCGTTTACTCGGATGGAAAGCGTCTCCTCGGAGAGGCCTTGGGATTGCATCGGAATCGCTCATAGAAGAGGCCGAGCGGCGAGCAGCTCGGTACCCAAAAGCTACCCGACGCTCCCCCGTCGGTCAAACACCCCACCCGGATTTCGGTCCGATTTTCGATGGGTTATAAACCCGCCGGTGGAGCTTCCTGGGCCTGCCGTAGCGCGTATCAATCTTAGCGCTCTTGTCGCGAACTACTCCCTTGTAAGGCGCCTTGCCGGACACCGCAGCGTGATCGCCGTGGTGAAAGCCGACGCCTACGGGCATGGAGCCGTGCGCGTGGCACGTGTGCTCGCGCGCGGGGGCTGCGAACGCCTTGCGGTCGCGCGGGTCGGCGAGGCTGCGGAGCTGCGGGATGCCGCAGTGGCCCTTCCTATCCTCGTCCTCTGCGGCGTGCAGGACGCCGAAGAAGCGCGGGCTGCCCTCGCACTGGGGGCAACGCCGGTCGTGCACCACGAAGGCCACCTGGCGCTTCTGCGGGACGCAGCTCGTCGGCGCGGCGGACGGGCGGCAGTGCACGTCGAGGTGGATACTGGGATGCACCGGCTGGGGGTTTCCGCAGAAAGCGCGGCAGGCTTCCTAGCGAGCGTTGCAAGCGACCCAAACTTCCGGCTCGAAGGCGTGTTTACCCATCTCGCCCGGGCCGACGAAGACGACCTCGGGCCCTCGTTAGAGCAGCTTCGAGCACTGCGTCGGATTCTCGGTGTGGCGGCGCAGCTTGGTGCCCTTCCCGCCATCGTCCACGCCATGAACTCCGCCGGGCTTGTCGCGGGTGATCTCCTTGCCAAGGAGTTGCCGGAGGCGAGCGCTGTCCGGCCAGGCCTCATGCTCTATGGAGTCGACCCCCGCCCAGGGATGGCCTCTGGGCCGCTCCCCCTTCGCCCCGTGATGACGCTTGCGACGCGGGTCGTCCAAGTGCGCGACGTTCGGCCTGGCGAGGCGGTCGGCTACGGCGCGACCTGGCGCGCGGCAGCGCCAAAGCGCGTCGCGACGCTTGCGATCGGCTACGCCGACGGCGTGCCGTGGTCCCTCGCGAACCGGGGAGAGGTGCTCCTCCGAGGGCGACGCGTCCCCATTATTGGCCGCGTGTCGATGGACCTTATCACCGTCGACGCCGGCGAGGGGCCGGCGGCAGTGGGGGATGAGGCGATCGTGTTTGGAGACGGGCTCCCCGTCGAAGAAGCGGCCGCACGTGCCGCGACGCTGCCCTATGAGCTCTTGGCCCGCGTCGGCGCGCGTGTGTCCCGCGTCGCCGCCGAGGGAGAAGCCTCTGCGGCGGTTTGACTTCGGCCTCTGCCGTCGGTAAACGTCCAGCGTCCCCGCCGCCCCTCGGTCGATTGCTCGGAGCGTTTCCTCCCTGGAGGCCCCCCATGACCGCACCCCCCAGTGCGCCGCGAAGCCGCGTGGCGCGGGCGCTGCTTTCCGTTTCCGACAAGACCGGGCTTGTGGAGCTTGGGGAGGCACTCGCCGCGCTCGGCGTCGAGCTCGTGGCGTCGGGCGGCACCGCGGACGCCCTGCGCAGAGCCGGGCTTCGCGTCGTCGAGGTCTCCGAGCTGACGGGCAGCGCTGAAATGTTGGGGGGCCGGGTGAAGACGCTCCATCCGAAAGTGCACGGAGGAATCCTCGCGCGCCGGGACCTCCCCGAGGACCAAGCCGACCTCGTGCGTCATGGCATTGGTCTCATCGATCTTGTCGTCGTGAATCTCTACCCGTTTGAAGCCACGGTTGCGAAACCTGGAACGAGCCGAGCCGAGGCGATCGAGAAGATCGACATCGGCGGTCCGTCCATGATCCGCTCGGCCGCGAAAAACCACGCGTTTGCCGCGGTGCTCGTCGATCCTGCGGACTACGCGGGGATCGTGGCGGAGCTTCGCCGCGAGGGCTGCACGCTCTCGCAGTCAACGCGCGAGCAGCTCGCCATGAAGGCATTCGCGCGGACGGCAGCCTACGACGCCGCCATCCACGCCTACCTCTCGGGAGAAGCGTTTGCCGAGACGTTCCGCGACGGTCTTCCCACCCGCCTGCATCTTGACCTCCCCCGCGAGGGAGCGCTGCGCTACGGCGAGAACCCGCACCAGCGGGCTGCGCTCTATGGCAGCTTCCTCGAGCTTGTCGAGACCCTCCACGGGAAGGAGCTCTCGTTCAACAACGTCGTCGATGTACAGGCCGCGCTGGAGCTCATCGCGGAGTTCAATCCCTCCGAGGGCGCCGCGTGCGCGATCCTGAAACACAATACTCCCTGCGGCGCAGGTCTCGCAGAGACGCCCGCCGCGGCCTATCGACATGCCTTTGCGACAGACCCGGAGTCGCCCTTCGGCGGCATTGTGGTCGTGAACCGAACCTTTGACTTGGACCTCGCGCGGGCGGTGGATGAAATCTTTACCGAGGTTCTCATCGGGCCCGAGTTCACGGCCGAAGCCCTCGAGCTCCTGCGCAAGAAGAAGAACCGCAGACTTCTGCGCTTCCACCCCGAACGCATCGACCGAAGCGAACTCGACTGGAAGAAGGTGTATGGCGGTGTTCTCGTCCAGGAGCCGGACCTGGCGAGCGACGAGATGGCCCACGCCCAAGTCGTAACGGCGCGCAAACCCACGGACGACGAGCGTCGCGCCCTCGCCTTTGGCTGGAAGATCGTGAAGCACGTTAAGAGTAACGCCATCGTGTTTGCCGCGGCGGACCGAACCCTCGCCGTGGGCGGAGGCGCGACCTCGCGCGTCGACGCCGTGCTCGCCGCGCGCGAGAAGGCGGCTCGGGTAGGCCATACGCTGTCAGGCTCGGTCCTTGCGAGCGATGCTTTTTTCCCGTTCCCGGACGGGCTTGAGGCCGGCGTTAGGGCCGGTGCTACGGCAGTTGTCCAGCCCGGCGGCTCGGCGCGAGACCCAGAGGTGATTGCCGCGGCCGATCGCCTCGGGATTGCCATGCTTTTCACTGGCGTGCGCCACTTCCGGCATTAAATCGGCGACGGAGGTCAACGCGTGCGGGTCCTCATCGCGGGCTCCGGCGGGCGCGAACATGCGCTTGCCTGGAAAATTGCGCGGAGCCCTCGTGTGGAACGCGTTCTTGCGGCGCCGGGGAGCGACGGCATGGCACGCGTCGCAACCTCCTTTCCCAAGACCTCAGGCGAGAACGCAGCGGCGCTCGGCGACCTTTGCAAGCGAGAGTCGGTCGACCTGGTTGTGGTAGGACCTGAGGCGCCCCTTGCAGCCGGCGTTGCCGATCGCCTCCGCGAGAGGGGGCTTGCAGTCTTTGGTCCGTCGAGAGAGGCGGCGGAGCTTGAGAGCAGCAAAGCCTTCGCCAAGAATTTTATGGCGCGCCACGGCATCCCGACCGCGCGCTTCGAGGTCTTCGACGACGCGGAGCGAGCCCGTGCGCACGTCCGCAGATACGAGGGGCCCTGTGTCGTCAAGGCGGATGGACTTGCGGCGGGGAAGGGCGTTTTCGTGTGTGACTGCTCCGAGGACGCCGAGCGTGCCGTTGCCGAGATCATGGACGAGCGGCGCTTCGGCACTGCGGGCGCGCGCGTCGTCATCGAAGAGCGTCTCACGGGAGAGGAGGCGTCTTACTACGCGGTGAGTGACGGAACTCGCGTCGTCCCTCTCGGAGCGGCGCAGGACCACAAGCGCGCGCTTGATGGGGACCGGGGTGAGAATACGGGTGGAATGGGCGCGTACTCGCCGGCACCGCTCCTCTCCGAGACGGTGGAGAAGCGCGTCCTTGAAGAAATCGTCCATCCCGTGGTCCATGGCATGGCTGCGGAAGGCCGTCCGTACGCCGGTGTTCTGTATGTGGGCCTCATGATCGATCCGGAGGGCGCACCGCGCGTTGTCGAGTTCAATGTGCGCTTTGGCGATCCGGAGACGCAGCCTCTCGTAGTCCGAATGGAAGGGGATCTCGTGCCGCTCCTCGACGGTGCTGCGCGGGGACGCCTCGATCCTGCAGCCGCGCCGGGCTTCTCCGGCGCAGCTGTATGTGTGGTACTCGCCTCCGGGGGCTATCCCCGGGAGTACGAGACCGGGAAGACGATCCTTGGCATCGAAGAGGCGGAGCGGGACCCGCATATCGTCGTCTTCCATGCCGGGACACGCCGCGGAGCCGATGGCAACTTCGTGACGGCTGGAGGGCGCGTCCTGGGCGTCACCGCCACAGGCGCCACCGTGGCCGAGGCCCGTGACCGGGTGTATGCCGCGGCGCGCCGGATTCGCTTCGACGGAATGCATCTTCGGCGCGACATTGCGGTGCGGGGAGTCGCAACAGCCGCGAGTCCCGCGGTGCACGGCTCATGAGGAGGAGTTCTCGGAGTGATGGCGGACCCGCTCCTCGAGGCCGCGGCGCGCGTGCGCGTGGAGGGACTCATCGCATATCCGACCGAAACGACCTATGGGCTCGGCGCCGACGCACGCTCGGCGCGCGCTGTCGCCGCGCTCCAAACATGGAAGGGCCGCGACGCTCGGCAGCCCCTCTCGATTCTCGTGACCGGAGCGCAGATGTGCGAGGCGCTCGGCTGTGAGTTTGGCCCCCCCGCACAGCGTCTTACGGCTGCTTTCTGGCCGGGACCCCTCACCCTCGTCGCGCGTTGCCGCACGCAGTTCGCGAGAGGTGTCGCGGGCCCCGGGGGCACCCTGGGCCTCCGCTGCTCTTCCCATCCCCTGGCGCATGCTCTCGCGGTTCGCCTCGCGGACGAAGGCCTAGGTCCCGTGACCGCAACGAGCCTCAATCTGAGCGGTGCGCAGGCGGCGAGAACGCGCAGCGAAGCCCGCGCGGCATGCGGGGTGGCCCCGGGCGCCCCCTTCCTCCTCGATCTCCCGGGCTTGGAAGAGCCCGGCGGTGGGGCAAGTACCGTCGTCGACGCGACCGGCGACGAACCGCGCGTTCTCCGGCAAGGCGTGATCAGCGAGGTGGCCCTTCGTGCTGTGCTCCAAGGAGCCCAAGAAGGAGGGCAATCACGATGACCGAGGTCCAGGCCTTCCGTGCCTTTCACTACAACTTGGCGCGGATCGATCTCTCGCGCGTCATCGTCCCACCCTACGACGTCGTCGCTCCCGACGAGCGGGCCCTCTACTACGACCGCGACCCGCATAGCGCGATTCGCCTTGAGCTGACGCGCGACATCGCTAGCGAGGCCAGCACGGACTACGCGGAGGTCGCGCGCATTCTCGCGGAATGGAGGCGCGAGGGCGTCTTGGTGCGGGACCCCGCACCGGCCCTGTACGGCCTCCGCCAACGATTCCGGGCGCCTGGGAGCGAGACACTCGTGCGGGAAGGCTTCTTCGGAGCCCTTCGCCTCGAGGAGTACGCCAGACGAATCGTTTGTCCTCACGAGCGGACGCTCGCTGGGCCGAAGGCGGATCGCCTAAAGATCCTGCGAGCGACTCGGGCAAATCTCTCGAGCGTCTTCCTCCTCTACCAGGACCGGGCGAATAAGCTCGCGGCCGAGCTGGCCGGAGGCTTCGAGCAGCCAGCCTTTGCCGTTGCGACCGATGATGCGGGAATCGAGCACTCGCTCTGGCGTTTCGATTCTCCAGCGCTTCACACGGCGGCCCAAGGCTTTTTGAGGAGCCAAGCGGTCGTCATTGCCGACGGACATCACCGCTATGAAACGGCGCTCACGTACGCCGCGGAATGTCGCGCGGAGGGAGGGAATCAAGGAACGGTCCAAGATCCGCCGTGGGCATTTACGCTGGCCTACTTTGCCAATGCCTACGCCCCAGGAACACTCCTTCTCCCCATCCACCGTGTGATTCGCACCGGGCCCGTGCCCGATGCGGCCGCATGGCGCACACGCCTTTTGGGATGGCGCGAGGAGACCGTGGCGCTCGGCGGCGTGGAAAACTTACCGGTGGTGCTCGCCGAGCGGCTTGCGCCAAGGCGCGGCCATCCCGCCCTCGCAGTGGACGACGGTTCGGGCACACTCCGGATCTTCTCGCGGCCGGTGCGTGACGGCGAGATCTCGATCCGCGTCATCCATGCCGAGGTGATCGGCGGCGTCTTCGGATTGGGCGAGGAGGCCGTTCGCCAAGGCGCGATCGACTACCCGAAAGATGCGCAGCACGCAGCGCGCGATGTTCGCGCGGGCCGGGGTGCCGTGGCGCTGTATCTCAACGCTCTTTCACCCGACGAGGTCTTCGCCGTGACCGCCGCGGGCGAGGTGCTGCCGCAGAAGTCGACATTCTTTCTGCCGAAGCTGCCGACTGGACTCCTTTTCCGTCTGATGGACAGCCCTTCCGAGGCGGTGCGATGAGAAAGACCCGACGCACCCACCCCGTGCCCCTCGCGCGCATCGTGCCGAAGGTGCTGGGCGAGCTCGGTTTCGACGAGACTGCGCTCATTCTCCGAATCGCAGGACGCTGGGAGGACGTCGTGGGCGACGAAGCCTCGCGTCACTCCCGCCCTCATGTGATTCGTGCGGGTGTTCTTGAGACGCTCGTCGACTCGAGCGTCTGGTGCCAGGAGCTCCAAGTCCAGCGTCCGCAGATCCTGGGTGAGCTGCGGCGTATTTTCGGCGAGGAAGCTCCGAAGGAGCTTTGGCTTCGTTTGGGCTCACCTGGGATAGACTCGCAGGTATGAGTGAGGAAGGACGTCCGACGAGCGGGCAGGGCCAGCCGCCGCAGCAAAGCCTTCGCTGCGACTTTTGCGGGCAGGAGAGCACGAGGGTGCGCCGCATCGCCCTCGACCGTGGCTACGACCGGCTCCGCACGCCTCATGTCGAGCGCTACGCATGCCCGGAGTGCTCGGCGAAGAAGGAGCGTGAGCGGCGGGGTCTCGCCCCGGTCTAGCCCTCGGCCGCGGCGAAGCCTCCGGTTGACCCTCCCAGCGGGTTTCCCTAGATTTGGCCGCCGTTTTTCGGTGTGCGGCGTCGCGTGCCCCTGCCCCGTCCACCCATCTCCGGGAAGGCCACTCGAAGGAGTAGACGCGCTCGGGATCGATCATTCGCGAGGGGACTATTCGCCCGCGGCACGCAGGAGGATTCGTCGGTCATGGTAAAGATTCGGCTACGTCGCGCAGGTGCCACCAAGCGTCCGTTCTATCGCATCGTTGCGGTAGATGAGCGGCGCAAACGCGACGGCCGCGCCCTCGAGTTCCTCGGAACGTATGACCCGAAGGGAACGCCGCCGGAAATCAAGCTTGCAACCGAGCGCGTGGAGGCCTGGGTCGCAAAGGGCGCCCAGCTTTCTGACACTGTGCGCTCTCTTGTGAAGCAGGTGAAGCAGCGCACGGCTGCACAGGGAGCCGCGTAGCATGGCACAAAGTCGTAGCGCAGCGGAACTCGTCGAGTTCATCGCCAAGAACATCGTGTCGGATCCCGACGCGGTACACGTGCGCGAGCTCGAGGAGGGCCGCCGGCTCGAGCTTGAAACCTCACCTGATGACCGGGGGCGTGTGATCGGTAGACAGGGTCGGGTTGCGAAAGCGATGCGCGCGGTGCTCGCTGCGTCGCGCGTGGGAGCGAACAGCCGTCTCGACATCGTCGACTGACGGGCAGGGCGAAGGAGGAGGTGGTGGTGGCCCGCGCATGACGGGCCGCATTGTCCTCGGCCGGGTTGTGGGAGCGCACGGGATTCGCGGGGTGCTGCGGGTACGGGTACTCGGCGACAGCCCCGAAAACCTGCTTCGTGTTGCCCGCGTCTGGCTCGGGCGCGAGGCGGGCGACCCGGAGGCCCGAAGCCTCGAGGTCGAGGATGCAGCCGTGGGTCGATCTGGGGAGGTGCGGCTCAGTCTTGCGGGAATCGAGCGGCGCGAGGACGCCGAGGCGCTGCGGGGTGAGCTTGTTCTCACTGAGGCAGCGTCGCTCGAGAAGCTCCCGCCGGGTGAGCACTACTGGTTTGAGCTCGTGGGATGCCGGGTCGAGCTCGCCGACGGCCGGCGCATCGGGACAGTGAGCGAGCTGTGGGAGACCGGGGGGCACGATGTTCTGGTGGTCGCTGGGCAGGACGGCCAGCGCCGGCTCGTGCCAGCAGCACGCGAGTTTCTAAGGGAGGTGGATATCCGAGAGCGCCGCATCGTGATTGATCCCATCCCTGGTCTCCTCGATCCGGTGTAGGGCAGCCTCGCCGGCCGCGGGGGGGTGCGCAGGATGCTCCGGGTAGAGGTCATCACGATTTTTCCGGGCCTCTTCGGACCCTTCCTCGAGGAGGCCTTCGTCGGGGTTGCGAGGCGGGGAAGAATGCTCGAGGTCTCCGTCCACAACCTGCGGGACTGGACGACAGATCGACACCGGACGGTGGATGACGCTCCCTACGGGGGCGGTCCCGGGATGGTGCTGAAGCCCGAGCCGCTCGTAGCAGCGATCGAGGCTCTGGCGGGACCGAAAGGAGAGGGGCGGCGGGCACAGGTCATCCTGTTCTCACCGCAGGGGAGAAAGCTGGATCAGGATCGGGTCGCGGCGTTGGCACAAGAGCCGCACCTCGTGCTCGTGTGCGGGCGTTACGAAGGGGTCGATCAGCGGGTGATCGACGTCGCGGTGGACGAGGAGGTTTCGATCGGGGACTACGTGCTCTCGGGCGGCGAGCTTCCGGCCATGACGCTCATCGAGGCGTTGACTCGCCTCCTTCCGGGTGTCCTGGGGAACCCTCAGTCGACGAGCACGGAGTCCTTCGAAGGCGGTCTTCTCGAGGGGCCGCACTACACGCGGCCGGCGACCTTTCGGGGACGCAGCGTTCCCGAGGTTCTTCGCAGCGGCGACCATGCTGCAGTCGCACGCTGGCGGGCAGAGGCGGCGCGACAGGCGACGCGAGATCGGCGGCCGGACCTTCCGGCGGGGCGCGCCACCGAAGACGCGGCGGAAACGAAGCCGCAGAGGCATAGAGAGAGGGAAGAGCGATGAAGACCATGGACCTCGTCGAGCAGGGCCTCTTGCGACGCGACCTTCCGCCGTTTCGGTCGGGCGACACCGTCCGGGTGCACGTCAAAGTGAAAGAAGGCGATAAGGAGCGGATCCAGGTTTTCGAGGGCGTGGTGATTCGCCGCAGGCGCGGCGGCGCGTCGGCCACGTTCACCGTGAGGAAGATCTCCTACGGAGTCGGCGTCGAGCGAATCTTCCCCGTCGAGTCTCCGACGGTGGAGAAGGTCGAAATTAAGAGCCGCGGACACGTGCGCCGGGCACGGCTCTACTACTTGCGAGACCTAAAGGGCAAGGCCGCCCGACTGCGCTCCAAGCTGCGGGATCTCTCTGGGCTCGTGGCTCCCGAGGGAGCGGCGGGCACTGCCGCTGCCGCAGCGGAGGCGGCCGCACCCGAGACGCCGGACGAAGCCAGCAGCGGGTCGTAACGGCGCGCTCCCACAGATCTGTGGTGCGCTGGTGCCTTTGGAAACGCCTGCTGGCCGGGGAGGCCGTCGCTCCAGCGCATGGGCCGATTTCATATCGTCTCGACACCCATCGGAAACCTGGAAGACGTGACGCTACGAGCTCTTCGCGTCCTTCGCGAAGCCGACCTCGTATTCGCTGAAGACACTCGGCGCACGCGGATCCTGCTTGATCGACACGCCATTGCCGCACGCCCCCGCTCCCTCCACGCCCACAATGAGGCCTCCCGGGTGGGCGAGGCGCTCGCCGCCCTCGACGGGGGCGGAAGCGTCGTGCTCGTCTCGGACGCGGGGACCCCGCTCGTATCCGATCCTGGCGCACGGCTCGTTGCCGCAGCGATCGCTGCTGGACACACGGTCCTTGCGATTCCCGGGCCCTCCGCGGTGCTGGCGGCCCTCGCGGTCTCGGGCCTCCCAGCCGACACTTTTACCTTTCTCGGCTTTCTTCCCCGCCGTGCGTCGCTGCGCCGGGCGCTCCTCGCGCGCCTCCGAGAAGCGCCGGAGACTCTGATCTTCTTCGAGTCGCCACGCCGCGTCTCGTCGGTCCTCCTCGAGTTACAAGACGCACTTGGCGATCGTGCTGCCTGCGTCGCGCGCGAGCTCACCAAACTGCACGAGGAGGCGACTCGAGGAATCCTCTCAGAACTTGCGAAGCGCTTCAGTGAAGGGGTGCGCGGCGAGGTCACGATCGTCGTCGAAGGCGCGGACTCCCGGCGAGCTCGCGCGAGTGGCGAGGCCGGAGAGACCGAAACAGCCAATCTTGATGAACGCATTCACGCCCTCCTGGCGGAGGGCCAATCACCGCGCGAGATCAGCGCAGCACTCGCGCGGCCCTTCGGCGCGCGAAGGCGAGAAGTCTACGCTCGGGCCGTCCGTGCGGCGGCTGCAGGGCGCAGCGGCACGTGAGGAGGGCAGAACTGGCGCGCGCGCTGCGCACGGTGCGCTATCTGCGGCCGGTCCAGGTCGTGGGCCAACTGCGCCGGCGTCTGCGCAGAGTCTTCGGGGCGCCGGCCTCCGAAAGAGAGGGACCCCCGCCCGCACTCGCAACGATCCAGCCTCTCGTCCCATTCCTCGGTGCACCGGCGCACGCATACACCGATGGGTGGCGACGATTTCGTCTGCTGAACCGAGAGGTCACTTTCGCTGGCTGCCCGGATTGGGACTTTGGCGGCGAAGGGCCGCTCTGGGCGTACCATCTGCATCAGTTCGACTATGCGCGCCGCGCGACTCTCCCGCCCGAGGCGCGGCGGGCCCTCATGCTCGATTGGATCGCTCGCCACCGGGAGGGCGTTGGCTGGGAGTCAGGTCCCATCAGCCTCCGCGCGCAGACCTGGATTAAGCTTCTGCTCGAGCCGAGAGCGCTGCCCGATGACCAGGCAACGCGCGCGCGCCTGGCCGCCTCCCTCGCATCCCAGCTCACGACGCTCTCGCGCAATCTCGAGACCCACCTTCTCGGGAATCACTATCTCTCGAACTTGATCGCCCTCGTGATGGGCGGTCTCGCCTTCGAAGGCCCGGGTCCAAACGCCTGGCTCGCCTTCGAGCGAAGGCTGCGGGAGGAGCTTGCCGAGCAGGTACTCCCCGACGGCGCGCACGTCGAACGCAGCCCGATGTACCACTCGCTGCTCCTCGAATCCGTCCTCAACCTTGCGAACTTGGCGACCGCCGCGGCCCGCCGCGCACCGTCTGGGCTTGAGGAGACCCTGCGTGAGACGGCGGGGCGCATGCTGGGTGCGCTGGCCGTCTGGACCCATCCTGACGGCGAGGTCGCCCTCTTCGGCGACTGTGCGTTCGGAGTGGCGCACCCTCCTGCGGCTTTGACGAGCTACGGGGCTGCGCTGGGAATTGTTCCGCGCGGGCCAAAGCGGCCGGGCATTCTCGAGAATGCCGGCTTCGTGCGAATCTCGTCGGGACCCTTCACGGCGATCACGTCGGTCTCGGGACCGATGCCGTCCTATCAACCCGGGCACGCCCATTGTGATGCCTTGGCGTTCGAGCTTTCAGTCGGCAGGGAGCGGCTGGTGACCGATACCGGAGTCGCGGAGTATCTGCCGGGAGCGCTCCGAGATCTGAGTCGGGCGACGCGCTCTCACGCGACAGTCGAGGTGAACGGCGCGGACCAAGCCGAGCTATGGGCGGAACATCGGATCGGGGGCCGGCCACGCGTCGTCATCGCCTCCGCTGAGCCGGGACGGCGGCTCGAGGCAACCTGCGCAAGCTGGTCTACCCCCAATACGCTTCACCGGCGCGTCATGGAAGCGAAGCCAGGAGTTCTGGAAATTCGAGACACAATCGAAGGGCAGTCGCACCCGGTGCGCTTCTCGCTTCCTTTTGCACCGGGACTTGAGCCGCGGCTCGAGAGGAGACGCGCGCGTCTCCGGCTCCGGGATGGTACTTGGATACGGATTGACCTACCGGAGGGTCTGCACTTTGCGCTCGAGCGCGGTCTCTACCTGCCTGAGTTCGGCCGCACCGTCGAGCGATGGGTTCTTGTGGGTCGTGCCGAGCAGCTCGACCGAGCCGTGCTGCGCATCAGTGTTGCCGAGGTTCTGAGGCATTCCGGGAGCCCGCAGGCATCGCGTCAGAGTGCGCTCTAAAAGGATGGTGAATCTCCAGGCGATGGGAGTCGTGAAGAACCTTGTGTTTACGAGACCAAGCTGGGGAGACTGAGGCATTGGAGGCAAGTTCGAGCCGGCTTTCACATGAGTGGCTAGGAGGCGAGCCGGCGCAGACTAGAGGACCCTTGAAGGGTAGATTGAGCAGGTCGCAGGGAAACGGCGGATGCTGATCGACGCTGAAGCGCTGCACGAAGGGACCGAGCTACGCTCCGACGTCACAGTCGTAGGCGCCGGACCCGCCGGGATCGTCGTATCGCTCGAGCTTGCGCGAAGGGGTCACGACGTGGTCCTCGTCGAAAGCGGCCGTCGGCAGTTCTCAACCGAGATCCAACGCCTCAGCGACGCCTTTCACTTTGACCCGACCGTCCACGCACCGATGTCCGAAGCGACTCGCCGGCAGATTGGTGGAGCTTCAGTGATTTGGGGCGGCCGCTGCATTCCTTACGACCCGGTTGACTTTGACGAGCGCCCCTGGATCGCCCATTCCTCGTGGCCGGTCCGATTCGAGGAGATCCAGCCGTATTTCGACCGGGCCTCAACCTGGTTCTTTTGCGGCGAGGCCAAGTTCGACATTCGGAGCCTCTCGGGTGTGGAGCAGACTTCCATCGTGCCGGGCCTCCCAGACGGGGAAGTGCTCACCTCGACCCTCGAACGTTGGTCGTTGCCGACGAATTTTGGGAAGGAGTACTTCCGCGAGCTGCGTTCGTCGCGTCTGCTCCGCTTGGTCTATGGACTGACGTGCACGGAGATCGAGTGCGACGAGTCGGGGAGCCGTGTAGCGGAGATTCGCGGTAGGACGCTGAGGGGGAAGACCGCTCGACTCCGAGCTCGGGTGTACGTCCTTGCTTGCGGCGGACTCGAGACAACGCGGCTTTTACTCGCCTCCGACCGCGTCCATCCCGGTGGGCTCGGCAACCAGGCAGGTCTCCTGGGCCGCTACTACATGGGCCACATCTCCGGCCGGATCGCCCGCGTACGCTTCAGCACCCCACCGGAGCAGACGGCGTTCGCCTTCGACCGCGATCACGATGGCGTGTATGCGCGTCGGCGCTTTTCTTTCTCTCGGGAGTTCCTTCACGAAAAGCGCCTACCCAACATCGAGGCGTCGCTCGTGAATCCCGACATCTGGGATCCCTCCCATGGAAACGGTGTTCTCTCGTTCGCCTACCTCGCGCTAACTGCGCCCTTCGTAGGGAAGCACCTGGCCTCCGAGGCGATCCGGAAGGCGGCGACGGGCTCCCTCCGGGAGCGGGTAGTTTGGCCTCACATCTGGAACATGGTCCACGACTTGCCGACGACCCTCAAATTCATCGCCACCTTCGGTTACAAGCGGTTCATCGCCTGGCGGAAGATCCCGGGGTTTTTTGTGTACAGCGCAGCCAATTGCTATCCGCTTCACTACCACGCGGAACAGGTGCCGAACCCCGAGAGTCGAGTGACGCTATCGGACGAACGCGACGGCGTCGGGATGCGAAGGCTCCGAATCGAGCTCCGCTTTAATCGGCAGGACGTCGACGGGGTCGTCCGTGCCCATCGCTTCTGGGACGAGTACCTGAGGCGGCATCAATGCGGCCAGTTCGAATATCTGGCCGACGATCTGGAGACGAGCGTGTCAGAGCAGGCGAGAGATGGATTCCACCAGGTGGGGACCACGCGCATGTCGGGGCGCCCCGAGGACGGCGTGGTCGACCCTCACTGCAAGGTTCACGGATGCGACGGCCTCTACGTGGCCAGCAGCTCGAACTTCGTCACGTCCGGGCAGGCTAACCCGACGTTCATGGTGGTTGCATTCGGACTCCGGCTGGTGGACAGACTTTGTACAGTTGTGCTTCGCCGATGACGAGGAACAGAATCTGCGATCCGAGGCCCTCAGGGAGGCCGCCTTTGCGGAGGCGGGGGCCGACCTCACGGTCTCCGCGCGGCGAGCGTCGTTGCCCCAGCTGAACCAGCGCTGGCGCTGCTGAGGCGGCCCCTGTTCGGCTCCTCTCCCGGAGCGCTCCGGCCAGTCTCATATCGCCCCGCTAGGGCGGGTTGTTCGGCAAGGAAGGCTGCAAGCTCGCGCCGGTAGTAATTCGGGATCCCCCCCTGCTGAGGTAGGCGCTTCTCCCAGACCTTGGCGGTAAGGAACCCGTCAAAGATCGCGTGCATCATGCAGAAGCGAAAACCGAGCCGACCGTCCAAGATCCCTAGCTTGATGAAGTAGAGATAGACGAACAGCCAAAGAGGCCGAAACGGCATGCGGTTCCAAATGCCCTCCTTGAGGTATCGCCTCCGTTCGAGGGGCGTACCGAAAAGGGCACCTCGAAACTTCCCCCCCTTCTCGCCCTCCACAATCTCCTCGGCCTCGAACGTCGCATAGCGGTTGTGCTTCGTAATCCATGAGTCCATGTCCTTGAAGTCGTTATGGATGATGTCACCCCTCAGGAAGCCGACCGAGCCGTCCACAATCACATTTTCATGGACCCTACGCTCTTCATACCTCGCTTTCCCCCGCCGGAAGAAACGAAGGTCCCATGAGAAGTACCAACAGTGCTTCATCCACTTGCCATAGAAAATAAAACGACGCTTGACTGCGTATCCAGAGGCCGACGAAGCCGACCGCACGATTGCACGAAGCTCGTCCACGAGATTGGGCGAGACGCGCTCGTCCGCGTCCAAGATGAGGATCCAAGGCACCTCCCAGTTCACGTGATCCAGGGCCCAGTTTCGCTGGCGGGCGTAAGTCTCGAAGAGATGCTCGACCACTTCCGCCCCGGTACCTTCGGCTACCTCCCGCGAGCGGTCGGTGCTGCGGGGGTCCAGTACCACCACCACCTTGGACGCCCAGCCCACCACGCTGTGGAGGCAGTCCGGCAGGTTCGCCTCTTCATCGCGTGCGATGGTCAGGACGCCAATCGGAAGGCGGCTGTCGTCTGGACTGAGCGCCACAGCGGGACGCTCTTCTTCCGCAGCCGTAGAACCCGGTGCTGCCGTCGCAATCCCGACTCGTTCGAAGCGCTCGCGCGCTTCCGCGATGACCTGGTCGAAAAGCTCGGAAAGCTGTGTGGCGGCGCGGTCCCAGTCGTAGCCAGCTACCCGTTCGCGCCCGCGTCTCGTCAACTCTGCCCGCAGCTCGGAGTCCGTGAGCACAGCCTCCATCGCCCGCGCAAGGTCCTGTGGATCTTGCGCGTCGGCGTAGGAAATCGCGTCCCGCGCGATTTCACGGAACACTGAGATCTCCGAGGCGACCACGGGTACACCCATGGCCATTGCCTCGACGAGCGGGTGACCGAAGGTCTCGAGATAGGACGGGAAGACGAACAGGGAGGCCCCCGCATACCACGCGCGGATCTCCTCGTATGGAACCTCTCCGATTAGGTGAATGCGTTCCGCCAGCGGTCCCGCGGCACGCCGCGCGTCTTCCATCTTCCGCCGGTACGGCGGATCTTGATCGTCGCCGATAATGACGAGATCGGGAACATCGGGCAGCCGGTGCGCCAGGATCGACCAAGCCTGAATCAACCGCACGAAGTTCTTATAGCGGTATATCGTGCTCACCGAGAGCACGTAGGGCCCAACGATGGGTGGGGTCGAACCGGCGTTTTGTGGTGACCATACGGCGGCGTCGATGCCGTGCGGGATGATAATGCGCTTCTCCTCGGGCAGGTCCAGGGCGTCCCCGATCCAAGACGCAGCGTCCCGGCTCATGAACAAGATGCGGTCGCAGGCTCTCGCGGACACGCGTGCGAGGGAGCGGAGTACCGCGAGGCGGAGCTGCTGTCTCAGCGGCCAACCCTGATCCAGCGAAGTGAACACGTTCGGGTTGCGGAAGCTCGCGATCATCGGGCAGCGCGCGCGCCACGGGGCGTATTCTCCCGTAGAGAAGTACAAGTCTGCGTGCCATGCATCAGCGAGACGGGGCGCAGCGAGGGTCGTGAACCAGAGCCGTGCCAACCAACCCGAAGCCGGCAGGATATCGAGCTCGAGGTTCGGTGCTTGTGGCAACGAGGCGGCCAGCCGATCGGTGCGTAAGATGAGACGGAAGCGGTCCTCAGGATGAGCTTTCAGAAGGCGGGGCATCAGGTTCACGAGATACGTGAAACCTCCGCCTGCCTGGGCCATTGAGCCATCAATAAGGATGCGTCTACTGCGCAGCGGAGTCGACTCCCACGCCGCCTCGCACCTCGCGAGGCGAACCGGCATTCTAATCGCACACACGCATGGCGGGAAGCGAGGCACAGGCCGGGCTTTCCTGCCTCGGCCTGTTCCAGCTCATGCGACACGCAGCAGGGGAAGGTCCGTGCCCATCGCACCGCGCTCGCGTCCCCTGCGTGCCGGCAAGGAGGAGGACAATACTTCAGATCGGATGCCCCCATTCGCGATGGAGGGGCACGGCGTTCCGGTTAGTCCGCGGTGCCGGGCACCTTCGAGCGGAGTTGCCGGGGGCGTCGGTACTTAGAAGAAGCATGATCACATTCCATCCCACGAGCGCCGCCTGACACTCCGCACCTTGACGCTCCATACTCCCGCTCCCGGGGGCCCGTACTTGGAGAGTCGTCACAGGCACGCGAAGGTAGCGCGACATGCGCATTCGAGATCCTCGAGCCGAACACCCACAAAACTAGCCGATCGAGGCTCTACCCTCTTTCTCGGCTGCGCCCCGGGCCCGCATGCCGGTCTGGCGGCTGCTCCCGAGCTGGGTTAGAAGGCGCGGGACATCGCCCGAGACCTAAGGAGGAGGCCTCACCGGTGGAGCGAGTCGTTCTTGGTCGGACCGGGCTGCAGTCGTCGCGGTTGGGCTTCGGTTGCGCATCAATGATGGGCCGTGTGGGTCGCCGCCGGTCCCTCCGTGCGCTTTGCGCCGCCTTCGATTCGGGCGTGAGCTATTTCGACGTCGCTCGTTCCTATGGTTATGGCGAGGCGGAGAGCGTGCTTGGTGAGTTCTTGCGGGGTCGGCGCGATCGGGTTGTCGTAGCGACAAAAGCCGGGATCTCCTCATCGCGTCCGACGGCATTCCGGCGAACTGCAAAGACGGTGGCACGCAGCGTATTCCGTCTAGTCCCGGGCCTGCGCCTGCGCGTTCGCTCACACTTGGGCGTGCAGTTTGCGGCAAACCTGTTCTCGCCCGAGCAGCTACGTGCAAGCGTGGACGAAAGTTTGCAGCAGCTTTGTACAGACTACGTCGATGTGCTCCATCTCCATGACTGTTCCCTCGCGACCCTCGACGACGATGCACTCTTCGCGGAGTCCGAAGCCTTGGTCGCATCAGGCAAAGTGCGCCATCTCGGAGTCGCCACCAATATCGCAGTGGTCCATGCGGCGCTCAGGCGGCGCGGAGGGACCCTATCGGTGGTTCAGTTTCCTTACAGTCTTGTGCGGCAGGAGGCGGGCCCGCTCGTCGAGGGAGAGGAACGCTGGCGCGAGGTCGCGAAAGTCGCTTATCAGCCGTTCGGTGGGGAGCTTGAGCTGGCGCACCTGCGAGCCCGCCTCAGCGAGCTCGCCGTTTCACCGAGGATGCCCTCTACGCTCCGAGAGAAGCTCCAAAACCTTGATCGTGGAGCCCTCGCAGACGCCGCTTTGAGTGGAGTCCTTCGGGGAACCCGGGTCGACGTGGCGATCTGCTCGATGCTCGATCCGGAGCACGTGCGATACAACGTTGCCGCGATGCAGTCGAGCCGATTCTCTGACGAGGACATAGCCCTGTTGCGTCGCTCGTTTCGTGGCGGCGACTTGTGACCCGACTCTGCATTTGCCGGGCAGAATCGGGCGCCTAGACCCCCGCCTCGGAGGCCTTGCGACGGTCCCCGGCGCTGACATAGCCTGCTAACCTCACCCCGCAAAGCGTCTCATCCGCAGTCGCAGTCTGAGGCCCATCCGATGACTCGCATCGAAATCTGGCTGCGCTCTATCCTCCGCAAAGCCGGCCTCACCCGATATTTGCGGTTCCACTGGACGATCCGCTGGAAGTGGTACCAGCACGTCTATCGTCGAATCCACCCCGATCGGCTCGAGGTGGGCCTCGACGGCTGGACGGCCGTCATGCTCGTCGGAAGCGAAGGCGAGTACACAATGCTCCGTTCCAAGAAGGAGGACTATGCGCTCATGCGTCTCCTCGGTGAGCGACTGCCACGAGGAGGATGCTACTGGGACGTGGGCTCGAGCGTCGGTTTCTACGCCGTACTCGCAGCACGCATGGTGGGCGAGGACGGCCAGGTCGTGGCGTTCGAACCTGAGCCCCTCTCCCGCGAGCGCCTGCAGCAAAACGTCGAAGCGAACGGACTTACCAACGTTCGGATCCTCCCTCTAGCCCTCGGCCGGAAGCGGGGTACCTTTAAGCTCGCCGTCGAGGCTGCTTTCACAGCAGGCTCGCACCAAGTGGTGCCCTTTGATTCTGGGGCCACGGTGAGTGGGCGACGCCTGGTGGATGTTGAGGTGGTGACGGGGGATGAACTTCGACGCTCCTCGGTGGCCCCGCTCCCTATGCCGGACGCGCTCAAGATTGATGTGGAAGGCGCGGAACTCGACGTCCTAACGGGGCTCGAAGCAACCCTGCGTGATTCTCGCTGTCGCACGCTTCTGTGCGAGGTCCACTTCAGCCTGTTGGAGACACGCGGGCTTCGGGACGGACCGCTTCAGGTGGAACATGCACTGCGCGATTGTGGATTTGGGTCGCTCCGCTGGGTGGACAGATCCCATTTGCTCGCATGCAAATGAGCGCGCAGCTTTAGTCATCGGGACCGCGGATCGCTCGCGAGTCGCTCGCCCTGCTGCCTTCCCACACCGAGATCCCGGTGCTCGCCGACCGCCGAGCCCGCGGAACGAACATCGCGGTGAATGGAACCCATTCGCGCACAGTCGAGAAAGGCGAACCCTGTGGAGAACGCACGCGAATGAGAAGACGCCGCTGGACGAGCCCGGCCTCTAGCGAGATCAAAGGCGCGCCGCACCCTGAAGTGGCGTCCGAGGTAACGAACCCGGGACGGCCCGCCGCCCGCAGTGAAGCCTGCAGGGCTGGACTACGTTACGGCTTCGCGAAACGGACCCGCCTCGGAGGAGGAGCGCTCCTTAGCGGCCCAAGGCGATGAGAGTTCTCCATGTGATCGGCACCTATCCCCCGACGACGGCGTACACGGGACCTCCCGACGCTATCCACCGCTTGTATCAGGAAATGATCCTTCAGGGGACCGACGTTCGGGTGGTCACCACCGACACGGATCGGACACAGCGCCTTCCGGTCGTGACCAATCGTTGGACCGAGCACCAAGGAGTCCCAGTCTTCTACGGACGGCGATGGGGATGGAGCGGACACTTCTCACCCTCGTTCCTACGCGCAATCGTGAGATCGGCGCGCCGCTCCGATCTCGTTCATGTAACTGCAGTCTATGGGTGGTGGCTTCCGGTGGCGGCGGCCGCGTGCTGGCGGAACACGATCCCCCTCGTGCTCTCGCCGCGAGGGAGCTTCGCCCCCGAGGCCCTCGCTTGGCACTCGCGGAAGAAGCGGGTCTTCGAAAGTCTTGGAGGCAACGTGGCGTTACGCGCGGTCCAGGCGTTCCACGCAACTACGCCGCAGGAGGAGGCGCACATCCGCGCGCTCTTCCCCACGGTTCACGTCGGCTGTGTGCCCAACGGCGTCGACATCCCGGAGGATGCTAAGCTGCGTGGTTGGCGAGTGGGCCCGAGCGAGCCCTTCCTCCTCTTTTTGGGGCGACTCCATACGCACAAGAACCTCGACCTTCTTCTGCGCGCGTGGGCACCCGTTGCACGGGACAACAAGATGCTGTCACTTTGCCTGGTTGGACCCGATGACGAGCGAATCGGTGAACAGCTGCGGCAGCTTGCGAGCGACCTTGGACTCGAACGCCGAATTCACTTGCTCGGCCGCCGCGACGGTGAAGAGAAGAGCACCCTGCTTGCGCGCGCTCGGGCGCTCGTATTGCCATCAAAGAGCGAGAATTTCGGTAATGCGGTCGCTGAGGCATTGGCTCACGGAACGCCGGTAATCACTACCACGGGCACTCCCTGGAGCGAGGCGTTGAGCCGCGGTTGTGGCTGGTGGGTCGAGCCGTCGGAAGTCGCGCTGGGAGCCGCACTTCGCGAAGCCACCGAGCTCCCAAGCGAGCGGCTCGCTGAGATGGGTGCTCGGGGTCGAGTGTGGATGCAGGAGGCCTTCTCCTGGCCGGCGATTGCCGCACGCATGCGAGCCTTCTATGCCGAAGTCATCGAACGCGCTCGCTCCGCCAGAAGTGCGTCGTAGAGCTTAAGACCCCGGCTTGCGATGGCGGTCGATCGTGTGCAGCCACCTTGAAGGCCCGCTCTGAGCAAGGGCCCGTCACTACCTGGGACTCGCCGCAGATGCGCCTCCCCCGCAAGGGGCCGTTGGCAATCCCCTGGCGGCCACGCGGCTGCTGCTGCCGCTTCGTCCGAACCTCCCCGTCAGATGCAGGACTACCCTCGCCATGGGCTCACCAGCCTCTATGCGACCCTGGAAAGGTCGTCGGCGAGTATTCTGTACGGCACACCGGCGCGGACTTCCTTCGCTTCCTCAAACTCCTTCATCGCCGCTATCGCGGCCACTCCTTGCACGTGACCCTCGACAACTCCCCGATTCACACCACCCCCGAGGTCCGTGCTTGGCTCGAAGGCCATCCCCACGTGCGTTTTTACTTCACCCGTGGGAGCTTCGTACGGCATCCTGACCCTCAAGTCCGTGCGTCGCGGCTCGTTCCCCTCCGTCAAAAGCGCTGGTCCGCATCCGCGCTTATGTCGATCACTGGAACGAGCCCGACCCCGTTTGTCTAGACCAAGGAGCCGGCCGACATCATCCGCGAAGCCGTGCGGCGGAGTCGTTAAGCAACTGGAGCAGGTCTTTGGGTGGATGAAGACGGTGGCGACGCTGCCCAAGCTCCGCCACCGTGAATGCAGGCGGGGTTGGACGTTCACGTTCGCCGCCGCCGCGTACAACCCGGTACGATCCGCAACGAGAGGACCTTCACAGCCCCGAAACGGGCCGCGGATCGGCGTTTCTCAACACGCTGCCTGAGTCGTGAGTAAGTTGAATAAGTGGAAGTACGCTGCGTCTTCCTGTTACAAGGAGGGCGCGATGGGGCTGGGACGACCGAAGGTACGGCTGCTGGTGGCGCCGGCAGAGCGTACGCGACTGCAGGAGTGGACGCGTCGTCGCACGACGGCGCAAGCGTTGGCGTTGCGAGCGCGGATGATCCTCGCCTGCGCCGAGGGGCGCGACAACACGGACGTGGCTGAGGAGCTTGGC
>DATGZK010000081.1:0-72522 GCA_035489755.1 Myxococcota bacterium
TTGCGCCGGCTGCGGCCGCGCCTCGCAAGCGCCTCGGCCCTCCGAGGGTCTGCAACGCGGGATACTTCTCGCCTTCGAACGAAGCCGGATCCAGGCCCCTCACCTCTGATCGGCGGGCAACTCCTGAGTCACTCTCCTAGCTGGGAAAGGCGGGGGCGGCCCCTTCGGGCACGGCGAGCTCGCGGTAGGCCAATGCGATGCGGTCAAAGACCGCGCGCTCGTCAAACAAAGCCCGGGCGCGGATGCGCGCTGCGCGGCCGAGGGTGCGGCAGCGTGCCGCATCGCCGAGCAGCGCATCCAGCGCACTCCGCAGATCTCGGGGATTTGCGGGCGGTACCAGCAACCCCGTCTCGCCTGGCGACACGGCCTCGCGACAGCCGCGGATCGCGGTCGCGACCACTGGGCGCTCCATCGCCGACGCTTCGAGCAGCGTCCGTGGAAAGCCTTCCCGGTAGGACGGCAAAGCCAACACGTCCATCGCCGCGTAGAGCGGCGGCATATTCCGCTGCAGGCCGAGCCAGCTCACGTTTCCCACCGCCGTAAGAGCCCCCGGTTCGAGCGCGTCGCGCTTGACGCCGCGCTCGTCGGGACCAATTAACCACAGCCTAAGGCCCTGCCGAGCCCCGACCGCGCTCAGCAGTTCAAGCACACCCTTCTCTCGCACGAGTCTGCCCACAAAGCCGACGACCCGTTCGCCGGGTCGAACGCCAAGCCGCCGCCGGAGCGCGGCGCGGTCCTCGGCGCCGAACCGTTCGGGCGAAAAGCGCGTCAGGTCGACTCCGTTTCCGAGGCGTCGGAGCCGCCCGTCGGGCACGATGCGGCGCCAGCGCGCAGTCCGTACATCCTCGGCACTCTGGCAAAGCACGAGGTCCGCAAGACGCGCCGACACAGCCTCGAATGCACGCCACACACTGCGTACGCTTGGCCGCTGACGCTCGTGGGAGTAGAGACCATGCACGGTGGAGACGATGCGCGGCACCTTGGCAAGTCGCGCGGCCAGCGCCGCCAGCGCGTTCACCTTCGGATTGTGGGTATGCACCACATCGAAGCGCTCGCGTCGGAAAAGACCCACGTAGTCGCGGAGCGTGCGGAGATCAGCGAGTGGGTCCACGAGCCTTGAGTTCTCGACGACGTGGATGCCGAAGCCTTCGCTCCGAAGCTCCTGCAGGAGCGGGCCGCTGCCGCAAACCACGTCGACGCAGTGGCCCTCGGATCGAGTGGCGCGAAGCTGTCCGCGCAGAAGAAATGCGCAGAAGTAGTCGGTGTTTGCGACGTGTGCGATCCGCATACCATCTCCGACGCGTCGCGCTGTGCGCGCACCCGCTTGAATCAGGCGGCTACCGACGGTTGAACGTCCGCCGGACAGGGGGCCACGCGCGGCCCCGCCCAGCGCTCGAGCCAGCGCTGCAGCACGAGCAAGCTCCACACCCGCCAGGCGTGATCCGCCCGCCCGCCCTCGTGATCGTCGACAAGCTCCTGAACAGCGTCGGTCGAAAGCCAGCCCGCGCGCGAAACGGGCCCGGGCGCGAGCGTGTCGCGCACGAGACCGCGCAGCGGACCGCGCAGCCACGCCCCGATGGGAGCGTCAAAGCCGGCCTTCGCTCGGCGCCGCACCCTCGCGGGCAGCTCCGAGCCAAAGACCTCGAGCAGTGCGATCTTCGACCGGCCACCGCGGAGTTTGAGCCCGGAGGGCAGTGCAGAAGCGTATTCCACGACTCGGTGATCAAGGAACGGGACGCGCACCTCAAGACCGTGCGCCATGCTGGCGCGGTCGACCTTCGCCAGCATGTCGTCGGGCAGGCCGAGCAGGAGATCCACGCGCAGGCGCGTATCGAGCTCATCCCGCCCCCGGGCCGTCGCGCGCAAATCGCGCATTCGGTGGAGCCCCGCTTCCGTCGCCTCCCCCAGCCACGGAACGAGAAGCCGTTTCTGTTCCGCTCCGAAGATGCGTGCGAGTGCGAGCGCCTGCGCTTCGGGGCTGAGCTCCGCGCACGCCATCACCTTCCGAGCGCGGCGGACGAGTTCCCCGCGCCGCGTGCCGCGATCCTCGCTCATGCGGCGCAGCATCGGCTCCGCAACGTAGACGCGCAGTGGCGTCGGAACGCGTTGCCAGCGGGCCAGCCACCGCGTCGCTTGGTAGCGGCGATAACCAGCGAATAACTCGTCCGCGCCGTCGCCGGAAAGAGCCACCGTGACAATGCGACGTGCAAACCGCGACAGCAGGCTCACGGCCAAAAGCGAGGAATCGGCAAATGGCTCGTCGATGCCATCGAGCAGCTCCGGGGCCGCGCGAAGCACGTCCTGCGCAACGAGGGGCACCTCGTGATGGCGAGTTCCGAGGCTCCGCGCGACGGCGCGCGCATACTCCCCCTCGTCGAGAAGCGGCGACTCGGGAAAGCGCACAGAAAACGTGTCGAGAGGGCCGCCCTCGCGCACGGCAAGCGCCGTCACGATCGTCGAGTCCACACCCCCGGAAAGGAAGCAGCCCACCGGCACGTCGCTCCGCAACTGAAGCCGCACCGCGTCGGAGAGTCTCGTGTACAGACCCTCGCGCCAGCCCGGCTGCCCGGCGCTCTCGGGAGCTGCAGGCAGCGACCACCACTCGGAAACGCGGTGGCGCCCCTCCGACCAGATGAACAGGGACGCCGGCGGGAGCTTCGACACATCCTGCACGATCGTTCGCGGCGCTGGAACGAAGCCGAAGTCGAGGTATTCAGACAGCGCGTGCGGATCCACCGTGCGCGAGGCCCCTCGGCCGACAAGGAGGGCTCGCAGTTCCGAGGCGAAGCGTACGCCGCTCGGCGACACGGAATAGAAAAGTGGCTTGATGCCGAGGCGATCCCGCGCAAGGCAGAGGCGTCGTTCCATATCGTCCCAAACCGCCAGCGCGAAAATGCCGTTCGTCCGCTGGAGCGCGCCCTCGATCCCAAGCGCCTCGATCAGCTCGAGCAGCACTTCGGTGTCTGTGCCTGTTCGGAAGGTGAAATCGCCGAGGTAACGGCGAAGCTCGTGATGATTGTAGATCTCCCCGTTCAGCACAATCCAGGTTCGGCCAGAACGGCTGCGCATGGGCTGTGCCCCCGCCGGCGTCGGGTCGAAAACGGCGAGGCGTCGGTGCGCGAGGCCCACCTGCCATGTTTCGCCAGCGGCTTGGAATGGGGCGCAGCGCGCGAGGCCCTCCCCGTCGGGGCCGCGGTGCGCGAGGGCTGTGGCCATTGCAGACAGGTCGGCTTCCTCCACCGTCCCCCATGCAACGATTCCGGCGATGCCGCACATCTCAAGATCTCCGGCCGCAGGGCTTGGCGACGCTTCCCTGCCGTGAGCGCGCAGCGCGCTCACGCAGGGAATCAGGCACGCCGCGAAGCTGGTCGCGAAGAGCCGCACGCAGGTGCGGCCGCCGGACCGATTGGATCAGTTTCGCAGCTTGAAACACAGCCAGACCCGGGACCTCCCGCAGCAGCTCACGGCCGCGTGCGTTGCGCAGCGTGAGCCAGAGGCGATTGCGCACAAGGTGGTACTCGACGAATTGCGATCCTGCGCCTGAACCGCCGCGCTGATGCACAGCTTCCGCCAGGGGGACGTAGCGTGTCCTCCAGTTCGCATGGCGCAGGCGCCACGCCAGGTCGACGTCTTCGTAGTACATGAAAAACCGCTCAGCGAACGGCGCTTCGCCGGCGGCGCTGACTTCGCGCAGGGCGGCGCTGCGATAGAGCGCTGCAGCGCCGCACGCACCGAATACATCCTCTTCCTTCCTGAAATGCGCGGCGGCGGGTTCCAGCCTTCCGCGATCCACAAAGCGGGTTCGACCCACCGTCGGCACAATGCCTGCGGAGTCGAGAAGCCGCTCGGGCCCCGGAGCCAGCAGGCGTCCCACGGCGGCACCGAGGCCAGCGTCGCGGGACAATGCCGCCAGAAGCTGCTTGAGGTAATCGGGAGCCAGGCGTACGTCGGGATTCAATGCGAGGAAGAACTTCCCTTTTGCCAATGCGAAGTTCACGTTGTGGCCGGCGGCATACCCAGCGTTGTGGTCGAGGCTGCACACGCGCACCTGCGGATGGCAGCGACGCACATGCTGAACCGTGCCGTCCGCCGAACCGCTATCGACGAGCAGCACCTCCCCCACCCGGTCGCCCTGCGCGAAGACGCCAGCGAGGCAAAGATCAATCCACGAAAGGCTGTGGTACGTAACGATGGAAATGGAGACGCTCATCCGCCGGCTCGCATCTCAGCGACACGCTCCAGCGTGGCGACGAGGCGTGGCATGGTCGCCGCTGCGCAGAGTGACGCGCGGACCTCGGGGTCGGGGCCGGGAAGCGGTGGACCACAAAGCGCTCGCCTTCGAAGATCCTCGAAGCAAGCGATCTGGGCCTCCGAACTCTTGGGATCGACCACCCAGCCGAGACCGTGATCGCGTACGAGTGTGGCGAGGGGTCCCGGTGGCGCGAGCGCGAGGAGGGGCTTTGCCGCGCCCACCGCGTCGAAGAGCTTTCCGGGAATCGGGTCTCCGCCCCGCTCGCCTTCCGGAGCGAGATAGAGCGATGCGTGGGCTCCTCGCAGCAGTCGCCAAAGTGCCTCCCGCGAAACAGCTGGCTCCGCACGCACCCATCCCCCGAGCCCGAGTCGCCGGATCCGCTCCCCCGCCTCCGCTTCGATCCCGACGAAGCGCACGGACACGGTGGAGCGAACGCTCGGATCGCTCTTTGCCCATGCGGCGAGCGCCCCGAGGCAATGCTCAAACGTCGCAGCTTTGCGGTCGAGCAGAGCGCTGCCCGCGTGCACAAGCTCAAGACGCGCAGACGGCGGAGCGATGGGATCCGCGCCCAGCTCCAGCTCCTCGGGAGCGAAGCCGGTGAGCACGGTTTCACTGCGCTCGGCCAGCCCTGGAACACGCCGCAGAGCGTGATGGCGGGCGCCGTCGGACGCGAACACGACGCGGTCAGCGCGGCGCAGCACCGCCTCCTCGAGTCGCTCTTCGAGTCGGCGCCGCCAGGGTGGGAGATGCGTACGCGCATGGTTCTGCGTCCATGCGTCACGGAAGTCCGCGACCCACGGAACGCCCAGGGCGCGCGCGGCGAACCCCACGGCCTGGGCAGAGTATGGAGGCGCTGTCGTGTAGACCACGTCGACGGCGCGGACCAGCGCGAGGATCGATGCAGCCGCCGACGCAAGCGCGCTCCAGCCGAGGTGCAAGTCGGGAATGAGCCAACGCTCGAGCCGCCCGCGGCCGCGTCCGGGAGCAGGCTGGCGGCCGCTGCGCACCGCGACCCTCCCCCAGTCTGGGTTGGGGATGCGCAGGACGGCTACGCTCGGGGGCACTTTCCTCACAAGAGCCGGATCCTGCACCCACGCCGCACGATCCACCGTGAGGACAATCGGCTGCCAGCCGGTGGCGGCCAGCGCGCGTACGAGCTGCAGCGTACGGGCCACACCGCCCCCGCCAATCGGGGGGAAGTAGTAGGCAACCACGAGCGCGCGGGGTCTGGCGGACCTTCCCAGCGCGCTCATGCCCGCACCTCGGCTTGCCCCTGCGGGAAGCGGACGGACTTTTTTCGAGGGTTTGGCTTCGCGTCGGCCATCCACGCCGCGAGCCGAGCCGCCGCAGCATCCCCACGGAACTGGCGGAGCACCCTCTCGCGCGCTGCGAGCCCCAGTCGACGACGCAATCCGGCGTCGTTCAGGAGCATCGCGAGTGCGGCAGCGAGACGATATGCATCGCCGGGTGGAACGAGAATGCCATTGTCGCCATCGGTGACCGCCTCGGGGATCCCTCCCACCGGCGTACTCACAACGGGGAGCGCGCTTGCCATCGCTTCGAGCAACGCGACAGGCAGGCCATCATGCCGCGCACCACCGCGCACCGGCACGCAGGGAAGTGCAAAGACCATGGCGCGTCGCAAAGCGCGAGCGACCTCGACGGAGGTCGCCGCGCCATCGAAGCACACGATCTCGCGCAGGCCGAGCGCGCGAGCACGTGCCGCGCATGCCGCGCGCAACGGGCCATCTCCAAGGATGCGCACGCGGAAGCCTGCGGCTGCTGTGCCGCGGCCCCAATCGCAGGTCGCCAGCAAGCGTGCGGCTTCGATCAGCACGTCGATGCCCTTGGTGGGCCCGATCCGTGCGACGCTCAGAATTTCCGGCGGATCCGCCGCCGTACCATCGCCGGGACAGAAGCGCTCAACGTCTACGCCGAGGTGTCCGACTCTCACCTGAGCGGCCGACCCGGCGGCGGCGTGGACGCGCGTCGCTGTTTCGCCGGAGATCGCGCGCACGAATGCCGCCTCCCTGGCGACGCGGGCGAGCCAGGGCCGCGGTTCCTGCACGTCGTAGGCGTGTGCGGTAAAGCTGAACGGCAGCCGCGCCAAGTGCCCGGTGGCCCACGCGAGCCAAGCCGGATAGGTGGCGAAGCTCGCGTGCACGTGTCGCCAGCGCTCGCGCCGTGCACGGCGGGCAAGGTCGGCAGCGAGAGCCACGAGACGGAACGACACCCGTTCTGCGAGGGCGAAGCGGATCAGATCCGCCAGTCGCGGTCCGCTCGTAAGGCCGTCGCGGAGAGCGCGCGCGGCCCAGGCCCGGCGCCCGGGCTGCGGGTAGCCGACCTCCTCTCCGAAGGCCGCGCGCCAGCTTGGGCCTGGCCGGAAGGCCGAGGCGAGCGCCACTTCAACTCCCGCGCTGCGGAGCGCGGCGACCTCATCGCACACGAACGGCACGGCGCATTCGACGATGAGCCCGACTCTCATGCCGGGCTCCGTTCCAAGGCGTCCGGTGGACCGGTGGCGACACCTTTTGGCAGAGCCCGCAGGTTTGCGGCGGCCTTTCGCTCGGCGAGACCGATCGCGCCGAAGACCAGGAAAAGCACGAGCACCTGGGCGCGATGCCGGTACGCCGTGCCGAGGTTGGATTCGACAAGCGCGTACGAGAGGGTGCCAAACAGCGCGAAGCTAGCGAGCGGCAATGCTGCGCCAAAGCGCCGCCGGATGGCGACGAGGAAGCCGGCAACCACCTGTGGAAGCACGGCATACCACGCCAGCATCTCGGGGAGGGTGAGGAGTTGGCGCGTGTTCCAAACCTGCCAGGGAGCCGGGGCCAGCAGAAAGTATCCGAGTCCGATGGGCAGGAAACTCAGCGCGGTCGCCGGCGTCGAGATGTCGGCGTCGCCCTGGTAGGCCGACGCGCCGAACGCCAACTCCCGTCGCGCACGGTCGAGGGACTCAAGACTCGCCTCGTCACCGAGCCCCTCGATCGGCCCGACCCACACCATGACGAGAGCCCCAAGGGCAAGCACGGCCGCGATCGAGACCGGGGCGCGTCGCCCACCGAGGCGCGGCACCACGATCGCCACCGTGAGCGCCGCCGCCGCCACCAGAGCGAGATACCCGCGCAGCTCGCCGAGTACGGCAATGCCGAGAGTGACCGCAGCGACAGGGCCGATGCGGAACCGGGCGTGGAGGCGTTGCGCCCCCCGCACACACACAAGGATTGCGGCAACGGCGAGGGCATCCTTCAGATTGAGGCTCGACCAGAGAACAAGCGACGGAAAGAATGCGGTCAGGAGCGCGGCGTAGCGCGCTGCAGTTTCGCCCCCGATCGGTCGCGCAAGGCTCCAGGCGAGCACAGTGCATCCCGCACCGAGCGCTCCGTTCAGGAGGGTCGCTGCGAGGGGAACGGCACCTACGACCGTAAAGATCGCCGCGTTCCAGACGTAGTACCCAACCGCGCCATGGATATCGTCGGGGTACGAGCCCTGACCTGCCCAGTGACGCGCGAGCTCTTGGCCCAACGCCGAATAGCGTTGGTCATCGAGCGCGAAGTAGCCGTCTGGAGCGGCGTAGGCAATGGCAATCGCCACGCCCGCACGCACGGCGAAGGCTGCAAGAAAGATGGGCACCAGCGTCTGCCGCGCGTGCTCGTCTCCCCGGAAGCGCAACCACAATGCAATCAATGCAACCGGGGGAGAGGCCACCGCCAAGGCGATTCCGAGATCGTCGGGAAGGAAGGCAAATGCGGAAGCCAGTACCGCCCCAACCAGCAGTCCCCCAACCCCCTCTTTCGTCAGGCGGCTCATGAGGTCTCGCCGTGGGATGCCGTTCCCGCGCTTGCGCTACCGCCATGTCCGCGCAATCGCGCCAGCTCCGAAGTGAGCCGAGCTTCGCCGGGGATGCGTTCGAGGGCGTGTGCCAAAAGATCACTCGCCGCACGCGCTTGGCCCGCCTCTTCAAGGCTGTGCGCGGCGGCAAGAGCGGTTTCTGCATCGCTCGGCGCGAGTTCCGCCGCCCGAACGAGCTCGTCGGCCGCCGCCCGGAAAAATCCGGCCCGTGCAAGCACGAGACCCGCGCTGCGCCTCGTATACGCGGACTCGGGGGCGGCGACGCTCACAAGCGCCGGGTCGCGGGTGGCGCGCAAGAGCGCCGTCAAAGTCTCGTCTGCGGTGCGTGGGAAGCGCTCCAATGCTTCTCGAACTGCCTCGGCCGCCTCGCCGCCCCGCCCTCCGTCGAGCCACAGCTGTGCCAGGGCGAGCCAAGGCGCTGGGGATGCCGGGTCAAGCCGGGCGGCTTCCGAGGCCGCAGCGAGCGCACCGATCGGGTCACCGACCGCGGCACGCGTCCGCGAGAGTGCCGCCACGGGGGCTACGTCCAGCGGACTCGCCCAATGACTTTCCTCGCGCAGCCTGAGTGCTCGCTCGAGAACCCGTGCGCCGCCGCCTCCCAACAAGAACTCTGCCTCTGCAGCGTCGGCTGCGAGTGCCAGCAGGGCGGGCCTTCCAGGTCGGACCCACAGCCCGCGCAGGGCGTCGTTCTCGCCCGCCGCGAACTCCCCTTGCGCGATGCGCCGTTCTGCCCGCGCCTCGGCGACGAGCGCAAGGCTCTGTGTTCCCGCGACGAGCGCCAAGAGAAGTGCAATCGTCGCAACACTCCAACGAGTCCTCTCATGGGCTGCCATCGATCGCGATGTGCCGCTCTCCCGTGCTTCACCCAGATTTCCGCTCCATGCAATTCCCGCGAGTGCCGCCGTGGCAAGCGCCACAGCCGGGACATGGAGCGGAAAGTCGACCAGGGAATGACAGGCCACGGCAATCAGACCCGCCGCGGGCGCAAATGCCAGTGGGCTCTGCCTGCGCAATCTCACGAGGCGCTCCCCCACCACCCTCACCGCGGCGATTGCGAGCAGAAGACCCGGCAGCCCAAGCTCTACCCAAGCGTGCAGCGGTTCGCTGTGGGCGTGGAGGACGGCGTAGGGCAAGCCCATCGGTCGCCAACGGGTGAAAGCCGGAGCAAACGCACCGAGTCCGGCGCCCAGTGGAAGGTATGACCAGGCGGCACGGCCGGCGCTTGCGTAGACCTGCCAGCGCAAGCCCGCCGAAAGCTCACCTTCCCGACCCGACGGCGGAAGAAGCCCCGGCACAATCGCTGGCACACACGCAAGCAGCACGGCGACGCCGCTTAGCACTCCGATCACAAGCCATGTGCCCCGCCTTGCGGGGAGGCGCTGGACCACAAGTGTGGCCGCACAAATTCCAAGTGCCGCAAGGAGTGCGCCGAGTGATTCTGTCGCCGCTACGCCAGCGCCCAGCAGCCCAAAGATGCCGAACCAGAGCAGGGCATCTTCACGGTGCCCACGCCTCGCGAGTTCGGAGCCGACAAGCCTGGCGAACGCGTAGGAAGCGGGCAAAAGCAGCCACGCGGCGAGGTGATTCGGGTTTCCGAACGGCTCCCGGGCACGCGCCCCTAAAGGGGTCATCGCGAGGGCGACACACGCGACGACGGCGCCGAGAACGGCAAACCCTCCGAGCAGGCGGCGCGCCTGAAGCCTTGAGAGCGTTCCCGCACACAACAAAAAAACAAGCACCGAGGCAAGCAGCGGCGCGCTCGCGTCCAGCGTCGCGTCGGGTGCGATGCTCCACAGAACGGACGCAAGGCCCAGCCCGCACCCTGCGAGCGCGAGCTCCAACCCCCCGCCAGCAATCGCCGCGAACTGCCGCGTCGCGGCAGCAAGCCCGGCAACCGCCGCCACCGCCAGGTAAAGGCCGGCGCTTACCTCCGCTGTCACTCCGCCATGGAACGCCACCGCTCCTGCGAGGAGTGCCAGCAATGCGCAAGCGAGCCAGCCACTGCGAATCACGCCGGTCTACTCCCGGTGCTGGCAGGCCCCGCGTCGCCGGCAGTCTCTCGCCCGTAGCTGTAGTAGCGATATGCCGCGGTTGGATCGTCGATCGGCGACTTGTTCAGAACGACGCCGTAGAGTCGAGCTCCAGAGCGCTCGAGCTGGCGCACGGTCGACCGCAGGACACGCCAGTCGAATCGCCGTGGCTCGACGACGAGCAGCACGCCATCGACCAGCCCTGCGAGCAGAGACGCGTCTACCAGCCCACCCGCGGGCGGCGAGTCAAGCAGCACGTACTCGTACCGTTCACGCAGCAACCGAACGAGCTCTCCGAGCCGATGGGACTCAATGAGCTCCGCGGGATTTGCCGGCAGTGTTCCGCACGGCAGTGCGTCGAGACCCTCCACGTGCGTCGGTCGGAGTGCTTGGTCCAGATCTGCGTCGCCGGCGAGATAGTCGGCGAGCCCCCGGGCTTTGGCGAGCGCAAACATCCGGTGTAGCGTCGGTCGCCGCAGATCCGTGTCGATCACGACGGTCCGGCGGCCTGACTGCGCGAGTGACACCGCCAGGTTCGCGAGCACCGTGCTCTTCCCCTCCTCGGGACCCGTGCTCGTGACGAGTACAGCGCGCCGCTGCAGGTCCACATGGCTGAAACGCAGGTTCGTCCGCAGCGCTCGGAACATCTCCCCTTCGAGCGCACCAGGGGCCTCCGCCACGAGCGAGGTCGCGCGCGGACGCGCATCGAACCGCGAGATCGTGCCGAGGGTGGAAAGGCCGAGGACGCGTGCCACCTCTTCGGCGCTCCCGACACTCCGGTCTAGCGTGTCCACCAGATAGGCCGCCGCGATTGCGGCGCACAGCCCCAGCACAAGAGCCACGGTCAGGTTTCGCCCCGTTCGCGGCTCGATCGCTAGGGTCGGCCGCTTGGCGGGTTCGAGGACCCGGAGGTCAAAGTCTGCGATGCCGGCAGAGAGATCTGCCTGCTTCAGCTTCTTGAGCAGCACCTCGTACATCTGCTGATCGAGATCGGCGTCACGCTTGAGGATCCGGTACTGGATCAATTTTCGTTGGTCGACTTCACGGGTCGCCTGACTCTGTGCGAATCTCGCGCGTAGGCTTTCTAGGCGTGTGCGAGCTTCGATGACCTTCGGGTGTTGGTCGAGGTAGCGGCGTCGGAGCTGGGCGAGCTCGACTTCCGCCGCGGTGACTTCCTGGCGCAGCGTCCCGTCCGCGGCCTCCGATGACAGGGGCGCTGCTTCCTCGGCACCCGAGAAGTCAAGACGCTCGGTCGAGAGATAGTCGACAAGACGTTCCTCAGACCGACGCAGCTTGTCGCGCTGATTTTCGAGCTCTCCGGTGAGCCAGGTGATCGATCGGCGGCGGCCCTCATCGCGTTGCTCTTGGGAGTACGAGATATAGGCATCTGCGACCGCATTGCACAGATCCCGCGCGCGCTCGGGCGCGCCCGCGTCCGCATGCAGAAGCACGATCCGGGTATCGCGCAGATGCTCGACGTCGAGGGCCCCTTTCACCTCCTGGACAACCGCCTGGATGCGCTCCGCTGGGGTACTTGCGTCGATCCAGCCCAATGTCTCCGCCGCACGTCGTGCCACCGGCTCGCTTCGCATGACCTCGAGTTCAGTTTCAAACGAGCGTCGTTCGAGCAGGTAGCCTTCGATCGGACTGGAACGATCTGCCAAAGCATTCGCGGGCGCCGTCGCTCCGATCACAAGTCGAGCGGTCGCGCGATAGACCGCCGGGATTCGGTAGTTCCAGACCAAGGCCAGGCTAAGAAAGCCCACGAAGGTCGCGACCAGCGTTCGCCAACGCTGGCGCAGCATGGCCAGCTGGTCGGTCCAGTGCCCCTCGTCGATGGTGGACCTATGCGCCTGCATCTCGCTTCCCTCCACTGCCGGCATCGCTAGAAGTAGGACTGCGGAACCACGACGAGGTCGCCGTCCTTGAGCTCGAGATTCTGCGCGTCGCTGCTCCCAGACATGAGATCGCCGATGCGCACGCGGGTCTCCGTGCGCCGCTCCCCGGATCCGCGCACAATGCGCGCACGATTGCCGGCGGCATATTCCGTAAGACCGCCCGCGAGGAGAACGGCGTCGAGAACCGTCGGAGCCTGCGAGAGCGAGTAGGTGCCCGGTCGAGCCACCTCGCCCACCACACGCACGCGTGGCATTGGACCTTCCGCCATGGCCGCCGCTCCCGTCGCCGCGCGCGAAACGATGAGAACGTCCCCCGGCCCGATCGGCGGATTCGAAGCGGCGTCGCCACCGCGCAGGAGCGCCTGTAGGTCCAGTTCTGCCGGAGCGGCCGGTGAATTTCCATCCGGTGCCGTTGGAGCCGCTGGATTGGCCGCGGTGGGATGAAGAAGGACGGCGGTAGATCCAGCTCCGGGTGTCAGTCCGCCTGCGGCGATCAGCAGATCCAGCACTCGCATGTGCTCGTGCACGGGATGCGCACCGGGTCGCTCGACAGGACCCAGGACGGAAGCCGTCCGGCGCGCCGATTCCCGGAGTGTGACCACGACACGCGGCGCACGCAGGTAGCTGCGTTCGAGGCGCGAACGCAGCTCCTCCGCCAGCTCGTCGCAGGTCTTCCCGGCCGCGGTGACGCGACCCAGCAGGACGTGGGAGACCGTGCCATCTTCGTCCACGTGGAGCGGGCCCGAGAGGTCGCTCTCTTGCCACACCTGTACTTCGATGGTGTCGCCGGGCGCAATGCGCTCGGGCCCGGCGTCGGCGCGCGCCATCGTCGCGGCCACCAGCAAGAGGCTCAGCCCAATGCCGAGCCCAGCCCCGCGCATCAGCCGAGACAATCGTCGATTAGCGTCGGTATTTGAACTCAAGCAGCACCCGATTCTGCGTGACATTGCTGAGGTCACCTTGTCCATACGTTTGCCAGTGGCGGACCACGAGTCCGGCCTGGAGCGTACGCGTCAGTTGACGACGGAGCGCCGCCTCCACCGCGTAGTACTTCTGGTTGCCAACGCCCGGAGCTTGGTTGTCGAATTGACCGCCGAATGCATCGATCGTCGCGCGCATTCGCGGCCCCAGCTGCTTTTCGAGACCGGCATGACCGACGGTCTCTGCGTAGTTGAAGCCAGAAATGTCCGAGGTCAGCATGCGGGTCACGCCGGCGTTCCAGCGCCAGCCGCCTTCGAGGTCGCCTTTGAGCTGGAGAAGACCGATTGCCCCGGGCGTGGTCGGTCCAGAGTGAAAGTCGATTTGCCCGTAGCCACCTCCAAGCTCGACCTCCACATTCCTCAAAGCTCGCCAACGGATGCCCGCGAGGCCCGAGACCTCGGTGAGATCGTCTTGCGGAAGGTCGTCAAACCAGCGCTCGCGAGTGGTGAGGCGTGCGTAGCCGATCACCTCCCGCCCCATGCCGCGCTGAAGCTCCACTTCCGCGGTCACATCGTCGTAGCTGGCGTTGAAGGATTCGGTGCCCGGTGGCAATCCGGCGGGCACCGGATCTTGCCGCACCTGGTAGGGGTCCGAGTCAAATCGCGTTCCGCGAAGTGTCAAGTCGAGGATAAACTCTTCCGGCAGCTCTCTGCGGTACCGTGCCTGGGCTTCGAGGCGATTCGATTGGACGAGGTTCTCGAGGTCGTCCTGGGGCAGTCCGTAGTTGAGGGGCTGCGGGGCATAGGCATCGGACACGCGCAGCGTGAGGCCGCGCATCGCGTCCACCTCTGCGAAGCCACTGATGCGCCAGAAGTACTGGGAGATTTGCGGAGAACCGTAGTATTGACGCAGGTCCGCACCCACGTCTGCCCCGGTGCGCCACGCGCCTTCCCTGTAGGACGTTTCAATTCCCGGCCCAAACCACAGGCCCGGCTCCCCCGGACCGCCGCCCGGCGCAAGCAGAACATTGTCGTCATAGACCGCGGTCAGGCTCGCGTACGGATGCCAGGCAAAGCCCTCGCGCGGCCCGCTGGCCCCGGGTTCCCCCGGATCTGCGCGCGCGAACGCGGGCGCAAACAACCCGATCGCCACGAGCGCCGCGACCCGCAAGCCGCGCCTGGCGGCTGCCAATCCCTTTTGTGTAAGACCCTGCATCGTCACATCTCTGCCGGCAAGAGTGGCGAGAGGGGCCGCGTATACAGTCGCTCCTGCTGGTTTTGAATCAGGATGAGGTCGCCGGGGCCTGGCATCGCAAGTCGCTGGAGGAATCCAGCCACCAAGGTGTGCACGAGGGGGTTTGCGAGATTCGCAGACGCGGCGCTGGCGTCCACGAGTTCGTCCGCAGCTCCCTCTTCCACACCGATCGCGTCAAGGACCGCGAGGTAGTCCTGATCCCCATCCCGTCGTCGCAGAACCCGAATGACGTCCACACCGGCACCCTGCCGAAGTTGCGCACGCAGGCTCTGCACCCCCTCTCCAAGAGGCACAGTCGCGATCTCGGTCCATACCCAGCCTGCGGCGCCGGTTGCAGGGTGGATCACGCGGGCACTCGCGTTTCCGATCGACCAGATTTGAGGCGCACTTCCGTGTATACGGGCAAGAAGAGTCACTGTACCGGGATTGTCGATGCGCACGTCCCAGCGAAGCTCGGCTCCGTCACGATCGGCTCTCGCCCAGGCGCCGCCGGAGGTAGGCGCAGAAAGGGACTGATCGGTCACGGACGCTTGACCGGGAAGTGCGTGGAAGGTCTCCCCCTCGATGGTCTGAGGCGGGCCTTCGATCGGGAGCCGCGATTCGAGACCCAGCGCCCGGACCAGCGTGCGCGCCTTATCGCCGAAACGAAGAGGTTGCCCAGCGCTCCAACCGTCGCGTGGCTCGATGCACAGTTGTCTGTACCGCTCCAGTGTGACCTGTGTGGCAGTCGATCCCGGATCGAACGAGGCCGAGAGCGTCTGAACGCCGGCCGGGAGGGGGAGCAGCTGGGGCGAGAGTCCAGGCCTCTCGAGTTGAGGATCGGTCTCCCCCGCATTGCGGTTGCCGGCGCGCCACTGCTGCACGCCATGACCCTCCACCGCGAGTGCGTAGAGGCCCGCCTCGGGAACGCTTAAATCGACCGTCAATGAGGTGGCACCGGGTGCGGGCCGAATCGGCACCGATACGGAGACCTCGCCGCCCTGGGCGGGCGGGGGGCAAAGGAGCGCAAACAGCGCCGCAGGAGGCGCATCTCGGCCCGCGGCAGACCCCAAGCCGAGCGCACCCACGAGCCGGTCCGCCCAGTCCTCTTCGGAAACCCACGGACCGCGCGGGACGGTCTCGGTCACTACGCGCGGCGACAGCGATGGATCGGTGGCAATGGGCGATGGCGTGGCCAGCGGCGCCAGCGACTGATCGGCTGCGATGGGGGATGCCGCCGCCAGCGCGCAGGCAAGCGAGAGCAGTGCCGCCCGGCCAAAGCCGAGCAGGAGCGCGCCGAATTCCCCTTCTCGCACGCGTTTCAGGGCACACCCCGCACCTGATTGCCCGGCGTGCGAATCGGCTATAGACGGCCTTTCCTTTATCGGTTCAAGGGGATAGGCGGTCTCGGCGCGTGCCCGTGCAGCCACCGCGTCCGCGAAATCCCGATGCGCAGCAAAAGGTTAGGCTCGCGCCTGCACATTCAGGAGGGCCTCGGTAAGAGGCAGGAGAAGGAGCACACGGGTGCAGGGCAGCTGCAGAATGCCTGCAACTCGAGCGCACCCAAGAGGCAGTCCGTGTGCGAGAGAGATGCAGGCCGGCGCGCTGCGCGTCTCGCTTCTTAGGCCTAGCGGACCGCGAGAGTCAGGATCTGCCAGGGCCGGAGCTGAACGACCGCTCCCGCGCCATCGGGTGTGGGCGTGCACTGGGTGGTGTCCGGTCGTCCGGTGAGATCGACGGGGACGAGCGTGCGGGCGGCGGAGCCGTGCCACCGCACAGTGACCATGCGCGCGCGCCCTGTCGCTTCGTAGATGCGCACCTTCGGACCGCCGCCAGGATCAGGTTCGATCGCCGAAACCACGACTTCAGGATCATCGATCTCGACCAAGCGAGCTTCGTCGGCAAGCGTTACAGGCCGCCCGCCGCTCCGAACGAATGCAATCGGTGGGTAGGCGAAGGCGTGTGCCCGGGCGACGCGCATGGGATCGCCATCGGAGTGCGAGAAGAGCGCGAACTCGGCACGATGCGGACCGAGCACCTGGGCTTCCGGTGTTGGAAACAGGGGGCCCGCCGGTCCCGGGCGCAGGCCTAAGCTCCCCTGGGAGAGCCAACCGACAGCGCGTAGCAGCGTGAGCGCCAGAGAGGTCGTGCCGTCTGCTTCGCATACCGCTTCGACCTCGGACGTGCCCCGATTGGCCACGGTGAGTGCGCGCGTTCCATCGCTGATCGTGGCAAAGGCCCGCTCGGGGCACGCGCCGATCGGAAACTCCGCAGGGTGCGGACTTCCGAAATCGGAGGGCTGGGGAGCGATCGGCCTTTTTGCGACTTCGAATGCGGATTCGACTTCGAAGCGCTGCGCCACAAAGGGGGCACGCACGTGGAGCCGCATTCGGTGATCCTTCGCGGTGTTGTGGAGTGTGACCTCGACGTCTACGCGATCGAATCCCGAAGCCAGCCGCACGAGGAGCCGCGCGGGCAACTCCACATGCTTTCCAGTGCGCGTCTTGCGGTCTGGCGTGAGGCACTCGGGCACGCGATACCAGAGCTCGATCGCAAGTGCCGCTTCCGGCACTGCCCCCCCGAGAACGCGGACGCGCGCGCGGTGGGGCCGCTCTACCGCCGCAACGCCTCGAATTGGATCAAAGTTGTACTCGTCTCCACGATCACCTTCAGAGACGAGGCGAAGCGCATCGCGGACTACCGTTCCGTCCGTCAGGCGGGTAAGTGTCACATCCCCATGGGCGCTCGCCTCCACCTGCCAGAATGTGTTCTTGATGCATGCCCCTCCCAGGGCGGTGCGCTCGGCGAGAACCCGCTCCTCCGCGCGGCTCCTTCCCCTTGCCACGGAGTACACGCGCAGACCATGGCCTGGAAAGTCGTCGACGAAGCGCAGGCGCACCCTCGGGGGTCGCCGAGCTTCAATTGCCACCTCCTCAATCCCCGGCGCGGAGAGCGCCGCCACCAGTTCACGCTTGCGGCTCAACACGTCCAGCTCACCCTGGGGTGTGCTCCCGAGACGAACCGAAACGATGAGGCGATTGCCTTCGACACGGGTCGCGAGATCATTCACGAAGTAGCCGAGCACCTCACGACCGAAACCCGGCAAGACCGACAGCGCGAGGCTGGTCGGGAACGTGCCGCCCCACACGCTTCCTTCACTCTCCACCATCGCTCGGGCGGCGATGCGCCTTCCATTTGCAGCGCGCAAATGGAGGGGCACGGTCTGCCGGGCCGAGATCTCCCTCGGGATGTCCAGCTCAAGGGCAGTGTCCACTTGCGCCCTTCCCGCCGCGTTCGGGTTCCAGACCACCAAGACCTCGCCCTGAAGACGGCCGGTCGGTGGGGTGGGAGCAGCGACATGCGCGGCGAGCTGGCGCCCGACGCTCTCGAGCTGAGCCGTCGCAATTTCCTCCACCCGCTGAAAGCGCGACTCCATCTGCGCATGCACCCGGTCCACAGAGCAGCCGCAGATCGAATCGTGCGGGTGGTTCTCGAGGGCAATCCGCCATGCGAGGTCGAGGAGTCCACAGTCAAATTCGCCACCCTGGGCCGAGAGCCAGGAGGCCAGAGGCTCGAGATAGCGCGTGAGGAGCCTGTCGTTGCGGAAATCAGCCTGTTTCTGCGGCGCACGAGCGGAGGCGCACCCCGGAAGCAGCGGCGCACGCAGGCCGGAGCGGAGCTCACCCCGGTGCACGGGAAGGTCTGGCGCAGATTCGCGCTTTGCGCGAACCAAGTAGTCGGCCAGGGTGCCAATTTCGACCGTCACTCCAGGGAGTCGTGCCGCAGCGGCTTCGAGCGCGGCGGGAAGTCCGGGCTGCGGCTCGAGGTGGTCACTTCCGTTCATGAGGAGGAGGCTGGAAATACGTGCGAACGGCTCGAGATGTTTGATTTCCCGCATCAACCGGTCGGCGAGCGCGTCTGGATCTAAGGGCAGCAGTGCGGCATTCCCGTAGCCGCGCGGAAGATAGGCGGTAAAAACGCTACTCCCGTCGGCGGCTTCCCAACGAAAACACGTTTGCGCGATCTCCGCGGGGACGCCACGCCAAAGGGCCGCGCCATCGAAGCCGAAGCCGCGAAAGATTTGCGGCAGTTGACCCACGTGCCCGAACTGGTCTGGGACGTAGCCTATGCGCATCCCACCGCCGAAGGTTGCAGCCTTGCGAAGGCCGAGCCGCAGATTGCGGATCAGCGCCTCGCCCGAGACGAGCCATTCGTCCGGCAGCACGTACCACGGCCCGATCATGAGCCGTCCGTCGCGAACGAGCTTTTCGACTCGTTCGCGCGCCTCCGGTCGAACCTCCAGGTAGTCGTCGAGCACGATGGTTTGTCCGTCGAGCATGAAATGTCGGAACGTGGGATCGCCTTCGAGGAGGTTCAACAACCGATCGAGCAAGCGCACGAGGCGCACGCGGAATTGCTCGTGCGTTTGGTACCACTCACGGTCCCAGTGGGTATGCGGGACGACCACAAGATGGCGATCCAAGAGCAGCCTCCTCGTTTCGATCCTATCAGATGTCGAGCGAGGGTCGCTGGAAAACCTACGGAGGGTCGTGGATCTTGGACCGGTTTTGTCGCCTCGACTCGTCCCCTCAGAACTCCCAAGGCCGCACGCCCGATCGGTAGAGAATGTACAGACCCAAAATCACAAGAATGTGGAAGCCGAAATAGCCCGTGGGTCCTCCCCAGCCGTAGGCCACCCGATCCGTTCGCGCATTGCTGACGCGCAGGGGATGCAACAATACTCCGTAGGAGGCAGCTCCGAGGGTGATCCCGGCGACACCATCGACGAGGTAGTGCTGCTTTAGGGTGAGGACGGCGAGTGCGATGCCGCTTGCCATGAGGGTCGCCATGGCTCCATAAGCGGGGCGAACCTTCCAGGCCGTAAGAGCCACGAGAGTCGCGATCGACAGATGGAGCGAGGGGAAGAGATTGAAAGGCGGGTCGAGGAAAAAGTTGAGCCGAACGCCCCACTCGTGAAAATTGTGGTCTTGGAGCAGCCGGGGGTCAGGCCGGAACCCGATAGACGTCACCGGAAAGAGACGGAAAGCCACAAGCGAAATTGCAATGACGAGGCAATATGCCATCGCGACACGGCGGAAGAGGCGGATGCAGCGCACGGTGAACAGCGGGTAGAGCATCGCCGTATAGACCCATGAATAGAGGTAGACGGTCACGGGAACAAATGGAATGGATGCGTCCAGTGCCGTGCCAAGCGATCGCGCCGCCCGGGGATCGGTCGTGAGAGCGATTGCGTAGTAGCCGGTCCCCCAGAGGATGAGGAGCAGCCCTACGAGCGCGAGCTTTTCGCGACTTTCAGGCGATCGGAACCCCACGCCCTGCCCTAGCCGAGCCGCGGTGCTCCCACGAGGGCGCGGGTCATGAGTTCGCCAATCCAATCACGTCCCTCTCGGCCTGCGAGTCGTCGGCGGGCCTCGACATAGGCGGGCAAGTAGCGGAGACGGCGCGGGAGTCGTCGATACAGCGCTGCCAGCTGGCGCAGCGTTTGCTGGTACCGAGCGCGTCCGGCCTTCCCTCCGCGATCCAGACCGAAGCCGACGGCCAGCCGTTCTGGCAGAAGCCAGGACGTGACCTCCGCATAGCGCCGCACGAGGGGTCCAAGGCCGGGCAAGGGCGGTCGGAACAGGAAGCGTGCCATCTCCGCGGCAACCGGAGTCACGACGAGGAAGTCGCTCGCCAGCATGCCTTCGACGTAGGAGCGGAAAGCATTCCAATCTGGAGGAAGAACATCTTCTGGAATTCCGAACAGGTATGCAAATCGTTTGGTTTCTTCGTAGTAGTCGTGCTTTTCTTCGAGGCGCAAGGGACGCACGAGCGCTTCGTAGCAGGCCACAGAAGTGTCCCAGAGCGTCGCATGAACCCAGAGCAACGCCTGCGGATGGTTCGCGTGGTATCGGGTGCCGGCGCGCCACGCGCCCTCGCCTGCCGGCAGCGTGCCCGAAACGCGACGGTGCGTTGCCCACACTGACTGGGATGCGCGGAAGGCGCACTCTTGGGTGCCGAACACCATGGAGAAGACCTGGTAGAAGGTACGCCGGAAGCGACCGAGAGGATCATCGCGGGTCTTCGAGTGTCGATCGATGGCATAAGCCACAAACGGATGGGCAAGCTGGAGCAGCGCGGCTCGGCCCGCACCCAGGAAAATCGCCGTTTCCTTGTTCACTTGCCAGATCTTGGTGTCCGGCCCGAACACACCCGCCTGCGCGTCTCCGGAGATGAGGCGAACTCGGTTCAGCCCGCGTTCGAGCTCTGCGCGATCGATGCAGCGGGCAGCGTTAGCGCCTGGCATAGGTCTGCTCCAGATAGGTCACGATGTCCGCAGATTCGAAGAGCTCCGTTCCCGTGTTGGGATCGGAGAGCCATGGCACCATCATCTTGCCTGAGCGTGCGATGAATGTCTCACGCCGTGGGCTTCCCTTTGCGACGTTGTGCAGGAGGTAGGGCAGCTCAAGCGTACACAGTGCTTCCCGGACGATCCGACAGAAGGGCGACGCCTCGAAACTCCACAGTTCGAGCGGCTGCGCTGGAACATCCGCCGGGCGATAGCGGATGCCGACGCTCGGGCGCAATGCAGACGCCAGCGTCGACGACAAGTCGCCGAACATGCCCGCGGCCAGCAGCAACGGCACAGAACCATCTCCGTAGGTCTCGAAGAGGTAGCGGACGATATCGTCGGACTCATACATCGCCTTGCCGGTGTTCGGATCCGCGAGATAAGGGAATTGCGCCTTCCCCGCCTTTTTCGCGAGCTCCACTCTGAAGCGGGGGCCGCCCTTCGGGCAGGGCCACACCTGCGCATCGAGGTCAAGAACCGAAAGGGCCTCACGGACTTTGCGGCAGTACGGGCAGCCCTCGAAATCCCAGAGCTCGAGGGGCTGCTCGGGCCGCGCGCCGAGGGTTCCCACACGAGCGGCGAAACCACCTCGGACAAGGCTGGCGCCGAGGGAACTAGCGACGTCGAGAGTGCGATTCATGGGGATCCTCCTGTCGCAGACTACCATGCGGCGAGGTGCCGATTTTTACTCAGACGTACTTCCAAGCCGAATCGCCGCGGTCCGAAGAAAAGCTCGCAGGAGCTTCGGCGCTCCGGCGAGAAGCTCTCGCAATGCGGCAGGCTCCGCGGCGCCGCTGCCGTCGGCCAGTCTCTCGGCCGCGTCCGAAAGGCGCGCAAGCCCACCCGCCTCAGACTCCGGCAGCCAGCCCTTCTCCCCAAGACACGTGAACATCCCCGCCGCCGACTCCGGGGCTCCAAGAGCGCCGGCCGCGACAAGCTGTGCCGCCAATCGAGACGCGGTCCGCACTGCCTGTTCCACAAGATGCTCGGCCGCGAGCCAAGCATCCGTGTCGGGCCTCGAGCGGGCGACGAGCGGTAATCTCTTCTCAACCCTCGCCACCAGATCCTCGATGCGTCGCATCCGCGCCGTGGCGACTTCCCGATCGATCGCGCCGCTGACGATCACCACTCCTACATCGCACCCACCACCGGCACGCTATGCGCCAAGCGGTACCGCGTCGCGTTGTCGAAGGTGCAGCGGACTGCACGCGTCGCACAGAACTTTTCGAGAACACGTGCCGCGAACCTGGAGCGTGCACCCGGGTCAGGCTCAACGAGGAGCACGCCATCGCGCAGCACCCGATGCCGCAGCAGCAGGGGGGCCTTCTCCAAATCTACGACCGAAAGCTCTTTTCCTGCGAGAGCCCCTCGTGCCGCGCGCTCGATGTCGCGCAGCACCCGCCGACGATCGCTGCGCAGGTGAGCGGCAAACAGTACGCCGAGGTCCGCGTCGGACTCCTTCCGGGCGTCGCCGCGGGCCAACGATCCGTAGAGCCACGCGGCGGCGATGGGCTGGCACCCAAGGCATGGCGCGACGGCTCGCGCGACCTCCGCGGGCTCGGAGGGTCCGCCCGCGAGAGTCACGAGCGTCCCGCGGGCGGGCCACCAAGCACGCGCTCCACATAGTGTTTCACGTATTTCCCGAGCACATCGGCTTCGAGGTTCACCCGATCGCCGGCGGAGCGCTGGCCGAGCGTTGTCGATTCGAGAGTGTGTGGTATGAGCGCCACATCGAATCCGCCAGTCTCCGCGCGCACGACCGTGAGAGACACTCCGTCGACGGCCACGGAGCCCTTGTCGACAAGCAAAACGGAGAAGCTGGGATCACAATCGATAAACAAACGCACATCCGCGCCCTCGCGTTCGAGAGCGCGAACGCGGCCCACCGCATCCACGTGCCCTTGGACGATGTGCCCGTCAAGACGCTGATCCGCACGCATCGCACGTTCGAGGTTGACCCCCGAGCCGATCGTGAGCTCTCCGAGGTTGGTCCGTGCAAGCGTCTCCGCAACGGCTTCGAAGCTCAACCTTCCACCAGCGAGGGCCGTCACCGTGAGGCACGCCCCGTTTACCGCGATGCTGTCGCCGCGCTTAACTCCCGCGCACAGGGTGGGCGCATCGACCACAATGCTTGCGAGGTCCCCGCCCCGCTCGAAGCGCACAATCTTGCCGACGCTTTCGACGATTCCCGTGAACATGGCTCCGCTCTACGCGTCTTCGCTTTGTCTTCCGGAGCCTGGCGCAAGTTCCGGCGTGCGATTCATGAGGAACGGCTCTGCGTTCCGACGCCTCGCCCAAAGCGGGATTCGATCTGCCTCATCATCTCGTCCCGCACGGTTTCGTAACGTGCGGGAAGCTCAATCGGCGGATTCGGCAGCTCAGGAACAATCCCCTCGAGGTTCATGGAGTGGTAGCGAACCTTAAAGTCCGTGAACTTGAGGCCGTGCGCGGTGGAGATCACGACCACGCGATCGCCCTTCGGGATGACACCGCGGCTCACCAGTTTGCGCATGGCGGCCAGCGCGACTCCGGTGTGGGGGCAGTTGAACAGACCCGTTCGGTCGGCATGCGCGCACGCCTCCGCAAGCTCGGCCTCGCTGGCCTGTTCGACGATCCCGTTGTAGCGCCGGATGGCGTCAATCGCCTTCTCGATGGAGACGGGATTTCCGATCTGAATGGCCGAGGCCAGCGTAGGCCGGGCCGCGATCGGCTCGAACACGCGAAACCCTCGTTGGTACGCGAGGTAGAGGGGGTTCGCCGCCTCGGCCTGGGCACACACGATCCGCGGGCGTCGCGACACGAGACCCAGGTCGAACATCATGTCCAGACCCTTTGCAAGAGCCGAAACGTTGCCGAGGTTTCCGCCCGGAATTACGATCCAGTCCGGCACCTCCCAGTCGAACTGCTGCACGATTTCGACGCCGACCGTCTTTTGTCCCTCGATGCGCAGGCTGTTCATCGAGTTCGCAAGGTAGATACCGTCGCGCTCGGCCACCTTTTTCACAATTCCCATACAGCCGTCGAAGTCCGTATCCAGCGCAAACACGATCGCGCCGTTCGCAACCGGCTGAATCAGCTGGGCCACAGAGATCTTGCCGCGCGGAAGGAACACGATGGCTGGAATACCGGCGGCCGCGGCGTATGCCGAGAGTGCGGCGGAAGTGTCTCCAGTGGAAGCGCAAGCAACCGCCGGAATGGTCTTCCCTCGCGCGATCATTTCCTTGACCATCGACACGAGGACGGTCATCCCGAGATCCTTGAACGATCCGGTATGCGAGTTGCCGCATTGCTTGATCCACAGGTCTTCGACGCCGATCTCGCGGCCGTAGCGCTCAGCCCAGAAAAGGTTCGAATGGCCCTCGTACATCGAAACCACGTTTTCGTTGTCGACTTCGGGGCAGACCCACTCTTTCTTGCCCCACACACCGGAGCCGTAGGGCCAATCGTTCTTGTGGGCACGCTCCTCGAAACGGCGCTTCCACTCGTCGGCGGACGTCTTGCGAAGCTCATCCATGTCGTGCATGACCTGGAGCAGTCCGCCCTCGCGATCGGTGTAGACAACCGTGTCGAGCGGGTACGTCTCGGACGGATCTCGGACGCTCGCGAACCAAGCGCGGTAGACGGGCTTGGCGGGCATCAGATCTCCTCCTCAATGCGCAGCAGCCGGGTTGGGGCGGTCACATCCGCCATTCGATCGATGCGCTCGAGCGCGCGCCGAACTGCGGCTTCGCGGGCGGGGTGCGTCATCACGACGACGGGTACAGAGGTCTCGGCGTGGCCGCGACCCTTCTGGATCACGGACTCGATGCCGATGCCCTCCTCCCCGAGAACGCCGGCGATCCGAGAGAGCACGCCCGGGCGGTCGAGCGCGGTGAAGCGCAGGTACGTCCGCCCGAACAGCTCCCCAAGCGGGACCAGCGGCTTTGGTCGCAATGCCTCGGGCAGGTAGGAAAGGGGCGCCACCCGGCCCGCCGTACCCCGGTGAATCTCGCGGGCGATCTCCATGACGTCTGCCACCACGGCGCTCGCCGTGGGCATCTCTCCGGCACCCGCACCGTAGAAGAGAGTGGGGCCGACAGCGTCACCCTGCACGGCGATCGCATTCATCGCTCCATCCACCTTGGCCAGCAAACTCGCCGCCGGGATCAGCGTCGGGTGGACCCGCACCTCGATCCGCTCGGGCTCACCCTCTCGCAGCTTGGCGATTCCGAGGAGTTTGATCCGGTAGCCAAACTCGCGCGCGGCTTCGAACTCCACGGGAGCGAGACCTCGGATCCCCTCGGTCGGAATCTGCTTGAACGCGATGTCGGCACCGAACGCCATACCGGCAAGCAGCGTCAGCTTGTGTGCGGCATCGATGCCGTCCACGTCAAGAGTAGGATCGGCCTCGGCGTAGCCGAGCCGCTGGGCCCGCGCGAGCACCGTCTCGAACGTCTCGCCTGTTTTCTCCATCTCGGTCAGCACATAGTTGGTCGTGCCGTTGATGATTCCATGCACGGACTGAATGCGGTTGGCAGCAAGGCCCTCACGCAGAGAGCGCAGGATCGGGATCCCGCCTCCGACGCTCGCTTCGAATGCGACGTCGATGCCGCGGCGCCGTGCGGCATCGAAGATCTCCTTGCCATGCACAGCCAGCAGTGCCTTGTTTGCCGTGACCACGTGTTTTCCGCGTTCGACCGCTCGCAGGATGAGCCGCCGCGCGACTTCGTAGCCACCGATCAGCTCGATCACGATCGCGACTTCGGGATCGTCGATTAAGGCCTCTGCATCGGCGTCGAAACGGGCGCCGCCAAGATCGAGGTTGCAGGCGCGGCTCAAATCCAGGTCGGCGACCCGCACGAGACGCAGCGGAAAGCCCAGCCGTTCCTCGAGCACCGCGGAGTTCCGACGCAAAAGCTTTGCGACCCCAGCGCCGATAGTGCCAAGACCGATCAGCCCCACCCCGACTCTGGTCTCCTTGCCCACTGTCGTCAGACCTGGTCCCGGAGGAAGCGTCGGATGCCGCGCACCGCCTGTCGGATGCGTTGTTTGTTCTCCACGAGCGCAAATCGAATGTAACCCTCGCCCGTCTCTCCGAAGCCCACGCCGGGCGAGACGGCGACCTTCGCCTCTTCCAGCAAACGCTTCGAGAACTCGAGCGAGCCCATAGCGCGTACCGGCTCCGGGAGCTGGGCCCAAACAAACATCGTGCCAAGGGGTTTCTCGATCTTCCACGCCCCTTCGCCCGGATGGCCGAGACCATCGATCAGCGTGTCGCGACGCTCGCGGTAGGTGTCGACCGCCTCCTGCACGCAGTCCTGGGGCCCACGCAGTGCCACGATCGCGCCAATTTGGATGGGTTGCGGCATGCCGTAGTCGAGATAGCTCTTGATCCGGCCGAGAGCGTAAATCATGTCGGAATTGCCGGCGGCGAATCCCACGCGCCAGCCGGCCATCGAGTGGCTCTTGGAGAGCGAGCCGAACTCGATCGCTACGTCTCGCGCGCCAGGCACCTCCAGGATGGAGGGCGCCTTGTAGCCATCAAAGGTGATCTCCGCGTAGGCGAAGTCGTGCACGACCATGAGGTCGTTCTCCTTCGCGAAGGCGATCACCTTCTCAAAGAATCCTCGGTCCACGACCTGCGTGGTGGGATTCGCCGGAAATGAGAGCATGAGGAGCTTGGGCTTTGGCCAAGTCCGGCGCATCGCCGTTTCCAGGTTTGCGATGAAATCGGAGTCAGGGGCGAGCGGAACGGTCCGCAGATCACCGCCCGCGATGATGACCGAGTACTGATGAATCGGGTAGGCGGGGTCAGGACACAAGACCACGTCGCCCGGCCCGACGGTCATCAGAACGAAGTGGGAGAGGCCCTCCTTCGCACCGATCACCGCGATGGCCTCACGGTCCGGATCGAGGTCTACGTCGTGCCGACGCTTGTACCATTCCGAAATCGCTGCCCGAAGATTCGGCAAACCTCGCGACGAGGAATAGCGATGATTGCGAGGATTGTGGGCAGCCTCGCAGATCTTCTCAATCACGTGAGGCGGCGTCGGGAGGTCTGGATTCCCCATGCCGAGGTCGATCACGTCCTCGCCCGCGCGGCGCGCCGCCGTCATCAGCGCGATCACCTCGGCGAAGACGTAAGGCGGGAGCCGGTTGAGCTTATGGAAGTCGTGACGGACGCGGGACATGTTCTCCTCTCAATCGACAGGGGAAGGGTGAACCATCGAGCGGCTCCGAGCCGCCTGCAGCGTCTCTTCGGCATTGTAAGAGGAACGGATGAGCGGGCCGCTCGCGACGTGCAAGAAACCGAGCGCGCGACCCTCCTCGGCGAGCAGGTCGAATTCCTCGGGGTCCCAATATCGCTCCACGGCCAGGTGCAGGCGCGACGGGCGCAAGTATTGTCCGATGGTCACCGTGTCGACACCTGCGTCACGCAGCGCCCGCAACACTTCCAAGACTTCTTCGTGGGTCTCTCCAAGCCCAACCATAAGACCAGATTTCACGATCGCCTGGGTACGCTGCCGCTTCGCATGGGCGAGTACCGCGACGGAGCGCTCGAAGCGCGCCCCGGGCCGCACTCGCCGGTACAGGCGCGGTACGGTCTCGACGTTGTGGTTGTAGACGTCCGGCTCGGCCGCGCACACCGCCTCCACCGCGATAAGACTGCCTTGGAAATCGGGAGTCAGCACCTCCACCGTCACGGTCTTGCGTTGCAGGCGGATCGCTCGAATCACGGCCGCGAAATGGCCCGCTCCGCCATCTGCGAGATCGTCTCGATTGACCGAAGTCAGCACGACGTGGTGTAGACCTAGTGCGGCCACAGCGCTCGCCACGCGGGTCGGTTCCGCCGGATTCGGCCCCCCTGTGGGCCGCCCCGTTTCCACCGCGCAAAACCGACAGGCGCGGGTGCACACGGCACCGAGCAGCATGAAGGTGACATGGCCACGGGCCCAGCAGTCGCCCCGGTTCGGGCAGCGCGCCTCTTCACAGACCGTGTGGAGGTCGAGACCGCGGAGCAGGCGCTCAAGCGCCGGCACTGCCGGCGAGCGCGTAGGCGTACGGAGGCAATGGGGCGGAAGACGACGGTGCACGAACGCGCCCACCCCGTGCCCCACATGCACGATCTGGCCTGCCCGAAGCTCGCTGGACAAGACGACCCGACCTCGCTAGATGCTCAAGATTATTGGAGAAATTGGGCTTGGGCAAGCAGGGTGGCTGAGTTCTCGGCCGCTGCGATCGCCGGGCGCACTCGCTTGCGTGAGGGGGCCGAGGCCGCCCGGGTCCGTGATGAAACCCCGCAGCCGGGGTGGAGAGCCGCTGTGCCGCGAAGGGCGGCCTGGGATCGCGTGTGCAGCCTCGCCCGCGTCCAACGAGCCTCTCCGCGAGGCCACGGCTCTTGGGAATGCGCCGGAAGCGATGGGGCCAGGAGGCGGTGCGCTCCCCACACATCCAGCGGCCCCGGTCGTGCGTACAATCCGTGCATGGAAGAGTTTGACCTCGACGCATACACGGCGCGCTCGCGCGCCCTCGACCTCTCCGGCATCGATTTTGATCGCGTGCCAGAAACGCCGCTGGCTCCGGAAGCGCTTCGAACGCTTAGCTATATGCAGGACATCGAGAGTCACACCATCGTCTACCTGCGTCAGCTCCTCGCAACGCGCGTGATTGATGAGCCTGAAGTGGCAACCTTTCTTTCCTGCTGGATCTACGAGGAGACTTTCCACGGTCGCGCCCTGGATCGCTTTCTCGCTGCCGCTGGCCATCGAGTTTCACGCCCAAAGCCACGTTCAAAGACAGGGCTCGGCGGCTGGCTCGAGGAGCGCACAACCGCCCTGCTTTCACGCGCGTGGAGGAACTTCGTCGCGGTCCACATGACCTGGGGTGCGCTCAACGAGCTCACCACCCTGACCGGATACCGCCGACTTGCGGCGCTCGCGAACCACCCCGTGCTCTCCGAGCTCCTCGCGCGAATCGTGTGTGACGAGAGCCGCCACTTCTCCTTCTATTTCAAGCAGGCCGAGCGCCGGCTTGGCACACCCGGGGCGGCGCAGGTGACACGCTTTTTGATCGAAAACTTCTGGGCGCCGGTCGGAAGTGGCGTCCAGCCTCGCCATGAGACTCGCTTTGTCGCCGGGTATCTTTTCTCAAGCCCGGAAGGACGCGCCGCAGCGCAAAAGATCGACGACACGATCCGGCGCCTGCCGGGGCTTCGAGGAGTTCCTCTGATTGGCGCTTGGCTCGAGCGTGAACTCCCGTCACGTCGAGCGCATCCGGAGGGCGAAGCCGGTCCCTATGCCCTCCCCTCAAGCGGCTCTCCTTTGGGAAATCGATCGGCTCAAGGGCTTCGGGGCCTCTCCTCGCCCGGCCCGTCGGTAGGGATCCTCCGCTAAGGTCGTCGATTCGGCTGCGCGCTTACAGATCTCGGGCCGACCGCGAAGCAAACCCTTGAAACCCCGTCTCGCCTGGTCCGTACTGGAGCGCACAGCCTCATCGCTGCGTTTCGTCTCTTATGCCAGGTGCACTGCGGCGAGAGCGCTTCCCCTTCTCTCCGCGTCCGGCGGCGGGATCGATCGCCGCGGCACGACGAGGCGTCGCGAGACACCGCGAGCCGAGGCAGCGTTCACAGTGGCGCTCCGGAAGGGGGCCGATCTAGACTGCTCGGCTCCCAAGGAACCGGCCGGGAACCCCATCGCTTCATTGCTCGCAACCAAGGACTTCCATCATTGTCCCCGCTCGCCCAGTCGCTGATCGCCACGCTGCTCGTGAGCCTCACCTCATTCGTCGCCATCGTCTTCGCATTCTCCGACCTCTGGACCGAGCGCCGCCAAATGCTGCTCTTAAGCTTTGCCGCCGGCGTGCTGCTATCGACGGTGTTCCTCGAGCTTTTTCCGGAGGCGGTCGAGCAGGCGCGCGGAGACGGCAACATATTCGTTGCCACGCTCGCGGCGATGATTGGATTCTTCTTCCTCGAGCGGTTCTTGCAAGGGTTCCATGCTCACGAGGAAGGCCGTGCGATGGCGTCGCGTTACTTGGTTCTCATCGGGAACGGTGTCCACAATTTTATCGATGGGGTTGTTGTTGCCGCGAGCTTCATCGCGAGTCCTGCCCTTGGGATCGCGACCACCCTCGCGGTGGTCGCCCACGAGATCCCTCACGAGATCGCGGACTACGCGATTCTGATCCGCAGCAAGCTCTCCCCCCGGAACGCCCTGATCGTGAATTTCCTCTCGGGTCTAACGGCGCTCGCAGGCGTCTTTGCGTGCTTTGGACTCAAGAGCCTCGTACAGGCTCACCTTGGCTGGTTTCTGACCGCGACCGCGGGCATGTTCATCTATATCGCCGCCTCGGATCTTATCCCCGAGCTCCATACCCACGAACACCGCAATCAGTGGATCTACACCGTACCGTTCGTCCTGGGCATCGCTCTCATGGCGATCCTCGGTGCGGTCGTGACCGGCAGGCATTAGGGGATGGGGTCGCCTCAGCGATCGGCTTCGAGCCATGCAAAGAGCGCGTAGAACGGGACCCCAGTTGCCGCCACGGCGAGGGCGATCATGCATTCCCGCGTGCTTCCCTCGATCATCGCGACTGCGATCGCGGCGTTTGCGACGAGATAGAGCGCAGGTACCCATGGGTAGCCCCACGCGCGATAGGGTCGGGGAAGATTCGGTTTTCTTCTCCGAAGCGTATAGAGCGCCGCTGTATCGGCCATGGTAGCGACCACGATCGCGAAGGTCGTGAAGTCCAGTACGTTGGGAAAGCTGCGCAGCACGAGCAGGATCGCGACTGCGGCAGCAGCCTGAACCGCGAGCGCAACGTACGGGGTCGCGTGTGCATCGTGCACTCGATCCACCCCGCCGAAGAAGCGCCCGTCGATCGCCATGGCATAGGCGATCCGCGGACCGACGAGAATCGTCGCGTTCAGCGTGCCAAGGATTGATCCCAACACGAAGAGGGCAACGAGAGTCCCGCCGAGCGGGCCAAACAAATGACGCGCCGCGGCCTCCCCCACGTTGGCGACTCCCCGCTGCGCGCCTACCGGGAGCGCGTACAGGTAAACGAGATTCACGAGCAGATAGACCACCGTACACAGGACAAGGCCGAGAAAGAGGGAGCGCGGCACGTTGCGGGCGGGGTCGTGAATTTCACTGGCCACATAGACGGCGGCGTTCCAGCCGAGATAGCTGAACAGAACCGGTGAGAGTGCGCGCCCGAAGTGAGAGATCGGAACCGCGTTCGCACCCTCCACGAGCGGCGAGAAATTCGCGATCGCCCCGTGGCCCGTGAGCGGGCCAAAGAACACGAACGCAAGAAGCGCCACGACCTTAAAACCCGTCGTGAGGTTGTTAAAGCGCGCGCCGGCGCGCACACCCAGGTAGTTCAGAATCGACGACGCCACTGTGACGGCCAAGGCGACTGCAAGCTCGCCGCCGCTTCCCAGCGGAAAGAAGTGCCCGAGAGCGGCGGCGAATCCCGCCGCGAGGGTCGCGATCGTGCCGACATAAATCACGAAGAACGTGAGCCACCCGACCAAGAAGCCGGCGACTGGATGATACGCCTCCCGCAAGTAGACGTAGTCACCGCCCGCATGAGGGAACATCGCGCCGAGCTCAGCGTTGGCGAGGGCACCCGCGAGGGATAGCAGCCCCCCCGCGATCCAGACGGCGAGCACGAGGCCGGGGTGCGGAAGCTTGTCCGCGATGTCTCCTGGCGTGAGAAAGATGCCCGAGCCGATGACGGATGCGACGCAGATGAGCGTCGAGTCCGTGAGGGAAAGCTCTCGCCGGAGCCGATCGCGGGGATGGCGGTCCGGCTCCGGCGCGGACAAGGCCCTTCCCTAGTGCGCGAGGAAGGGAATGATGAGCAGAGCGACGATGTTGACCAACTTGAGCATCGGGTTAATGGCCGGACCCGCGGTGTCTTTGTAGGGGTCGCCGACGGTATCTCCGGTCACCGCGGCTTTGTGGGCGTCACTTCCCTTGCCGCCGAGTGCCCCGCTCTCGATGTATTTCTTGGCGTTGTCCCACGCCGCGCCACCGGTCGTCATGGAGATGGCGACACAAACTCCAGACACAATGGAGCCGATGAGGAGCCCGCCAAGGGCCTGCGCACCCAGGATGAGACCCACGATCACCGGAATCAACGCGGGAATGAGCGCGGGGGCCACCATTTGCTTGAGCGCCGTGGCGGTCACGAGGTCGACGCAGGTGCGATAGTCCGGCGCGGCTTTGCCTTCCATGAGACCCTTGATTTCGCGGAACTGCCGACGCACCTCCTGGACCACCTGACCGCCGGCCACGCCCACGGCATTCATCGCAAGCGAAGCAAAAATGAAGGGGATGACCGCGCCGAGGAAGAGCCCAGCCAGAACGTTGGGATTGCTGATGTCGAAGCTGAGATTCTGAACGCCACTGCCGCCGAGTCTCTTCAGATCCTCGATGAACGTCGCAAACAACACGACAGCAGCGAGGCCGGCCGAGGCGATCGCGTAGCCCTTGGTCACGGCTTTGGTCGTGTTCCCCACGGCATCGAGGGGGTCGGTCACCGATCGGATCTCCTTCCCCATGTCTGCCATTTGCGCGATGCCACCCGCGTTGTCGGTGATCGGCCCGTAGGCGTCGATCGCGACCACGATGCCCGCCAGCGAGAGCATGCTCATCGCGGCGATGGCTACCCCGAAGAGCCCGGCGAGTGCCTGGCATACCAGCATGGCAGCGACGATCACAAAGACCGGAAGGACCGTGGACTGCATCCCCACTGCAAGCCCGCTGATGATGTTGGTCGCGTGGCCCCCGACCGAGTCGTTGGCGATCTTGATGACGGGCCTTGCGTTGCTGCCGGTGTAGATGTCTGTGATCCACATCATCGCGCCCGTCACCACGCCCCCGATCGCCGCGCACAGAACCAGACTTGTGGCGCTGAAGCTCGCCTCTGCCGGGATCGTGATCCACGCGCCCGTGGCAAGCGCCAAGAATCCGAGGGAGAGGACCGTCGCGATGCCAAGGCCCGTATACATGGCCGCCATGACATTCGGCGCCTTCGTGCCTTTCGCGGGACCCACCCGCACAAACGGGATCGCCACCACAGAACCCAGGATTCCCACGCCCCCGACGAGCAGCGGGTAGAGGAACATCTGTGTGCTTGTGGGATACAGGATGTGCGCCAAGAGCATTGCGGCAGCCGCGGTCACCCCGTAGGTCTCGAACAGGTCCGCGGCCATGCCCGCGCAGTCGCCGACGTTGTCGCCCACGTTGTCGGCGATCACCGCTGGGTTGCGCGGATCGTCCTCGGGGATATTCGCCTCCAGCTTGCCGACGAGGTCGGCACCGACGTCCGCGCCCTTGGTGAAAATGCCGCCGCCAAGGCGCGCGAAGACCGAGATGAGGGAGCCGCCAAAGGCGAGCCCGATCAGGGCATCGGGCTTGGTGACGCCCGAGGCCTCCATGGCCGTCGCAAGGGCGACGAGGGCGAACAGGCCTAGGCCCACGACCATCAGGCCCGTTACCGCCCCACCTTGGAAGGCCAGGGCGAAGGCGCGTTGGAACCCGTCCTTCGCCGCCTCCGCGACCCGGACATTGGCCCGCACGGACACGTTCATGCCGATGATCCCGGCCGACGCGCTGGCAACGGCTCCGAGAACAAACCCGGCGGCCGTCCACAGCCCAAGAGAAGGCAGGAACGCAATGATTGCCGCAAGGGGAATGCCCACGAACGCCACGGTCCGGTACTGGCGCGAAAGGAAGGCCTGGGCCCCCGTGCGGATGGCCCCCGCGATCTCGAGGGCGCGGGGGGAGGTGGCCGGAGAGGCAAGCACCCTGCGGAACAGCCAGAAGCCGACGCCAATCGCCAGCCCGGCCGCAATCAGGGCGAAGAGAGTGATGGACATTGGCGTCTCCCGATTGGCGCGGGTCTTCAAGGCCTATCGCACAAGGGGGTGACCAGACCCGGCCCGATCCAGGTTTGGGCCCGTTCGATCGCTCCCGTGGACGGGGGAAGAAGCGAGGATCTCGGCCCCGCGAGGCACCCCCAGGCGGCGGCACACACTAGACGGCTAGACGCGGATCGTCCAGTCCCGATTGGGGTTTCGGGCTAGACTCGAGGTTGCATGGAGCGCCCGCCGACCCCCCACACAGCTGCGGCAGACGACCCAGATCGTCTGGTTGAGATCGCCTCGTTTCCCCATCCCCTCGAGGCCCACCTCGCCGCCGCGCGCCTCCGGACAGACGGCGTCCCCGTCGCCCTCTCCGGGGAGCACGCCGCCGGTCTCCTTTCTGGCGTCGACTGCGTAAAGCTCTGGGTTCGGGAGATCGATCGAGCGCGCGCCTGCGAATCCCTAGCCCCCCCGGCCCCGAAAACCGACCCGCGCTCCGCTTACTTTGTGACGGGCGACCTGGAGGCGCCTCGCTGCCCTCGCTGCGGAGGCCTTGCGCTCGAGGCGGAACGCAGTCACGGGCCTTTTTTCGTGTTCCTCTCGCTGCTGATTCGAGGTACGCCGAAAGCCTTGGGTCCGCGCCTGCGCTGCAGGTTGTGCAAAGCGCGCTGGAGGCCCGCCCTCGGGGATGAGGGCCCCTCGAATACGTCCTTTCCCGAGAGCCTCTCCGAGGACTAGTTCGTCTGCGGCGTTCGCGGGTGCACGTACTTGCAAGGCACCCACTTCGTCTCGACGATGAGGGCAGTATTGCGTGCGGCAATCTTGCATTGGGTCTGATCCGCTGAGACCTCCGTCATGACTCCCTCCCCACTCCACCAGTTTCCCGTTCGGTGATCGACGTAGACGAGCGTCCCCTCGCTCGGGAGTGTGAGGCAGCCGCCGATCCCAGAGGCGAAGACGAGGAGCAGCGCGAGGAGGATGGACTTTGCGCGCTCGTGCACGGGCTATGCCGCCTGCTCGAGAACGCGCACCATTTCCGCGCGCCCGGGGCCCAGCGGCTCCGCGGGCGCACGCTGGTCGCGTTCCCGCCAGGCCGCAAGCACCCGCCTCATGACGTCACCGTTTGTAAGCAGCGAGTCCGGGGTTTCGAGCAGATTGAAGTTGCGCAGAAAGGCGCGCATCACCACCGCATCTGTACGCAGGGCGGGCAGGAGGCCGTCCCGCAAAACCGAGCGCATGAACCTCGTCGGGTCCACCACCCGCGCCCCAGAGGGCGCTTCCGTGGCGAAAGGATCCTCGCCGCGTCGCTGCTGGGCGGCAACGTCGCACGCATCGCGGTCCTGCGTCACGGCGGAGCGATACCACGGCTCGATCTCTCGCCGGGTGTCGCGCTCGAGCTCGAACGCCAGGGCCTCGGCGTCGTCACCGTGCTCCCGAAGCGCATCCGCGAGCAGGTACGCATGCACGAAGGCGAGGGAGCAGCCGCGACCGTAGAGCGGATTGGTGTGAATCGCCGCGTCGCCGATGGCGTGGACGCCGAGAGCCACGGGCGCGCCGTCGCGCATGAACAGGCGCCTGCGGTTTCTGAGGCCAGCCATCCCATAGACGCCTGTCACAGGCTCTGAACGATCGGGCTCGAGCCAGGTCCGAATCGCTGGGATGGCATTGGCTGCGGCTTCAAACGGACCCGGACGCAGTACGCGTCGCATCGGGGTGTCTTCGGGAGATGCCGCAAGCGTGACCGAGAAAATCCTCGAGTCTCCACTGAACACGGCGAACTTCATGTAGCCGAGATCTGCCCCGATCGGTCCGTCGCGCGGCGGCTCCTCCGCCCGAGGCCGCAGTCGGTAGAAGCGCGAGGAATAGAAGATGCCGCAGTCCTCGGACTCCGCCTGAATCGGCGGCGCACCGATCTCGGTCAGCCATTTGGAAAGGGTCGATCGTCGGCCACTCGCGTCGACCACGAGATCGGCCCGCAGCGTCTCGGCTGGAGCGCCCGGCCGGCGCGCCCGCACACCCCTCACCCGCGGCGGCGACCCCGGCAGCCGCGGCGCAAGGGTCTCAAGGCCGAGCACCTCCGAACCGTCATGCCAGACGACGCCCGGACTCTCCGCCACGATCTTGTGCAGGACCCACTCGAGGGTGAGGCGGCGGCACCCGAGGAGCACGAGATCCTCATCCCCGGGTTTCGCTGAGCGGTCGTCGATGGTGGGGGGAAGCATCTCCGTAATGCGCAGGTCATAGGCACCGTTTCTCATGAGAGCGTCAAGCACGTCGGGAGCGCGGTCCCGCAGAAGGTTCCGGAATCTCGCGAGGAACGCGTGGGAGTGTCGGACCTGGGGCGCCCCGCGGCGATCCCAGCGCTCGAAGGCCAGGACCGCGGACTCCGGGAGCGGCGTCGAATCCTTCTCGAGCACGGTCACATGATGACCGCCCCGGGAAAGGGCAAGAGCGGCCCCAAGCCCCGCGATGCCACCACCGATCACGATTGCCTCTGCCACCCCGCAACCTCCGGCTGAGCGATCGACCTCGATGGCCCTATGGTAGCGGCCGTCCGTCCTGAGTTCCTCGGGTCCGCCGATTCCCGAGACCACGAAAAGGGGATTTGCCCCGGGACCGGCACGAGCGCGCAGAGCTCCGCCGCTCGGAGGACGGATGCCCCAAAATGATGAGCTTCGCTCGTGCAATTCCGAGATGGGAAAGAGCGGCCGCGCTCATCGCGCATCGCTCCGATCCCGCATCTGGTCTCCCTCCCCGGCGGCGCTTTCGCGGCAGCGTACACGGTCTCCCGCAGGGTAGAATCAAGCGATCTGCGCCGGCTCGCGAGGCCGTTCGCGGTTGGAGTGGAAGCGATGGCGCGTTCTCAAGGCCGCTTCGATGGAAAAGTCGCTTTTGTGACGGGCGGCGCTACCGGAATCGGCTTCGCGTGCGCGCAGGCCATCATCAACGATGGCGGATGTGTGATGCTTGCGGGCCGTCGCGACAATGTGTTGAGCGCCGCGGCGCAGAAGCTCGGCCCGCGCGCCGCCTGGGTGGTGTGTGACGTTACCTCCGACGCAGCGATCGAAGATGGCATTGCCGCGGCAGTCGATCAGTTTGGGCCGCTGCGTCTCGCCGTAAACTCAGCGGGCGCCGGTTCGGTGGGGAGCGTGCTCAATGGAATGTCCGAGGACTTCGCCAAGATCATCGATACCAATCTCGTCGGCACGTTCCGCGCCATGCGCGGCGAAGCCCGCGCGATGAAGGCCGCAGGCGGCGGCAGCATCGTGAATGTGAGCTCCATCGCCGGTGTGCTCACGCACCGCTGGATGAGCGCGTATTGCGCATCCAAGGCGGGTCTCAACATGCTGACGCGCTGCGCAGCCGACGATCTCGGTGAGCATGGCATCCGCGTCAACGCAGTGATGCCGAGCTTCGTCCCCACGGAGATCTGGTCGGTCATGGTCTCCAGCCCGGAGATCCACGCCGAATACCTACGGCGCATCCCGCTCGGCCGGCTCGGCACGGTCGAAGACGTGGCTGCGCTCACTGCCTTCCTGCTCTCCGACGAGTCGGGCTGGATCACAGGTCAATGCGTGGGTGTCGACGGCGGTCATACGATCCGCCAAGGTCCTGATATGGTTCCCATCTACCGCCAGTTCCTGCCCGAGGAGCGTTAGGCGAAGTAGCGGAGGAGGCCAATCCATGGATGCGGCGATGCTGAAAAGGGAGGTCTGCTCGACAGTCGACGCGCTTCGCTCCGATCTGCTTCGCATCTCACACGCGATCCACGCGCGACCTGAGTTGGCATTCGAGGAACGTGAGGCAGCGGCGCTCTTGTGCGGCACGCTCGAGGGAGCGGGACTTGCGGTGGCGCGGGGCGCCTATGGGCTGGAAACCGCATTCGAGAGCGAGTTCGGACGGGCTACCGCTCGCGGGGCGTGTGTGGCACTGCTCGCCGAGTACGACGCGCTCCCGGGGATCGGCCATGCATGCGGACACAACCTGATCGCGACCGCCGCCGTCGGCGCTGGGCTCGCGCTGGCGGCTCTGGGTTCACGGCTCCCAGGCCATGTGCGGCTGCTCGGCACGCCGGCCGAAGAGCGCGGGGGCGGCAAGGAGCTGATGGCGCAACGGGGTGCCTTCGACGGCGTCGACGCTGCCCTGATGGTGCATCCCGCCGGCGTGGATCTCGCCGCCATGCCGTGCATCGCGGTGGCGGACCTTACCGTGCACTATCGCGGCGTCGCGGCTCACGCCTCCGCCATGCCCGACCGCGGGGTGAACGCGCTCGACGCCCTTGTCCTTGGCTATCAGTCGATCGCCGCGCTGCGCCAGCACATCCGCCCGACCGAGCGGATCCACGGCATCATCACCAAGGGCGGCTCCGCCCCCAACATCGTTCCCGAGGAGGCGGAGGGCCGCTTCTATGTGCGCGCGCGCAACGCAGAGGAACTCCTCCCGCTCAAGCGCCGCGTGGAGGGCTGTTTCCAAGCCGGCGCCAGCGCTACGGGCGCGAAGCTTGAGCTCACCTGGCACGCACCCGACTATTTGGAGCTGCGCACCAACTGGCCGCTCGCCGATGCCTATCAGCGCAACGCCGAGTCGCTGGGCCGCCGCTTCTTCCCGTTCGACAAGCTCCCGCCGGGCATCCAGGGCAGCACGGATATGGGCAACGTGAGCCAACGCGTCCCTTCCATCCATCCAATGATCGCCGCCGCGCCCCCGCAATGCACGATCCACAATGCCGAGTTTGCGACGTGGGCTGCTTCGGAAATGGGCGATGCTGCTGCGCTCGACGGCGCCAAGGCCCTCGCCATGACTGCGCTCGATTTTCTGTGCGACGAGGCTCTGCGCAAGCGAGTCCGCGAGGCGTTCGACGGGGAAAGCGCTTAGGGCCGGCACACTTACGCCGCGTCCGAGGCCACGGCGCCGCAGATCTGCTGCACGTCATCGTCCGCAACCTCCCGCTTTTGATCCGCTAGCTCCTGGAAGCGGATGAAGGCACGCTCAAGCGCCGCAGCGCTCAGCACAAAGCCCAGTTTCCTCGCGCGCGCCGCGAAGCCCGCGCGTCCCGAGAGCTTCCCGAGCACAATCTCCGTCCCGACGGGGTGTCCGATTTCGGCCGGGTCGATCACCTCATAGGTCTCGCGTTGCTTCAGCACACCGTCCTGATGCACGCCAGAGGCGTGGCGGAACGCATTTTTCCCGACAATGGCCTTGTTGGATGCGATGCGCAGACCGCTGCGCTCCTCGACGAGCTTCGAAAGTTGATGAATCGCTCGGGTGTTCACACCCGTTTCGACGTGGAGAGCCGCACCGTGGACTCGCAGCGCCATCACCACCTCTTCGAAGCAGGTATTGCCGGCGCGTTCGCCGATGCCGTTCACCGTGACCTCCAGCTGGCGCGCACCCGCTCCCACCGCCGCAATCGCGTTCGCCGTTGCGAGGCCAAGGTCATCTTGGCCGTGAAATGACAAGACTGCGTCGCGCAGGGCGGGAACCCGTTTGTAGAGGTTCTCGATGAGAGCGCGCAGGGCCTCCGGGAGAATGAATCCCACCGTATCCGGCAGGTTCACGGTCATCGCACCGGCTTCGAGCGAGGCGTGAATGAGCTCGCCTAGGAACTCAGGATCGGATCGAGTCGCGTCCATCGGGCTGAACTCGACCTCGGCGACTCCAGAGCGCGCCTGGCGCACAGCGATGCGCGTCATTTCGATCACCTGTTCGCGACTCTTGCGGAGCTGATGGGCGAGGTGCATGTCGCTCGCGTTCACAAACACGTGCATGCGCGGATGCTCGGCGCCGTGCAGGGCTTCGACCGCTGCTTCGATGTCGCCGGGCACGGCTCGCGCAAGGCCGCAAACAGTGACGCCACGCACGGTCTCCGCCACTGCGCGAACGGATGCGAGCTCTGCGGGTGAGGCGCTCGGGAAGCCTGCCTCGATCACGTCCACACCCGCCTCCGCGAGCCCAGAGGCGATATCGAGCTTGTCACGGAGCGTGAAGGAGACCCCTGCAGATTGCTCCCCGTCACGCAGCGTCGTGTCGAAGATCGTAACCCGTTCTCGTTCGCGCACTGGTCGCTCCTTTGTGCCGAAGGGGCAGGAGCGAGTTCAGTGAGGTAGGCGGGGCCCTGAAACACGAAACCCTCTCCGGCCGTTTCGGCGGGAGAGGGTTTTCGCTTCGGCGTCGTCGGCTTAGCGGCCGAGAGCCCCCTCTCCCGCCCCGGTAAGGAGCAGGCCAAGGAGGTTTCCACGCAGCGTTCGCCGATGGGCCATGACTAAACCCTTTCTAGTCGATAGCGTGAGGTCCGTCAATGCCGAAGCGACGCGCGCGGGGTACCCCCGAAGCGCACCGAGTCGCAACCGGCGCTGGGATCGCAGCCGTTCCCTCGTGCATCCCGCCTGCGATTTCGCCTCTGCCTACCCCACGCCCGCGAGGGCGAGACGTTCCCCCCAGCGCTCTCGCACCGCCCGTGCGAGCTCGGGTGCGCGCCGCAAACCTGGGTCTTGGCGGACGGTCTCAAGGGCAGACTCCCGTGCCGCGGCGATCAGCCGCGCATCGCGCAACAGGTCCGCGACCCGCAGGTCTGGCAAGCGCCCGTGCTGCCGCGTGCCGAGAAACTCTCCCGGGCCCCGAATGCGCAAGTCTGCGTCAGCGATCGCAAACCCATCACTGGTCTCGACCATTGCGCGCAGCCGGGCTTCGCTCTCCTCGCTCACGCCTCGCGCCATGAGAATGCAGCGGCCCGGCCTGGCGCCTCGGCCCACCCGCCCGCGCAGCTGATGGAGCTGGGCCAATCCGAAGCGTTCCGCATGCTCGACCACCATGAGTGTCGCGTTCGAGATATCCACACCCACTTCGATCACCGTGGTCGACACAAGCACGTGGGTCGCACCGCGCTCGAAGCGTGCCATGACTTCGGCACGGGCCACCGCGTCCATCCGTCCGTGGACGAGGTCGATGCGCAGCTCGGGGAAGGCGGCCTCGATTTTGCGCGCGGACTCGGTGGCGGCTCTGAGATCGCTCTTCTCGGACTCCTCGACGAGTGGATACACCACATAGGCCTGCTCTCCACGTGCAGCTGCGGCCCGGATGGCTTCGGAGATGCGAGTGCCCTCCCCTTCGCGCAGGATTTCCGTACGCACTGGCGCACGACCGGGCGGGAGCTCGTCGAGGACGGAGAGGTCAAGATCACCGTAAAGCGTGAGGGCGAGCGTACGGGGGATCGGGGTCGCCGTCATCACCAGGACATGCGGACTTGCGCCTGTAACAGCGTGGCGTGCAAGAGCGGCGCGCTGGAGCACGCCAAATCGGTGTTGTTCGTCGACGATCGCAAGGCCCAGTCGCGCGAAAGTCAGGTCTTCCTGCAGCAACGCATGAGTACCGATGACGAGGTCAACCTGCCCCGCTGCAAGCGCGCGGCGCCGCGCGCTGGCTTCGGCGCGCGGGAGCGAGGCCGTGAGCAGCGCCATGCGCAGAGCGAGGGGTCCCGGATCCGGACCCTGCAGGCGTTGAAGCGTACGCTCGTGCTGCTCGGCCAGAAGCTCGGTCGGCGCCATGAGGGCCGTCTGGAATCCGCTGCGCGCGGCAGCGAGCGCCGCGAGAAATGCAACCGCCGTCTTTCCGCTGCCGACGTCCCCCTGCAGGAGGCGGTTCATGGGGTGCGGGCGGCCGAGATCCCCGCGGATCTCCCGCCACACCCGATGCTGGGCGCTGGTCAGGCGGAAAGGAAGCGCAGCGATCGCCTCCTCGAGGAGGGGAGCCTCACCGCTGGCGACGCTGAACGCCATCCCCGGCTCCGCGGCACGGGCGGCGCGGCGCAGGGCGAGGCCGATCTCGAGCAGGTAGAGCTCCTCGAGGATGAGCCGCTCGTGTGCGGGTGTGCGACGGAGGGCCAGCGCGTCAACGTCCGCTTCGACGCCCGGCGTGTGGATGGCGCGCAGCGCCTGCGCAACCTCGGGCAGCTGGCGCTCGCGAACCATTCGCAAGGGAAGGTATCCCTCCGTGAGATCCGCGTACTCCAGGACTCCGAGGGCTACGAGTCTGCGCAGCGCCCGCGGATGGAGACCCTCGGGTGCGGCGTAGTCCGGTACCACCCGGCGCGAAGCCGCCGCCGCCGGGTCTCCCGAGGCGACGCCCTCCCCCTCCTCGAGCACCTCGACCTCGGGATGCACAAGCTGCTTCGAGAAGCGGTAGCGCCTCACTTCTCCCGTGACCTGGAGCGTCGCGCCTTTGCGGACCCTGCCGCGAATGGCGTCGCCGCCGTGGAACCACTTGAGATTTACCGTTCCCGTCCCGTCGCCAACCACCGCCTGGAACACGCGGGCAAGCCGCCCACCCCGTCGGCGCGATGGGACGAAGTCGCACAGCAGAACGGTTGCGACGAAGGTTGCCCGTTGGCCCACGGGAAGGTCCGCTACGGATTGGAGCGAACGGCGGTCGTCGTAGCGCGCGGGAAGGTGCAAGAGCAAATCGGAAAGCGTGCGCAATCCGCGCCGAGCGAGCGCATCGGCGCGTTTCGGGCCGACTCCCGGCAGAGCCGTCAGGGGGCGCGCGAGCGCTTTCTCGGCGTATCCGGTCGCCCGGAGAGGCGCGAGCAGTCCTAGCGCCTTCGGCGCCTCGATGCGAAGCGCCTCCCGAGACAGGGCCTCGGAGAACAGCTCCCGAACAGCCTCGAGCGCACGCCGCGCGTCCCGCGGAATCTGGAGTGCGAGCGCACGCTCAGCGGCCCGTCGCACAGCGGCCTCGAGTCCGTGCACGCGGTCTGCGTGGGCAAAGTCGTCTTGGGCCGCGAACGCAATTGGCTTGTAGACCGCCTCGACCGCCGCCGCGAAGGGACTGGTGCTCACCGCCCTGTGTGGGGACCTCGACTATGCGGAGTGAATTTCTTGGAGCGAACGCACGCCGATCGACTCGAGGCGGAGCGCTTTAATTGCGCCCGCTGCGGCTCGCGCCGCGGCGGCCGTGGTGAAGTACGGAAGTCCCCGCTGAAGGGCTGCACGGCGAATCTCGAATCCATCGCGCACGGAATCGGGATCCGAGCCGACCGTGTTGACCACAAGATCCACATCACCGGCCACGATGCGATCGAGCACGTGGGGCGACCCGTGACCGACCTTCGGCACGCTTTCCACGCGCACGCCGAATCCCGCAAGGCTCTCGGCTGTGCCCGGTGTCGCCATGACCTCGAAACCCAAGCGCGCGAGCTCCGCCACCGCTTCTGCGATGCGTGGCCTGTCTTCACCGCGCACGGACACAAGAACTCGCCCGCGCGTGGGAAGGCTGTTGCCTGCTTCGATCTGCGCCTTGGCATAGGCGCGACCAAAATCCGAATCGATTCCCATCACCTCACCCGTACTTCGCATCTCCGGTCCGAGCAGAACGTCAACGCCGGGGAACTTCACGAAGGGAAAGACCGACTCCTTTACGCAGAAATGCTTTGGCCAGATCTGTTCGGTAAACCCGAGCTCGTCGAGCGTCTTTCCGATCATCACCAGCGCGGCAAGCTTCGCAAGGGGCCGGCCGATTGCCTTGGATACGAAAGGTACCGTTCGGGATGCGCGAGGATTCACTTCGAGCACGAAAACCTCACCGCCCTTGACCGCGTACTGAACGTTCATGAGGCCTCGCACACGGAGTTCGATCGCCAAGCGGCGTGTCGATTCTGCGATTTCCTGGATGACGGCCGGCATTAGGGAGTATGGAGGAATCGAGCAGGCGCTATCTCCGGAGTGTACCCCGGCCTCCTCGATGTGCTCCATGATCCCGCCAATCACGACCCGCTGTCCATCGCAGATCGCGTCGACGTCCACCTCGGTGGCATCGGAGAGGAAGCGGTCGACGAGCACCGGGTGTTCTGGGGACGCCTTCACGGCGAAGCGCATGTAGCTTCGGAGCGATTCGACGTCGTGGACGATCTGCATCGCGCGGCCGCCGAGCACATAGGACGGCCGGACGAGTACCGGGTAGCCGAGGCGGCCTGCCACCGCCTCCGCTTCAGCAAGGCTGCGCGCGAGACCCGCGGGCGGGCGCTTTAGCTGCAGCGTTTCGAGCACTTGGTCGAAGCGTTCGCGATCCTCCGCACGGTCGATGGCGTCCGGCGAGGTGCCAATGATGGGGACCCCTGCTTTCTCGAGGGCGACAGCGAGACGCAGCGGTGTTTGACCGCCGAACTGAACGATCACGCCCTCGGGTCGCTCCCGATCCACAATTTCGAGGACGTCCTCAAGCGTTAGGGGTTCGAAGTAAAGGCGATCGCTGGTATCGTAGTCTGTCGATACGGTCTCGGGGTTGCAGTTGACCATGATCGTCTCGAAGCCCGCCTCACGCAGTGCAAAGACGGCGTGGACGCAGCAGTAGTCGAACTCGATCCCCTGACCGATGCGATTGGGTCCCCCGCCTAGAATGACGATTTTCCTGCGCTCGGTCGGCCGCGCCTCGCACTCGTCCTCGTAGGTCGAGTAGAGATAGGGCGTGAAGGCTTCGAACTCGGCCCCACACGTATCCACCCGCTTGTAGACCGGGCGCAGGCCAAGGCGGTGGCGGAGCGCTCGCACCTCGTCCTCGCGGGTGTTCCAGAGCGCCGCCAGTCTCCGGTCCGAGAAGCCGGCCTGCTTTGCCTGGCGCAGCCATGCCTCGCGATCTTCGGGTTCCGCGGCACGAAGCGCGCTTTCAAGATCCACGATCTCTTGGAGATTGCCGAGGAACCAGCGGTCGATCGCCGAGCGACGGTGGACTTCCTCGAGGCCAGCGCCGCGACGGAAGATCTCTGCGATGGCCCACAGCCGCCCCGGACGCGGGACGTCGATCTGCGCCCAAAGCGCAGCCAGTCCGCTCTCTCCTGCGGGAACCTCCGGCGACTCGAGCCCTGCATGGCCGATCTCCAGGGAGCGCAAAGCCTTGTGCAGGCTCTCCTTGAAGGTGCGACCGATCGCCATCACCTCGCCCACGGATTTCATCTGTGTGGTGAGCCGACTGTCCGCAGTGGGGAACTTTTCGAAGGTAAAGCGCGGTACCTTTGTCACCACGTAGTCGATCGTGGGCTCGAAGCTCGCCGGCGTTTCCCGAGTGATGTCGTTGCGGATCTCGTCGAGCGTAAAGCCCACCGCGAGCTTCGCGGCGATCTTCGCGATGGGAAAGCCCGTGGCTTTCGATGCGAGCGCAGAGCTCCTCGAGACACGAGGGTTCATCTCGATCACAACGAGCGTTCCGTCGTTCGGGTCCACTCCGAACTGGATGTTCGAGCCGCCCGTATCCACGCCGATCTCCCGGATGATGGCGACCGCTGCGTCGCGCATCTCCTGATATTCCTTGTCGGTGAGCGTCTGAGCGGGCGCCACGGTGATCGAGTCACCCGTATGGACTCCCATGGGATCGAAGTTTTCGATCGAGCAGATGATCACGACGTTATCTGCCGTGTCTCGCATCACTTCGAGCTCGTACTCCTTCCAGCCGAGTACGCTCTGCTCGATCAAGCACTGATGTTTCGGCGACTGCTGCAGGGCCCAAGCGACCAGAGGTTCGTACTCTTCGGCCGTGTGGGCGACGCTGCCTCCCGTACCGCCCAGCGTGAAGCTCGGGCGAATGATCGCGGGTAGGCCTGTGTCCTGAACGATCTTGCGCGCATCCTCGAGCGAGTGGGCAATCCCCGAAACGGGCACGCGCAGGCCGAGGCGCTGCATGGCTGCGCGGAAGAGCTTTCGGTCCTCGGCCTTCAGGATGGCCTCGAGCTTCGCACCGATCAGCTCGACCCCATACTTTGCGAGCACACCCTGCTCTGCCAGCTCGACGGCCAGGTTGAGGGCGGTCTGCCCTCCGATCGTGGGCAGCAGTACGTCGGGCCGCTCGCGCTCAAGAATGCGCGCGATGCTTTCCACGGTCATGGGCTCGACATACGTCCGGTCTGCCAGTTCCGGATCGGTCATGATGGTGGCCGGGTTGGAGTTCAGCAGAATGACGCGATAGCCCTCCTCGCGCAGCGCTTTGCACGCCTGCGTGCCGGAGTAGTCGAACTCACAGGCTTGGCCGATCACGATCGGACCCGAACCGATGACGAGGATCGAGTGGATGTCGGTTCTCTTGGGCAAGGGGGGCGGCTCCTCGTAGGGCTAGCGTGCGGCCGCGATCGAGGCGCCGGTCACGCTCTCGCCCGCGTGGTGTCGGACCACCATCTCGCGAAATCGGCGGAAGAAATACGCCGCGTCGTGCGGCCCTGGCGAGGCCTCAGGGTGGTACTGAACCGAAAAGATCGGACGTGTGGCGTGGGCAAGGCCCTCGACCGTGCCATCGTTGAGGTTTTTGTGCGTGATTTCCACCGGCTCACCGGCCGCGGTGAGCGACTCCGCCTCGACGGCATAGCCATGGTTCTCGGCGCAGATGGCCACCTTCCCGGTCGCGAGGTCTTGTCCCGGTTGGTTCCCGCCGTGGTGTCCGAACTTCAGCTTGCGTGTCCTCCCGCCGAGCGCGAGCCCCAGGATCTGGTGACCGAGGCAGATCCCGAAGATCGGCAGGGCCCGGTCGGCGAGCTCACGGACAATGGCGGGAACCTCCCGCACCGCGGCGGGGTCACCAGGGCCATTGGAGAGGAAAATGGCATCGGGCCTTAGCGCAAGCGCTGCGGCGGCGGGCGTCTTCGCGGGAACGACCGTGACCTCGAAGCCCTGGTCGACCAGCAGCCGAAGAATGTTCCGCTTGATGCCGAAGTCGTACGCCACAAGCCTGTAGGCCGGCGCGGGACGTGGGGTGCGCGGAATTTGTCCCGCGATACCCGTCCAGGCACCTTCGCTCCAGGTGTAGGGAGCGAGGGTCGTCACCTCGTCCACGAGGTCGCGGCCATCGAGCGTGGGCGCGCTGCGCGCGCGCTCCACGAGGACGCGCTCATTGAGGGAGCGGGGATCGGTCGAGAGTACGCCGGTCTGGAAACCCGTGTCGCGGATGCGACGCACGAGGGCGCGCGTGTCGAGGCCTGCAATGCCGGGAATCCCGTGACGCTCGAGGTACGCGCCCAGCGTCTCGCGTGCGCGCCAGTTCGACGGATGCGTGAAAAGCTCCTTCACCACGAAGCCTGAGAGAACGGGCCGCGCGGACTCCTCATCCTCGGAGTTCACGCCCACGTTTCCGATTTGCGTGTAGGTCATCGTGACGATCTGACCCGCGTAGGACGGATCCGTGAGGATCTCCTGGTATCCCGTCATGCTCGTATTGAAGCAAACCTCGCCTACCCCGATGCTCGCGGCACCGAAGGCTGTTCCGCGGTACACCGTTCCATCTGCGAGCGCGAGGAGTGCGGACGGCTTAAGAGCCGAGCGAGAGCTCACGGCGCGAGCACTCCTCTTGCCACGTCGTACACGAGGCGCCCGTCCACGATCGTGGCCTTCACTTGGCCGGTCAATGTCTGCCCTGCCCATGGGGAGTTGCGGCTCTTGGAGAAGCCTTTGGCCGGATCGTAGAGCCACTCCTTCTGCGGATCGAGCACGACGATGTCCGCGGGCGCGCCCACAGCGAGACTTCCGCCCGGCCGTCGCAGGATGCGCGCGGGGTTGGCGGACATCCGCCGCATGAGCTCCAAGGGTTGGAGCTCGCCCGAGCGGACAAGATCGAGCACCACCGCAAGCGCGGTCTCGAATCCGATCAGGCCCGACGGGGCGGCCGTGAACTCGACGTCCTTCTCATGCACGGCGTGCGGCGCGTGGTCTGTGGCGATGGCGTCAATGACCCCCTCGGCCAGACCCTTGCGGCAGGCGCGCACATCGGCAGCGGAGCGCAGCGGCGGAGCGACCTTCGCGTTCGTGTCATAACCGAGTGTCGCTTCATCGGTGAGGGTGAGGTGATGAGGAGTCACCTCGGCGGTGACGTGGATCCCCTGCTCTCTCGCCCGGCGGATCAGGTCGACCGCGGTGGCGGTCGAGACATGTGCAATGTGCAGATGGGCGCCGGTAAGTTGCGCGAGCAGAAGATCGCGTGCCACGTGCACAGCTTCCGCCACAGCCGGGTTGCCGGGGAGACCGAGGCGTGTCGAAACCGGCCCTTCGTTCACCACGCCGTGACCGACCAGAGTGCAGTCTTCTGCGTGAACGATCACCGGGGCGTCCACCATGCACGAGTACTCGAGCACGCGCCGCATGACGCCACTGTCCATGATCGTTTTGCCATCGTCGCTGAAGGCGACTGCGCCCGCGCGCAGGATGGCGGACATTTCCGTCATCACGGACCCCTCGAGGCCCTTGGTGGCGGCCGCGATCGGCAGCACCCGCGCAGGCGAATCCTGCCGCGCCCGGTCGAGGATATAGTCGGTGACCGCAGGATCATCATTGGCGGGGTGCGTGTTGGCCATGCAGGCCACCGTCGTAAACCCGCCTGCGACGGCGGCACGCCCCCCGGAGGCAATGTCTTCCTTGTATTCTTGGCCGGGCTCGCGCAGATGCGCGTGCAGGTCCACGAAGCCAGGTGCCACCCACAAGCCATGCGCGTCGATGACCTCGGCCCCGGGCACGTCGAGCGAGGCTGCCACGGCGGCGACGCGCCCGTCCTCGATCAAGACGTCCGCCGTCTCGTCGCGATTGGAGCTCGGGTCGAGCACCCGGCCTCCGCGGATCAGGATTCGGCCCATGCTCGGATCAGCCCTCCCGCGCGGTGTCAAGGGGTCGACCGGCGAACAGGTAGAGAACGGCCATGCGCAGAGCGACGCCGTTGCGCACCTGGTCGAGAATCACGCTCGGGCGGTGGTCCGCGAGGTCATGGGAGAGCTCGACGCCTCGATTCACCGGTCCCGGATGCATCACGATGGCGTCATCTTTGGCGAAGCGCATTTTCGTGCGATCCAGCCCGAAGGTGGCCGAGTATTCGCGGATGCTTGGCACGTAGGCTCCGTCGAGCCGTTCACGCTGGATCCGGAGGGCCATCACGACATCCGCTCCGTCGAGCGCCTCGCGCAGGGAGGTAAATGCCTTCACTCCGAGGGTCTCAATCGCAGGCGGAATCAGCGTCGGCGGCGCAGCGATGCGGACCTCCGCGCCGAGCTTGAGGAAGCCGTAGATGTTCGAGCGCGCGACCCGGGAGTGGAGCACGTCGCCAACGATCGTGACCGAGAGGCCATCGATGCGACCCTTCTCCTGGTAAACGGTGAGCAGGTCCAAAAGGGCTTGGGTCGGGTGCTCGTGCGCTCCGTCTCCGGCGTTAATCACCGGCGCTGCCAGCGCGTCCGCGATCCGCTTGGGGACGCCGGCCACCTTGTGCCGCACCACCACCGCGTCGGGCGCCATGGCGTCGAGCGTGCGCGCCGTGTCGAGGATGCTCTCGTCCTTGGTCAGACTCGAGCTCGTGGGTGAGAAGTTCACGACGTCGGCAGACAAGCGCTTGCCCGCGATCTCGAAGCTGGTCCGCGTGCGCGTCGAAGGTTCGAAAAAGAGATTCACGATCGTTCGGCCGCGCAGCGTCGGGACCTTTTTCACCTCGCGCGTACCCACCTCCTGCATCCGCTCCGCCGTCTCGAGGATGCGCTCGAGGTCAGCACGGTCGAGGTCTTCGATACCAAGCAGATCGCGCCCGATCATGCGTCTCCCCCCTTTGGCACGACGACCACCTCGAGCGGAGGCTCGAGACTGCCATCGCGCCCGCGCAGGATCACAAGCTCGCGAGCGTGCGTGGGGATGTTCTTGCCCACGTAGTCGATTCGGATGGGTAGTTCCCGGTGGCCTCGATCGACCAGCGCCACCACCTGAACGCCGCTGGGACGGCCAAAGTCCATGAGCGCGTCCATGGCAGCCCGGATGGTGCGGCCGGTATTGGCCACGTCGTCGACCAAGATGACGATGCGCCCGTCGACTGCCGACGGCATCTCCGTGCGCCGCAGCGGGGGTCGCTCGCCGCGAAGTGTGAGATCGTCGCGATAGAGCGTGGTGTCGAGGATGCCCACGGGTAGCTCAAGGCCCGAGATGCTTCGCACGTTCTCGGCGAGCTGACGAGCGAGCGGTACGCCCCCGTTCGGGATCGCCACCAGGTACAGGCGGCTTTGGCCTTCGTTGCGCTCGAGAACTTCGTGGGCGATCCGGACAAGGGCGCGGCGGATCGCCGTGTCGTCCAGCACCACGCGTTCATCGCCGGAGCGAGGTACCTCGGGTCGCTGGGCCGTCGGCCTTTGGGTGGGCGAGTTCGCGGGCGTATGGGGGTTGGGCACCAGGCCACCTTTGTCCGACTCGCAGGACGGACTTAAAAGGATACGAGGCCGCTGTGATATCGAGGCTTAGGATAGCTTTTGCCGGTCGCCAGTCAATCGCGGGGTGTGCGGAAGGACTACGTCACCGGCTTTCCGATCCGCTCCCAGCGCATCCGGTGAAGCAGCAGATCCCACCAGGTGAAGGGATTGAGCATCGAGAGCCAGCTGCCTTGGAAATCCCAGGACCAGTAGATCACGAACGCGGGGCCCTTGAATTCCGCTTCGCGAACGGTGCCCCAGTAGCGGCTGTCATACGACTGATCCCGGTTGTCGCCCATCATGAGGTAGCGGCCCGGTTCGACCCGCCATGCCCCGTCTCTTCCAGAATCCCGAGGATCGTGGAGAGTCAGGTGCTCGCGGCCGTCGATTTTTTCGCGCTCCACCTGAAACCCGAATCCACGCGGGTCAAGAAAAGTTTCGCCGGTGGGCTGCTGCTCGACCGTCTTTCCGTTCACGCTCACCACGCCCTCGTGCACCTCGATCACGTCGCCCGGCATCCCCACGATCCGCTTCACGAAACTCTCGGTCGGGAGGTCGGGGCGCAGATCCGCCGGGTAGACGCCGCCCGGCCCTTCACCGCGGACGGGATCCCGCGCCACGGTGAAGACCACGACATCCCCTCGTTGCGGCTCCCGCAGACCCGGCAACCGATAGTCGGTGAAGGGGACCTTGATCCCGTAGAGAAATCGGTTGACGAAGAGGTGGTCGCCGATGAGCAGGGTCGGAAGCATCGAACCCGACGGGATCCGGAAGGGCTCAATCACGCACGCGCGCACGCCGAGCGCGATGACCACCGCGAGGACCAGTGTGCCGATCTGGTCCCAAATCGCGCGCAGCGTGTTCGGCGGCGTCGCCGCGCCAGCTCCGGTCGTCGCCTCGCGCTTGGCCTCGCCCTGTGACGCTGCACTGCTGCGGTCCGCGGGGGGGGGCGTCACTCATCCCCCAGCCGCAGTGCGGCGAGGAATGCCTCCTGCGGGATCTCGACCGAACCGACGCGCTTCATGCGGCGCTTGCCCTCCTTCTGTTTCTCGAGAAGCTTGCGCTTTCGCGTGATGTCGCCGCCGTAGCACTTTGCGGTCACGTTCTTGCGCAGGGCTTTTACGTTTGTGCGCGCGATAATCTTAGAGCCAATCGCAGCTTGGATGGCCACGTCGAACATCTGGCGTGGAATGAACTCTTTGAGCTTCGAGGCGAGCTCTGCGCCGCGTTGCTGTGCTTTTTCACGGTGCACAATCAGCGAAAGCGCGTCCACCGGGTCGCCGTTCACCAAAATGTCGAGCTTCACGAGATCCGAGGGGTGGTATCCGACAAACTCGTAGTCGAAGGACCCATAGCCGCGCGAAACGCTCTTCAGCCGATCGTGGAAGTCGACGACGACCTCGTTCAGCGGGAGCTCGTAGCGAACTTGCACCCGGGTTCCATGCACGGCGAGATCGCGCTGCACCCCCCGGCGCTCCTGGCAGAGCGCGAGAACGCTTCCCAGGTATTCAGAGGGCACGTGGACAGTCGCCTGGATCACCGGCTCCTCGATCCGCTCGATCTCGGTGACGGCGGGGAGCGCCGCTGGGCTCTCGATTTCCTTGGTCTCACCATTGGTCTTCACCACGCGGTAGCGCACGGTGGGTGCCGTCGTGATGAGGTTGAGGCTGTACTCCCGCTCAAGACGCTCCTGGATGATCTCCGCGTGCAAGAAACCCAAGAATCCACAGCGGAACCCGAACCCGAGAGCCGCGCTCGTCTCCGGCTCGTAGCTGATCGAGGCGTCGTTAAGCCGGAGCTTCTCGAGGGCTCCCTTGAGCGCCTCGTAGTCCTCGGCGTCCACCGGATACAGTCCGGTGAAGACCATCGGCTTGACCTCACGGAAGCCCGGCAGCGGCTCCAAGGCGGGACGGCCAGCCTCCGTGATCGTGTCGCCGATTCGGACGTCCGTGAGGGATTTCACGCCGGCGATCACGATCCCGACCTCCCCGACCGAGAGCGAGTCGACCTTGTGCGGGTGCGGATCGATCACGTCGAGCTCTGTCACATCGTGCTCGTTGCGCATCGCCATGAGGCGAATCCGCATCCCCTTGTGCAGGGTCCCGTCGATCACGCGAACCAGTAGCGCCACGCCCACGTAAGGATCGAACCAGGCGTCGAAGACGAGGGCGCGTACGGGCGCCTGCGCATCGCCGACGGGTGCGGGCACTTTCTCCACAATGCGCTCCAGCAGCTCGGGGATCCCGGTTCCCTCCTTGGCCGAAATGCGCAGCATGCCTTCGGCAGGGAGCCCGATCACTTCTTCGATCTCGTGCGCGACGCGGTCGGGATCCGCCGCGGGAAGGTCGATCTTGTTGAGCACGGGGACGATCTCGAGATTCGCATCCACCGCGAGGTAGGCATTCGCGAGCGTCTGTGCCTCGATGCCCTGGGAGGCATCCACGACGAGGATTGCACCCTCGCAGGCGTGCAAGGCCCGCGACACCTCGTACGAGAAGTCGACGTGACCCGGCGTGTCGATCAGATTCAGGACATATTCCTCGCCGTCTCGCGCCGTCCAGCGCATGCGTGCGGTCTGGGCCTTGATCGTGATCCCCCGCTCACGCTCCAGATCCATCTTGTCGAGGAACTGGGCGCGCATCTCCCGGGCGGAGAGAGACTTGGTGGCCTCGAGCAGGCGATCGGCGAGCGTGCTCTTCCCATGATCGATGTGAGCGATGATGCAGAAATTGCGGATGCGGCGGGGATCGGTCACGCGCTGACCCTCGCCTCCTTGGAGAGCGCCTCGACGAAGTAGTCGCGCGTTCGTTCGAGGCCTTCATCGACGGAGACTTTGGGTTCCCAGCCGCCGAGCACTCGCTGGGCGAGCGTGATATCCGGGCGACGCACCTTCGGGTCATCCGGGGGAAGCGGTTTGTGGATGATCTGGCTCTTGCTGCCCGTAATGCGGATGATCTTCTTGGCCATGTCAAGCAGGCTCATTTCGTTTGGGTTTCCGATGTTCACCGGCCCGACATGATCGCTGTGCAGCAATCGCACGATGCCCTCCACAAGGTCATCGACGTAACAGAACGACCGTGTTTGCGAGCCGTCCCCAAATACCGTGATGGCCTGGTTGCGGATGGCCTGGCAGAAGAAGTTCGGAATCGCCCGTCCATCATTGATCTGCATCCGGGGTCCAAACGTGTTGAAGATCCGCACGATGCGGACGTCGACGCCATGGTGGCGGTGGTAGGCCATCGTCATGGCCTCGGCAAAGCGCTTTGCTTCGTCATACACACCGCGGATCCCAATCGGATTCACATGACCCCAGTAGGTCTCGGGCTGCGGATTCACTTCAGGGTCGCCGTAGCACTCCGACGTGCTCGCCATCAGGACGCGCGATTTCTTCGCCTTGGCGAGGCCGAGCACTTTGTGGGTGCCGAGAGAACCAACCTTCATGATCTGGATCGGGAGGCGCTCGAAATCGGCGGGACTTGCCGGGGACGCAAAGTGAAGGATCGCGTCAAGCTCGCCCGAGACGTAGAGAAAGTTGGTGACGTCGTAGTGGTCAAAGGAGAAGCGGGGGTGGCCCAGCAGGTGCTCGATGTTGTCCATCCGGCCGGTCAGCAGATTGTCAAACACTCGCACTTCACAGCCCGCGAGCAGCAGCCGGTCGCACAGATGGGAGCCGATAAAACCCGCGCCACCTGTGACCAGGACGCGGCGGATGCGACGTGAGGCGCTCATGCGGACCCTCCGGGAGCAGCAGCCAGTGGGGATGCGTCGGATCGGAGATAGGCACCGACTGCGTCGCGCCATCCCGGCAGGCGCACCCCAATGCGCTCTGCTTTCGTGCAATCCAGGGCCGAATAGGCCGGCCGCGGGGCCGGCCGCGGGAACTCACTCGTCCGTACACGCTCGATCGCGACGTCTTGAAAACCGCCTTGGTCGAGGCACTCGCGGGCGACATCCCACCAGGTCGCGACCCCCCGGTTCGCAAGATGATAGAGGCCGCCGGCCCCGACCTCCACCAAGCTCATGATCCCTGCGGCAAGGTCCCCGGCGTAGGTGGGCGAGCCGAACTGGTCGTCGACCACACGCAGCGAAGAAGGATCGCGACGCGCGCGGCGAGCGCCTGCCTGCTCGATCATGGTGCGCACGAAGTTGCGCCCAGGCCCGAAGACCCAACTCGTCCGTACCACGAGGAAGGCCGCCGATTCGGCGAGCACCGCCTGCTCCCCTTCGAGCTTGGTGTGTCCGTACACGGAGGCGGGAGCAGGCTGATCCGTCTCCGTGTAAGGACGTGTGGCCTTGCCGTCGAATACGTAGTCGGTCGAGATGTGCACGAGGAGCAAGCCTGCGTCGTTGCAGGCGCGGGCGAGGTTTCGGGGACCGTCTCCATTCACGCGGCGAGCGAGCTCTCGCTCGCTCTCGCAGCGATCAACGAAGGTGAAGGCGGCGGCATTCAGGAAGACATCCGCGCGGCCTTGCGCACCGCGAACGGTGCGTGCGATCGAAGCGCGGTCTCCAAGATCGAGGGCTCCTCGATCCAGGGCAGCGGTGAGCGTGTGCCGAGGCGAAGCGGCCAGGGCGCACACCATCGAGCGGCCAAGCTGCCCGCTCGCTCCGGAGAGGAGCCAGCGCACCCTAGTGCCCTTCTGCGAGGACCCAGGTCGGGAGCTTGTCGGATGTCTTTAACCGCTCCGCAACGCGGTTGGCCTCGGCGCGTGACTCGATCGGACCGACACGCACGCGCCAGCGTGAATCCCGTGGGCCGGTGGCGGGGACCACGAATACGTGCATCCCCTTGCGCCGAAGATGATCCGCGAGCTTCTCGGCCTCGGCACTCTCCGCGAAAGAACCCACCTGCACGGAGAAGCGCTGTCCCGGTGCGGGCGGCGGCGAGGAAACGGGCGGCGGCGGTGTGGGGGGTGCGGCAGCTTTGACCGATTCCGCGCTGGGAGCTCGCGCACTCTCGCGCCCCGCGTCGGAGGGCGGCGGCGTGGGAGCGGGCTCACTCATCGGATGAGCGGGCGGGGGAGCCGCGGGCCGCGCCGGCTCCCCGGAAGGCGAAGCAGCCGCCGGCGGAGTCGGCGCGGGGCTCGCCGCGGGCGCCGGCACCTCCTTCGACTCGCCGGAGAAATGGCGCAACACGAGTTCGGGCTCTTCGCGTGCAGCTCCGACCACGAGCCCAAGGCCGAACCCTAGGATGACGAGCACAAGGCCGCCAAGCAGCGTCACGAGCCATCCCGGCCCCGTGCGATCCTGCTCCTCGCTCACATCTGCTCCGGAGCGGACAGACCTAAAACCCCGAGGCCGTTCGCGAGTACGGTGCGCACGGCCAGCACGAGGCCGAGCCGCGCTGCGGTGAGCTTAGGATCGTCCGAAAGCACGCGGTGCCTCACGCCGTCTTGGACGTAAGGGTTCCAAAGGCGCGCCAGGTCACGCAGGTAGTACGCCACGTGATGAGGCTCTCGGGATTCGGCGGCGCGCGAGACGACGTCCGGGTACTCCCGCAGTTTTTTCAGCAGTGCGAGCTCCTCCTCGAGTGCGAGGCGTGTGGCGTCGATCGCGTCAGGCTCCGGCAGTGCGACACCTCCCTCCCGCGCTTTGCGCTCGATACCGTGGGTGCGGGCGTGCGCGTACTGTACGTAGTACGCGGGGTTCTTCTTCCAGTCCTTCTCCTTGGCAAGCTCCACGTCGAAGTCCAGGTGGCCGTCTGCCTTGCGCTCGACCATGAAAAAGCGAAAGACGTCGCAACCGACTTCCTCGAGGAGCTCGTCCACCGTGATATAGGTCGCGCGCCGGGTGGACTGCTTCACAGATTCACCGCCCCGGGTCAGCGTGACGAACTGGTTCATGACGAGCTCGACCGCCCTGGGATCGCAGCCCAAGGCGGCGATGGCGGCGCGCACGAACGGAAACTGCTCGATGTGATCCGCGCCCTGCACATCAATCACGCGCGAAAAGCCTCGGCGAAATTTCTCACGGTGGTAGGCGATGTCGGGGAGCAGATAGGTCGGCTCGCCCGTGCTCTTGACCACGACCCGATCGCGCTCGAGGCCGAGCGCTGTGGCTTTGAGCCAAACGGCTCCGTCCGCGTCGTAGACGAGGCCGTTCGCGCGCAGATCCTTGAGCGTCTCCTCGATCTTTCCGCTCTCATAGAGCGAGGTCTCGTTGTAGTAGACATCAAACCGCACCCCGAGTGCGGTCAAGGTCGCGTGGATCTCTTCGAAGATCCGCTCCTGTGCAGCGCCTCGGAAAAGACCATCGCCCGGCTCGTCGACGAGGGAGTCGCCGTACTGCTCGCGCAGCGACCCTGCGATTTCGGAAATGTAATGGCCCTGGTAGCCACCCTTCGGAAAAGCGATGGGCATGCCGCCGATCTGTGCCGGCCAGTCCGCGTCCGGGTCGGCCAAGAGGTGAGCCGGCGGGGGGGCTGCTCGGCCGAGCTGTTCGAGATAGCGCGCCTTCACCGAGTCCCCGAGAACGCGCATCTGGCGTCCGCCGTCGTTGAAGTAGTACTCCCGCGTCACCTGCCAGCCCGTCGCCTCGAGCACGCGCGCGATGCTGTCCCCGAGCACGGCTTGGCGCCCGTGTCCGAGCGTCAGCGGGCCGGTGGGATTGGCGGAGACGAACTCCACCTGCACGCGGGCACCGTGCCCGGCGTCGGAACGACCGAAGCTCGGACCGGCGCGCAGAATCTCGCGCATCAGCTCGTGCCAGCGTTCGCCGGCCAGCCAGAAATTCACAAAGCCGGGTCCGGCCACGGCCGAGCGTGCGACGAGCCCCCCAGCGTTGCCCACTGCGGAGCGCAGTCGCTCCGCCGCCTCGCGCGGCGGCTGGTGGAGGCGCTTGGCGAGCAGGAGCGCCGCGTTGCACGCAAAATCCCCATGCTCCGCCTGGCGCGGGACGTCGAGCGCAAACGCCGGCGGCGGCGACGGATCGCCCGCCTCCGCAAGGAGTGCGCTCACTGCCGCCTCGATCGCCCTTTGGAGCCGGTCCTTCATGCGCGCCGGAGAATCGCTTGCCCCCTTCGGAGCGTCAAGGAATTCGGGGGGTTCCACCCTCGGGGTGCGGCAGACGGACAACGATCTCGCCTGGCTTCGCAAGCTCAAGGTCCTCTCGAATCGCTCGCTCTGTCGCGAACGGGTCGTGTTTCAAGGCGCTGGACTCATTGCGCAGCGCATCGACTTCGCGTCGCAGTTCGTCGATGCGCCCAGCCGACGCAGCCAGGTGTGAGCGCAGGCGTAGCCATGCCCGGATGCCCGACGCCTCGTCGAGCATGGCGTAGACCACGGCCAGGGCGATGATCGCCGGAACGAGCAGGAGACGCCTCACCCACCCCCCCCCCATGAGTGGTGCCGTCGTGTGCAGCCTAACGCGCACCGCGGGCGTCTGACAAGGCAGGCCCATCCGTCTTGGGCCTTGCCTCGCTGCCAAGGAGTTCACGGATTCGATCGACGTAGATCTGGGCATCCCATTCGCGTGGGCCGACGAAGCGGGCGACCACCTTCCCCTCGCGGTCCAGCAGGAACGACTCCGGATAGCGGTAGGTTTGGTAGGCGCGGGAGACCTCGTGGGACGAATCGAGCAGGATCGGGAGCGAGAGTCCGAGCCGATCGCGATAACTCTCGACCTGGCTGCGGTCCTCGTCTACGGAAACCGTCAGCAGGGCGAAGCTTTGGCTGTCGAGGGAATGGCGCAGACGCTCGAGGGCCGGCATTTCTTCTTCGCACGGCTTGCACCAGGTGGCCCAGAAGTGGAGCAATACGACGCGCCCGCGCAGGGTCTCGAGCGCGACGGGCACGTTGTCTGTAAGAGACGGGAGCGAGAAAAGGGGCGCCGGACGTCCGGGACCAATCGGGTCTGGGGTGCGGTCGGCAAAGAGCGTGAAGAGAACCCCCGCCGCGACGGCGATGGCAATCAGCGTGAACGCGCTGCGGCCCTTCATCGGTCCGCCCGGCCCACGGCGCCGGACTAGCTCGCCTTCTTTTTCGGGGCGCGCTTGCGGGCCGGCTTCTCCGCCGCGGCCGCCTTCTTTTCCGTCTTTGCCTTGGCGCTCTTCGGCTTCTCGCTCCCCGGCTTCGCCTTCGCGCTGCGCTTGCCCCCCTTGCCCTGCGGCTTTTCCGGAGCCGGGCCTTCCACGAGTTCGACGATCGACAGCGGCGCAGCATCGCCGATGCGCACGCGGTGTTTCACGATGCGCGTATAGCCCCCAGCACGTTGCCGGAAGCGCTCGGCCAAGTCGCTAAACACCTTCGCGGCGACCTCGCGACTGCGGATCACGCGCAGTGCGTGCCGGCGTGCATGGAGATCGCCCCTTTTCCCGAGGGTGATCATTCGCTCAGCAATCCGGCGGACCTCCTTCGCCTTCGCATCGGTGGTCTCGATCCGCTCGTGTTCGAGCAGCGAGGTCACCATGTTGCGGAAGAGTGCGCTGCGGTGGGCGCTCGTGCGACCGAGCTTTCCGCCGTAGTTCCTGTGGCGCATTGGCTAGGCCTCGCGTTGGCGCGACTCGAGCTCCTTCCGCGACGGGAAGTTCTCGAGCCGCATGCCGAGGGAGAGGCCCATCGATTGGAGCACCTCCTTGATCTCGTTCAGCGACTTTCGCCCGAAGTTCTTCGTCTTCAGCATCTCGGCCTCGCTGCGCTGCACGAGCTCGCCGATGTACCGGATATTCGCGTTCTGCAGGCAGTTGGCCGAACGGACGGAGAGCTCAAGCTCGTCGACCGACTTGTATAGGTTCGGGTTGGCCGGGGTCGGCTCCTCGTGGGTCGGCAGCGCGGCCTCGCTCGGCTCCTCGAAGTTGATGAAGATGGAAAGCTGGTCCTTCATGATCTTCGCCGCGTAGGCCACAGCGTCCGCCGGCGCGATTGCGCCGTCGGTCCAGACCTCGAGGTTCAGGCGATCGAAATCGGTCTCCCGCCCGACGCGCGCCGGTGTGACCGTATAGTTCACCCGTCGGATCGGCGAGAAGATCGAGTCGATCGGAACCGTCCCGATCGGTGTCTCCTCGGTCTTGTTCTTCTCTGCGAGCACGTAACCCTTGCCTGAGGCGACCGTGACCTCCATCTCGAGGTCGGCTTCAGGTGCGAGCGTTGCGATCTTGTGATCAGGGTTCAGGACCTCGACCGACGCGTCTTCCGCAGCGAGCTCTCCGGCGGTCAGCACGCCCTCGCCCTTCTTGTGGACGCGCAGCACCTTCGGCCCCTCCGCATTCAGCCGCAGGCGAACCTCCTTTAGGTTCAGCACAATGTCCGAGACGTCCTCAAGAACGCCCGGAACGGTCGAAAATTCGTGGAGAACGCCGTTGATGCGCACCGTCGTAATGGCTGCGCCTTGAAGCGAGGACAACAGCACCCGGCGGAGCGAATTGCCCAGCGTCTGGCCAAAGCCGCGTTCGAGCGGCTCGCACCAGAAGCGGCCATAGGTCGGTGAGAGCGTCCCCTCTTCGACCTCGAGCCTTCTCGGGTGGATGAGCGCCCGCCAGTTCTTGGCCACGAGGTCTGAGCGCAGGGCTGATTGCTGCATGTGTTGTGTTCCCCTCTGCGCCGACTAGCGCGAGTAGAGCTCGACGATGAGCTGCTCCTGAATCGGAAGCGTGATCTCGTCGCGCACCGGCAGGGCTTTCACCGTGCCCTCGAAATTGTCCTTGTCGATCTCAAGCCAGCTCGGGACACTGCGCCGTTCGAGTGCCTCGAGCGCACCAGCGATCCTCGTAATCTGACGCGAGCCTTCGGCAAGGGTGATCTTGGTCCCCGTCCGCATCAGCATCGACGGGATCGTGGCTCTGCGCCCATTCACGAGGAAGTGACCATGGCGAACGAGCTGCCGCGCTTCGGCGCGCGACGTCGCAAAACCCAGCCGGAACACCACGTTGTCGAGGCGCCGCTCAAGGAGCGAGAGCAGGTTCTCGCCCGTCCTCCCCTTCATGCGGTTCGCCGTGCTCATCGTATTCTCGAACTGCTTCTCGAGCAGCCCGTAGATCCGCTTCACCTTCTGCTTTTCTCGCAGCTGCATGCCGTAGTCGGAAAAGCGCGGGCGGGTCTGCCCGTGCTGTCCCGGCGGGTAGTTGCGGCGCTCAATCGCGCATTTCTCGCTGAAGCAACGATCGCCCTTCAAAAAGAGCTTCGTGCCCTCACGACGGCAAAGTCGACAGACGGGTCCGATGTATCGGGCCATGGACGATGCTCTCCTAGACGCGGCGCCGCTTCGGCGGCCTGCAGCCGTTGTGCGGGATCGGGGTGACGTCGCGAATCATCGCAATCTTGAGACCTGCGGCCTGGAGCGCACGAAGGGCGGATTCTCGGCCGGCGCCGGGGCCTTTCACATAGACCCCAAGCGAACGCACACCGTGTTCCATCGCCTTCTTGGCGCAGTCCTCAGCGGCCACCTGCGCCGCGAAGGGTGTGGACTTGCGCGATCCCTTAAAACCCTGTTGACCGGCACTCGACCAGGCGAGCGTATTGCCGCCGACGTCGGTGATCGTGACGACCGTGTTGTTGAACGTCGACTGGATATGTGCAATTCCAGTCTGCACGTTCTTCTTGACCTTCCGCTTGGCACCTTTTTTTTGCATGATCCTACTTCTTGGTCGGCGCCTTCTTCTTGCCGGCCACGGTCTTGCGCGGACCCTTTCGGGTGCGCGCGTTGGTGTGCGTTCGCTGCCCACGAACCGGGAGGCCGCGGCGGTGGCGCAGACCCCGGTAGCAGCCGATGTCCATCAGCAGCTTGATGTTCTGAGCGACCTCGCGGCGCAGGTCACCCTCCACCTTGTGGTCGCGCTCGATCGTCTCGCGCAGTCGAATGACGTCGCCCTCGGACAGTTGGTCCGTCCTTGTATCCATATCGACGTTGGCCTTCTCGCAGATCTTGCGTGCGGAGGTGCGTCCGATCCCGAAGATGTAGGTAAGCGCCACCTCAATGCGCTTGTTCCGCGGCAGGTCGATGCCCGCAATGCGTGCCATGTCCTGCTCCTTATCCTTGGCGCTGCTTGTGCTTCGGGTTTTCGCAGATCACGCGCACCACGTTCTTGCGCTTGATCACCCGACACTTGTCGCAGATCTTCCGAACGGACGACCGAACCTTCATCACTGCCCCCAGCCGCGTTGCCCGCGGCGTACATCCTATGCCAAGCGTCTCAGTGCGAGCCAGGCACCCGTGTCAGGATCTCCGGCTCGTGATCGGTGATCAAGACCGTGTGCTCAAAATGCGCCGAAAGGGACCCGTCCGCAGTCACTGCCGTCCACTCGTCCTCCAGCATCCGCACGTCGGGTCGCCCTGCGTTCACCATGGGTTCGATGGCAAAGACCATTCCCGGCAGCAGGCGGGGCCCGCGTCCAGGCTCTCCGAAGTTCGGGATCTGCGGCGTCTCGTGCAGTTTGCGCCCGATCCCATGCCCGACGAACTGACGCACGATGGAGAAACCCGCTGCTTCGGCGCGCTGCTGCACAGCGTGTCCGATGTCGGAGAGTCGTTTCCCGGGCACCATCTGCGCGATTCCCGCGTACAGAGATTCGCGCGTCGTCTCCATCAGCTCCTTCGCCTTGGCGTCGACGCTGCCGACCGGGAGGGTCACCGCGGAGTCACCGTGATAGCCGTTCCAGGCGACCCCAAAATCAAGTCCGAGGATGTCTCCTTCCTTGAGCTCCCGCGGACCCGGGATTCCATGTACGATTTCTTCGTTCACCGAAAGACAAATCACCGCAGGGTACTTGGGCAACCCGTGCGGTCCGTAGCCGAGGAATGAGGACTCTACCCGCCGCTCCCGGATGCTCTGCCGCGCGCGCTCATCGATCTCGCGCGTCGTGACACCGGGTCGCACCATCTCCCGAAGCTCGATCAGAATCTCTGCAACGTGCCTAGCCGCCGCGCGCATCGCTTCGAGCTCGCGCCGGCTTTTGATCGGGATCGGCCCTGCGTCTCCGAGGAAGCCCATCACGCCGCCAGCGCCTCGTCGATCCGCCGGCCAACCTCCTCCACCGTGCCGAGACCGTCCACCTCGGCCAGGGCTCCGCGGCTGCGATAATAGGCAATTAGGGGGGCGGTGCGCTCGCGGTAGACCTCCATGCGCTTGCGGATCGTGGGCTCGTCGTCGTCCGTTCGATGCTCGAGCTGACTGCGTTTGAGCAGGCGATCCACCAGCTCCTCCTCGTCGAGCTGGATCGCAACGCAGCGCTCAAGACGCAGGCCGAGCTTTGCGAGCAGGGTATCGAGGGCCTTGGCCTGCTCCAGGGTACGCGGGAAGCCGTCGAGGATGAAGCCCTTTTGCGCATCCGGTTGGCCAAGGCGCTCTTCCACTACGCGGGTCACCACATCGTCGGGAACAAGCTCCCCGCGCTCCATGATCGCCTTCACCTGCCTTCCCAGCTCGGTGCCGGCGGCCTGGGCCGCGCGCAGCATCTCGCCCGTCGAGATCTGCGGCACGCCTAGGCGCGTCTTAAGGCGCTGGGCCTGCGTCCCCTTGCCCGCCCCCGGAGGACCGAGCAGCAACAGGCGCCGCGGCGGGCTCATCGGCCGAGCCTCCCCCGCAGCCGGGTCCCCTTCACGAAGCCCTCGTACTGGCGCGAGACGAGGTGCGATTCGATCTGACCGATCGTGTCGAGAGCCACGCCAACCACGATGAGGAGGGCGGTGCCGCCAAAGTAGAAGGGAACGCCGAAGCGCCGAGAGACAATCGTCGGCAGTACGCACACCACGGCCACGTAGATCGCGCCGATCAAGGTGATCCGCGAGAGCACACGATCGATGTGCTCCGCGGTCTTCTTGCCGGGCCGTATCCCGGGGATGTAGCCGCCGAATTTTTTGATGTTCTCGGCCACATCCATTGGATTGATCACGACCGCCGTGTAGAAGTAGGCGAAGAAGATGATGAGGGCGACGTAGACCGATTCATAAACCAGGCCGCCGTACTGAAGGTAATCCTGGAAGAACTGCTGGATCGCTGGCGAGTGGGTGAACTGCCCGATGGTCAGCGGGAACATCAGGATCGATGAGGCGAAGATCGGGGGAATCACGCCCGCGGTATTCACCCGCAGCGGGAAGTAGCTCATACCGCCTTGGGTGACGCGGCGTCCCACCACGCGACGAGCGTGCTGGATTGGGATCCGGCGCTGACCCCTCTCGAAAAACACGACCGCACCCGTCACGAGCACGATGAGGCCCGCCAGGACAATCGTTCCGATCAGCGAGAACTGGTCGGTACGGATGAGCTCGACCAGCTGACCGAGCGCCGACGGGATGCGCACGATGATGCCTGCGAAGATCACGAGCGAGATTCCGTTGCCGATGCCGCGCTCAGTGATCTGCTCGCCAAGCCACATGATGAAGGCAGTGCCCGAGGCGAGGGTGATGACCGCCATCAGCCGGAACGCCCAGCCCGGGTTCAACACCGCCCCAGGGCCGAACTGCCCGTTCTCGAGTGCGATCGAGATCAAGAGCCCCTGGAAGACCGCGAGCACGATCGTGCCGTAGCGCGTCCACTGGGCGATTTTCTTGCGTCCCGATTCGCCTTCCTTCTGAACCGCCTCGATCTGCGGAATGACGACGGCGAGCAGCTGGAAGATGATCGACGCACTGATATACGGCATGATGCCGAGAGCGAAGATCGAGAGCTGCTCGAGCGCGCCTCCGGAGAAGAGATTGAAGAGCCCGAAGACCGAGCCCTGCATGTTCCGGAAGAACTCCTGAATCACGTCAGGATTGATGCCTGGTGTCGCGATGTGCGAGCCGATCCGATAGACCCCGAGCATCGCGAGTGTGAAGACGATCCGCTTCTGCAGCTCCGGGATCCGCCCGATATTTTGGATCCCGCCCGTCAAACGACGATCTCCACGGTCCCGCCCGCGAGTTCGATTTTCCGGCGCGCGCCGGCGCTCACGCCTTGAAGCCGCACGCGCAGGCCGCGCGGCGCCTCGCCTTGCCCGAGCAGCTTCACGGAGTCGCCCGACCCGCGGATTAGCCCGCGGGCGGCGAGCGCCGCGGCGTCCACTTCGGCCCCTTCGGCGAATCCAGCAAGGGCGGCGACGTTCACGATTTCGACCCTCTTCGGATGAAGGCTGTGGAAGCCACGCTTGGGAAGGCGCCGTGTGAGGGGCATCTGGCCGCCTTCGAACCAGAACGGGGTCTCGCGTCCCGCCGAGCGCTTGCCCTGGCCCTTAATGCCCCGGCCTGAGGTCTTGCGGTGTCCCGAGCCCGGCCCGCGCCCCACACGCTTGGTACGATGCCGGGCGCCCGGGCGCGGCTGCAGCCGATCGAGCATCGTCTAGCCCTCCACCCGCACCAGGTGTTTCACCTTGTAAATCATGCCCTGCACGGCCGGCGTGTCGGGAAGTTCCACGGTCTGGTGCAGCCGCCGGAGCCCAAGACCTTTCAAGGTCGCGCGCTGCCCGCGGTCGTACCCGATCGCACTTCGCACGAGCTTCACTCGAACCCGTCCTTTCGCGTTCTGGGTCATGCCGTCGCTCGTCCGAGCTCGCGCATGCGTTCGACCGGCTCCGCGAGCATCGCAAGGGCCGCCAGGGTCGCGCGCACCACGTTGTGCGGGTTGTTCGTACCGAGCGTCTTGGTGAGGACGTCGCGCACGCCGGCCGATTCCACCACCGCGCGCACGCCGCCGCCGGCAATCACGCCGGTCCCGGGGGAAGCCGGCCGTAGAAGAACGCGCCCCGCGCCGAATCGGCCCATCACCGCATGGGGCAACGTGCCGTCGACGAGCGGCACGCGCCGGAGGTTCTTGCGCGCCCGGTCCACGCCCTTGCGGATCGCTTCGGGCACCTCCCCCGCCTTGCCAAGGCCTACCCCCACGACGCCAGAGCCGTCGCCGACGACCACCAGCGCGCTGAAGCTGAAGCGGCGCCCACCTTTCACCACCTTCGCCACGCGGTTGATGTGGACGACCCGATCGGTCAGCTCGAAATCATTCGGATTGAGACGCTCGGTCGCCATTCACCTTCCTTAGAACTGGAGGCCGGCTTCGCGCGCGGCCTCGGCGAGGGCCTTGATGCGCCCGTGGTAAAGAAATCCGTTTCGGTTGAAGACCACCTTCTCGATCTGCTTTTCTCGGGCCAGCGCCGCCACGGCCTGACCGACGCGCTTGGCCGCCTCAAGCTTGCTCGTGCCGCCCGAGTCCGGCAGGACCCCCGAGCTCAGGGTCGAGACGCTGGCCAGCGTGCGGCCGGACACAGGATCGTCGAGCTGCGCGTAGATGTGCTTGGCGCTGCGGTACACGGTAAGGCGCACGCGGCTCGTGTCCCCAAGGGTCCGCAGCACGCGTGCCCGGCGCGCGAGCCAGTTGCCCTTTTTCGCGTTCCGTTTCTTTCGTTCCATCTCCCCTCTTCGACCTCGTTCCCATGCGGCGCCGCGCGTGCAGCGCCCGAATCTCGTGACTAGGTGGCCCCTGCCTTGCCCACCTTGCGGCGCACTCGCTCGGCGGCGTAGCGGATCCCCTTGCCCTTGTAGGGCTCGGGGGGACGGATCGCGCGCACGTCCGCAGAGAATTGGCCCACCAGCTGGCGGTCGATGCCCTCGATCTTGATCCGCACGTTGCGATCGACCGAAACCTTGAGACCTTTGGGAATCTCAAAGAGCACGGGGTGGGAGAAGCCGAGGGCGAGCCGCAGCCGGCTGCCGTCCACCTCCGCGCGATAGCCGACACCCTCGATGTCGAGCACCTTGGAGAAGCCCTCGGTCACGCCCCTTACCATGTTCGCGACGAGGGCGCGCGAGAGGCCGTGCAAGGCGCGAGTCGGCTTGCGATCGTCCCCGCGCGCGAAGCGCACGAGTCCCCCTGCCACTTCGACCGAGACCCCATGAGGAATGCCCTGCGCGAGGGCACCCTTCGGGCCCTTTACTCGGATCTCTCCCCCGGCATGCTCCACGGAGACACCCGCCGGGATCGAGATCGCCCTGCGTCCAATTCGAGACACGGCTACCAGACCTCACACAGGAGTTCGCCGCCGACCGACGCCTCCTGCGCGGCGCGCCCTGAGACGACGCCTTTCGACGTGGAAAGCACCGCGACTCCGAGACCGTTGCGAACCTTCGGGATCTCCTTGGCCCCCACGTAGACGCGGCGACCGGGCCGCGAGATGCGACGGATGCCGTCGATCAGGGCCTGACCCTCCCGGCCGTAGCGCACCTCCATCACAAGGAGGGCCTTGCCCTCGTGCGGCTCGACGCGAACTTCGCCGAGGAAACCTTCCTGCTGCAGCACCTTTGCGACCGCCAGGCGGAGCTTGGACGAAGCACAGCGCACGTCGCGGTGCCGCGCCTGCCCGGCGTTGCGGATTCGGGTCAGCATGTCCCCGATGGGATCGGTGAGCATCGCCCCTCCTACCAGCTTGACTTCACGACGCCCGGAATCTTTCCTTCGAGCGCGTACTTGCGTACACAGATCCGGCAAAGTGCGAACCGCCGGTGATAGCCGCGCGAGCGACCGCACACCTTGCAGCGGTGATAGGTCCGGACCTTGAACTTGGGCTTGCGATTGGCCCGGACCACCTGTGACTTCTTCGCCACCGAGAGTTCTCCTAGGATCGGAACGGCATGCCAAGGTGGGTCAAGAGCGCCCTTCCCTCTGCGTCCGTCTCCGCCGTCGTACATACCGTGACATTCATCCCTGTAGTTCGCTCAACCTTGTCGTAGTCGATCTCGGGAAAGATGATCTGCTCGCGCAGGCCGAGCGTATAGTTCCCGCGCCCGTCAAACGCCTTCGGCGATACGCCCTTAAAGTCGCGGACGCGTGGGAGTGCGACGTTCACCAGCCGGTCGAGAAACTCCCACATTCGGTCGCCGCGCAGCGTCACCATGCAACCGATCGCCTGCCCTTCGCGCAGCTTAAAGTTCGCGATCGACTTGCGTGCCTTGCGCACCAGCGGCTTCTGCCCCGCGATCGCCGCCAGCTCCTCGGCGGCCTTCTCCAGCAGCTTTGCATTCTGCGTGGCCTGCCCGAGGCCGATGTTCACTACCACCTTCTCGACGCGCGGCACCTGGTGGCTGTTTTTGTAACCGAACTCCTGCGAGAGTTTCGGTGCGATCTCCTTGCGGTAGCGCTCGTGGAGCCGCGCAGCCATCTAAATCACCTCCGGCGCGAGCGAGATGATTTTCATGAAGCGGCGCGCACGCAGCTCGCGCGCAACCGGCCCGAAGATGCGGGTCCCGATGGGTTCGCGCTGGTTGTCAATCAGCACCGCCGCGTTGTCATCGAAACGAATGTACGAGCCATCCGGGCGCCCCACCTCTTTGCGAGTGCGCACAACCACCGCCTTCTTGACCTCACCCTTTTTCACGCGTCCGTTCGGAATCGCGTCCTTCACGGACACCACGATCACGTCGCCAATCGAAGCGTACTTGCGCCGCGAGCCTCCCAGCACCCGGATGCAAGCCACCTTGCGGGCGCCTGAGTTGTCGGCGACCTCGAGCGTCGATTCGGGCTGGATCATTCCCCGATCTCCACGCGCGGCGGCGCCGCCGTCGCGAGCTTCGCCTGGACCTTCCAGCGCTTGTGCTTGGACAGCGGGCGGTGCTCGACGATGCGCACCTTGTCGCCGACCTGACAGGCATTCGACTCGTCGTGCGCCATGAACTTCGTGTAGCGGCGCACATACTTCTCGTAGGTCGGCTCGAGATAAAGCCGCTCCACCCGCACCACGACGGTCTTGTTCATCTTGTCGCTGACGACGGTTCCCACGAGAGTCCGGCTCATCGCCCGCTTGCTCACTGCATCCCCCCAAGCTTCTGCGCGAGCACCGTCGAGACCCGAGCCACATCCCGGCGCAGGCGGCAAATCTTGGCCGTGTCCTCGAGCTGTCCCGTCGAATGCTTCACCTGTGCAACGAAGAGCTCATCTCGCAGCTGCTTCGATTTGGCTCGCAGCTCGTCTTCGGAGAGCTCCCGCAGTTCCTTGGGCTTCACGCGTGTCCCTCTCGCACGACGACGCGCGTTGCCACAGGCAGCTTGTGGGCCGCGAGCCGCAGGGCCTCGTGGGCGATCTTGTTGGTTACACCTTCCATCTCATAGAGCATCCGGCCCGCCTTGACCGGCGCCACCCACTCCTCCGGGTTGCCTTTGCCCTTGCCCATGCGGGTCTCGGCCGGCTTTTTGGTGATCGGCTTGTCCGGAAATACGCGAATCCAAACCTTGCCACCGCGCTTCACATGGCGCGTCATCGCGATCCGCGCCGCTTCGATCTGGCGTGCCGTGAGGTGCGCGTTGCCCACCGCCTGAAGGCCGAAGTCCCCAAACGCGAGGACATTGCCGCGCATCGCCTTGCCGCGGTTACGACCTTTTTGCTGCTTGCGGTACTTGACCTTCTTGGGCGCGAGCATGCGTTACCTCTGCGGCTGCTCGGGGACGCGCTGCGACAGGGCGCCCTTGCGCATTTCCTTGTCCGCGACATCGCCCTTGAACACCCAGCATTTCACCCCGATCACGCCGTAGGTGGTCTTCGCTTCGGCGAAGCCATAGTCGATGTCTGCGCGCAGCGTGTGCAGGGGCACCCGTCCTTCGCGATACCACTCCCGCCGTCCCATCTCCGCGCCACCGAGCCGCCCGCCGCACGCGATGCGGACGCCACCGGCTCCAAACTTCATGGTGGAGGTCACGGCCTTCTTCATCGCACGGCGGAAGGCGACGCGGCGTTCGAGCTGAAGCGCCACGTTCTCCGCGACCAGCTGCGCATCGAGCTCCGCCTTCCGGATCTCTTTGATGTTGATGAAGATTTCCTTGGCGGAGAATTTTGCGAGCTCCTTGCGGAGGGTCTCGACCTCCGCCCCGCGTTTGCCGATCAGGATGCCGGGCCGAGCCGTGTGGATGTTCACCACCAGCTTGTCGCCGGTGCGATCGATCACGACCTTCGAAATGCCAGCGTGGTAGAGCTTCTTCTTGATGTAGGTCCGGATCTTGATGTCCTCGTGGAGCTGCTCGGCGTAGCGGCGCTCCGCGAACCAATTCGACTGCCACCCATAGAGGGTGCCGAGCCGGAAGCCATAGGGATGGACCTTTTGTCCCACGTGTAACCTCTCTTTTACTTCTCGGCCAAAATCACTTCGATGTGGCTGGAGCGACGTTGAATCCACGCGGCTCGGCCCTGCGCCCTGGGCATCACGCGCCACGCGCTCGGCCCCTCCTCGACCGTAATCTTGCTCACGACGAGATTGTCGATGTCGATCCCCGCTTTGTTGCGGTTGTTCTTCTCTTCGGCGTTCGCGACCGCCGAACGCACGAGCTTCGCGATCGGCCTTGCCACCCGCTTGGTGGAGAGCGAAAGCAGAGTCAGTGCCTCCTCGACCTGCTTGCCGCGGATCTGGTCCGCGACAAGTCTCGCCTTCTGCGCGCTCACCCGGTATCCCTTCAAGTAGGCCCGCACCGCCATCTCAGACCTTCTTGACCTTTCGGTCCGAGGCATGACCGGTGAACTTTCGTGTCGGCGCGAACTCCCCAAGACGATGCCCCACCATGTTCTCCGTCACGAACACCGGCATGAAGAGCTTTCCGTTGTGCACCTGAAAGGTCATCCCGACGAACTCCGGCGTCACCATGGAGCGGCGTGACCAAGTGCGAATCACCTGTTTGGTTCCCGAGCGCAAGACTTTGTCCACTTTGCGCTGCAGACTCGGCTCGACGTACGGCCCCTTCTTGAGCGAGCGTGCCATTATTTCTTACCCCGTCGCTTCACGATGAACTTGTCCGTGCTCGAGTTCTTGCGCGTCTTGTGCCCCTTGGTGGGCACGCCCCAGGGAGTGCAGGGATGTCGCCCGCCAGAGGTCTTGCCCTCGCCGCCGCCCATCGGGTGGTCTACCGGGTTCATCGTGACCCCCCGATTGTGAGGCCGCTTGCCAAGCCAGCGTGAACGTCCCGCCTTTCCGATCGCCTGGTTTTCGTGATCGAGATTGCCCACCTGGCCCACGGTGGCCATGCAGGTCGTGCGGACCAGGCGCTGCTCGCCCGAGGGCAGGCGCAGTGTCGCCATGCCGCCCTCGCGAGCCATGAGCTGCGCCCCGACGCCGGCAGAGCGCACGAGCTGTGCCCCGCCTCCCGGCTTGAGCTCGACCGCATGGACCACGGTTCCGAGCGGGATATTTGCAAGCGGAAGGGCGTTGCCCGGACGAATGTCGGCCGCCGGGCCGGCGGACACCGAATCGGCCACTTGCAGCCCGATCGGCGCGAGGATGTAGCGCTTCTCGCCGTCCGCATAGTGCAGAAGCGCAATGTGCGCGGAGCGGTTCGGGTCGTACTCGATCGCAGCCACCTTGGCCGGGATGCCAACCTTGTCACGGCGGAAGTCGATGCGCCGAAAGAGGCGCTTGTGGCCTCCTCCCTGAAATCGCGTCGTGATGTGACCGTGGACGTTCCGGCCGCCGTGCTGCGGCGTGCGCCCCACCACGAGCGAGGCCTCGGGCCGTTTGCGCGCGAGCTCCGACAGATCCACGACGCTCATCTGGCGTCGCCCAGCCGAGGTCGGTTTGTAGATCCGGATCGGCATAGCGCCCCTACACTCCCTCGAAGAACTCGATCGTCTGGCCCTCTGCGAGCCGGACAATTGCCTTCTTCCACTCCGGCTTGCGGCCCATCGTCTTGCCCACCCTGCGCGACTTGCGCGGCTGCCGCATGGTGTGGACATCCTCCACTTGAACCGCGAACAGCGTCTCCACGGCACGGCGGATCTCGTGCTTGCTCGCCTGCGGGCTAACGGCGAAGGTCACAAGGTTCTGCGTCTCGCGTCCGATCGTGCTCTTCTCCGTCACGAGCGGCTTTCGAATCACGTCGTGGAGGTTCACGGCTTTGCCTCCTCGGCGACCGCATCGGAGAGCCGCTCTTGCACACGTTCGAGCGCCGCTCGCGTGAACAGCAGATAGGAGTGGCGCAGTACGTCGTGGACATTGAGACCTTCGGCGCGGATCACAGACACCCCGGGTAGATTCCTCGCCGAGCGCTCCACGGTCGCGTTGGGTTCCGCGAGAACCACCAGCACGCTTGCACTCCCCAGACCGAGCGCCTTCAGAATTTCGACCACGCGCTTTGTCTTGATCGTGTCGAGCTCAAAGGCGTCGACCACCCTCACCGCTCCCTCCCCTGCACGCAGCGAGAGCGCCGAGCGCAGGGCCGCGCGCCGCACCTTCTTGGGAAGGACGTGCTCGTGGGAGCGCGGCACCGGACCGAACACGATCCCTCCACCCGCCCACTGGGGCGAACGAGTCGATCCCTGCCGTGCGCGCCCGGTACCCTTCTGCCGCCACGGCTTTGCGCCACCCCCAGAGACGGTGTGGCGGTTCTTTGTGCTGTGCGTTCCCGCCCGCCGTTTTGCCAGCTGGCGCCTCACTTCCGCGTGAAAGAGATGAGGCCTAACGGGCGCCGCAAAGATCGACGGATCGAGCGCCAGCGTGTCCGCCTTGGCGTTCTTCAACGTCATCACGTCGACGGTCGGCCCTGTCACAGCTTGATCTCCACATCGACTCCCGCGGCCAATTCGAGCTTCATGAGCGCGTCCACCGTCTGCGGTGTCGGATCGAGGATGTCGATCAGGCGCTTGTGTGTTCGCATCTCGAACTGCTCACGCGCCTTCTTGTCGATCGTCGGGCCGCGCAGCACCGTGAACTTGTTGATGGTCGTGGGCAGCGGAATCGGACCCGCCACGCGCGCTCCGGTCCGGACGGCCGTGTCGACGATCTCGCCGGCGCTCTGATCGAGCAGCTTGAAGTCGTACGCCTTCATCCGGATTCGGATCTTCTGTGAGCTAAGGTCCGCCATTGCCGTATTCCTTCTCTGCGGTCGCGGTCCGCTACTCGATGATCTCGGCGACGACGCCGGCGCCGACGGTGCGACCGCCCTCGCGGATCGCGAAGCGCAGCTCCTTGTCCATCGCGATCGGCGTGATCAGCTCCACCACCATCTCCACGTTGTCCCCGGGCATCACCATCTCCGTCCCCTCCGGCAGCTGCGCCACCCCCGTCACGTCCGTGGTCCGGAAGTAGAACTGCGGCCGGTAGCCGTTGAAAAAGGGCGTGTGACGACCCCCCTCGTCCTTGGTCAACACGTACGCCTGCGCCTTGAACTTGGTGTGCGGCGTGATCGACCCCGGCTTCGCCAAAACCTGGCCCCGCTCCACGTCGTCCTTGCCCGTCCCCCGCAACAGGCACCCGATGTTGTCTCCCGCCTGCCCCTGGTCGAGCAGCTTGCGGAACATCTCCACCCCCGTCACCACCGTCTTCTGCGTGGGCTTGATCCCCACAATCTCCACCTCGTCCCCGGGCTTGATCACCCCCTGCTCCACCCGACCCGTCACCACCGTCCCACGCCCCGTGATCGAGAACACGTCCTCGATCGGCATCAGGAACGGCTTGTCCAGGGCCCGCTTCGGCTCCGGAATCGCCGTGTCGAGCGCCTCCATCAGCTCGTCCACACACTTGCCCGCGGCAGCGTCCGTCGGGCTCTCCAACGCCTTGAGCGCGCTCCCCCGAATGATCGGAATCGTGTCCCCGGGAAACTCGTAGCGATTCAACAGCTCCCGCACCTCGAGCTCCACCAGCTCCATCAACTCCGGATCGTCCACCATGTCGCACTTGTTCAGAAACACCACGATGTGCGGCACGTTCACCTGCCGCGCCAGCAACACGTGCTCCCGCGTCTGCGGCATCGGACCGTCCGCCGCACTCACCACGAGGATCGCGCCGTCCATCTGCGCCGCCCCCGTGATCATGTTCTTTACGTAGTCCGCGTGACCCGGACAGTCCACGTGCGCGTAGTGACGCTTGCCCGACTCGTACTCCACGTGCGCCGTCGCAATCGTGATCCCCCGCTCCCGCTCCTCCGGCGCCTTGTCAATCTGGTCGAACGCCACCTTCTGCGCCAAACCCTTCGTCGCCTGCCGCGCCGTGATCGCAGCCGTCAGCGTCGTCTTCCCATGGTCCACGTGACCAATCGTCCCCACGTTCACGTGCGGCTTCGTCCGCTCAAACTTCGCCTTGGCCAT
>DATGZK010000082.1:0-72724 GCA_035489755.1 Myxococcota bacterium
CCTACGCGAGACGCAGGGAGATCTCACCTACGACTTCCACTATGTACCGACCTACCAGGCCTACTCCAGGTTCGCGAACCTCGACGATTGGGATCAGCTCGTCAATTCCACGGTCACGTACCAGCTCGGGCTCAGCACTCAGCTTCAGGTCAAGGACCTTTTCGAGTACACCCCCGTGACGACAAACTTCCTCCAGCAGCTCACCAGTCCAGCGGGTGTGCCACTCGGTGCCCAGGTCATAAACGCCGTCGGGCGCTACAACGTTTTGGTCAATAGCGCAAGCATCGACCTAACGCATAAGTGGTCGGAGCTCTGGGTGGGTGATGTTTCCGTGACAAGCTTCTATATCGACCCGAAGATCCAGGATGGCATCTCTTCGAACGTGACGAGTGGATCGGGAAGCATCACCTATGCGCTGACCCAGCGCGACTTTATTGGCGCAGGGTTGACCCTCACCGCCCAGCAGTTCGGAAGCAACAGCGTCCAGAACGCGACCTCTAGCTATTTCTACAACCTTTCCGGAATCTGGAACCATGACTTTTCGCCGACCTGGTCGCTGAAAATGCAAGCCGGCCCAACCTACGTTCAGTCCGGTGCAGTCTCGACCCCGTCAAATACCAATGTATCCGTATTCCCGGTCCAATCCGTTAACGGAGTGCCGGAGCTCATCAACTTTGCGAAGTGCCCTAAGGTTTTCGCGAATGGAAACTCTCTGCTCGACCTATGCGGCCCGGCGACGCTGCCCGCAGTCTCTATACCGAATGCCATTGTCGTCACGTCTCCCACGCAGTCCCAGCTTCTTTCCACGACGGCGGTCCCGCTTCAAGGAGTGTCTCAGGGGAGCCAAACGAGCCTTACGTATTTCGCAAATATCCTGATGACCAAGCGCTGGGAGACTCTTACCGCCACTCTGGGCTACGCCCGCAGCGCGGGCACCTCGGGTGTATTTAATTCGAGCACGGAAATCGATTCAGTTACCGGCAGCCTGGCCTGGACTGCGTCGCCAGTCTGGACGACTAGCCTGACCGTCATTGGCACCGACCAAAGCAACTCCCAAAACAACACAAGCGCTTTGCGACAGATTATCCAACCGTCCTCAACTCCATATGTGGCGATTGTCAATGTCCTCGGTACCCCCGTCGCCGTTAATGCGACGACTCCGCAGGTCGTCGGCGTGCTCCTCCAGCAGCAGAAGACCACGATCAACGTCTACCAGGTGATTATCGGACTTCACAGCGAGTACAAGCTTACGAAGCGCCTAAGCGTCTTCGGCAATTTCTTCTATCTCAACCAAAGCTCGAGCCAGAACGGGGGGCAGGGGCTCAACCTGTCGAGCTTGAACTACGACGCTACAAGAATCGACCTCGGATTCCACTATGAGTTCGATTCGATCCACCTCTAGCAAGGGAGCCACCCCCAATGAATGTCGATCGAAGCTTTCAGCTCCAAGACCTGCGTGGGCTCCTAAGGCGTCGTGCTCCGCTGATGACGGGCATAACCTTCGCGATCTTCCTTCTCGCGATTCTCGTTGCTGCCTGGCTACCCAATCAGTACTCAGCGTGGGCGACGCTCCTCGTTGAGCCGCAGGTGATTTCAGAGGATATCCTGAAGCCTGGCGTCAAGAAGAGCGACCTCAATGCGCGGCTCCATATCATGACGATGCAGATCCTTTCGCGCGGGCGCCTCTCCAAGATTATCGACGATCTGAAATTGTATCCCTCCGAGTCAGAGCGCTGGACTCGCGAGGAAGTCATCGACTATATGCGCAAGCACATCCAGGTCGAGCCGGTGCTACCTGAGCTCGAGCAAGAAAGAACCCGGAATACCACCCAGGAATACGAGATTAATACGTTCAAGCTCAATTTTCTCGATGGCAACCCCAACGTCGCTGCTGCGGTCGCAAACCGCCTGGCCAACGACTTCATCGAGGAGCACATCAAGGAGCGCGTTCAGATCTCGGGCGACACATCGGAATTCGTTGAGGCAGAGCTTGGTCGCCTGAACTCGCGCATTCAGCAAGTCGATGTTCGCATGGCGCAGCTCAAGGCGGAGAACGAAGGACGCCTCCCTGAGGATCTCCAAGCGAACCAGCGCCTGCTCGAGCGCGCCATTGACAATCTCCGTACCGTTCAACGCGATCTCGCTGTGGCAGAGAGCGACGAGGCTTTCTACAAGCAGCAGGAGCTTATTGCGCCTGGAGCGCCAACCCTAAGCAATGACACAAGCCCCCACCAGCGCCGCGAGCAACTCCAACAGGAGATCGAAGAATACAAAGCACGGGGTTACACCGACAAACATCCAGACATGATCGCTGTGCAGGGGCAGCTTGAAGAGCTCAAGAAGCGAATCGATGCCGACGGCGGGTCTAAGACTCCGCTCTCCGTCGCCCAGCAGAATGCAGAGAGCGAGTACCGTCGCGCCGTAATTCGAGTTGAGTCCGCGCAGGAAGACATCAAGCGGCTCAACGCGCAGATCGATGATCTCCAAAAGAAGATCGCGGATACGCCACGCGTCCAGGAACAAATCGATGCACTTGAACTCGAGTCGAAGCAACTCGCGGAAAGCTACAGGGAGTTCAGCAATAAGCGCCTCGACGCAAATGTGGCCGCAAACATGGAGCGCCGCCAGAAGGGCGAGCAGTTCCGCGTGCTCGAAGTGGCCTTCCCGCCGCCGGCGCCCTCGTCACCTAAGCGCTCCATAATTGTGCTCGTCGGCCTCGTGCTTGGGCTCGCGATCGGTGCGGGTGTCGCGGTCCTGATGGAGAGCGCAGACACATCGTTTCACGATTCGGCGGGCCTGCAGACCGCGCTGCGGATCCCCGTACTCGCATCCATCCCAGCCATCCTCCTAGATTCTGACCGCTCCCGTCTCCGACGACGCCGGATTCGCACGCTCGTGTACGCCGCCACCGTGGGGGGCGGCGTATTGCTGGCGGCGGCGGGTGGCTATACCTACCGCAACGGCTTCGCGGGCTTTAGTTCGCGCACCGCGTCGGGGAGCCCGACTGTTCCCGAACCCGCCCGCGGGGCCACGCCGGCGCCGATCCCGAGCGCCGCTCCGATCCCGGGCGCACCTCCGATCCCTTCGCCCACGGCTCCGAGTGGTCAAGGAAACGGCTGAGGGGCGTCGGGCTCATGTACCTCACCTACTACGGGCTCGTGCGAAGCCCTTTCGAGATGACGCCGGACCCGTCTTTCCTGTACCTCGGGGAAGCACACCGCGAGGGCTTGGCGACACTTGTCTACGGCGTGCGATCCCGGAAGGGCTTCGTGCTGCTCACAGGTGAGGTCGGGACGGGCAAGACGACGCTCCTTCACGCACTCCTCTCGCAGCTCGACGCGGGTACGGCCTCCGCGTTCATCTTTAACCCGCGCCTCGAACCGCTCGACTTTTTCCGGGTCCTATTCGACGAGCTTGGAATCGAGGAGATCTGTCGGACCAAAGCCGACTACCTGCTCACGCTGAACCGCTTCCTCATCGCACGACTCGAACGCAACCATCCCACACTTCTGATTGTGGACGAGGCGCAGAGTCTCTCGCCTGAGATGCTTGAAGAAATTCGCCTGCTCTCGAATCTCGAGACACCGACGTCGAAGCTCATCCAGATCATGCTGGTTGGACAGCCGGAACTCGCCGAGATGCTCGCGAAACCCGAGCTCCGGCAGCTTCGCCAGCGCATCGTGCTTCGCCACAATCTCCGCCCATTCGATGGAGGGGAGACGGCCGCCTATGTAGAAGAGCGTCTGCGGCTCGCGGGATACACCGGGAAGGACCTTTTCGATAGGAAGGCTCTCGCCGAGCTGCACGAGATCAGTGGCGGAATCCCAAGACTGTTGAACGTAATTTGTGACGGCGCACTTCTCGTCGGATATGCGCGTGAGCTCGACACACTGTCGCGCGATGTGATCCGCGAGGTCGCGCGCGATCTCGCTCTAGAGCCGCCGAGCGCGCTGGCCGCGGACCTACGGCCGGACACCGCGCGCGCTCGGCGCGGGTTCTTGGGGCTCTTCCGGTAGACGCAAAAAGGGGACGGCAATGGGAAAAGTGTACGACGCACTGCGACGGGCCGAAGAGCAGCGAGGCCGAGAAAGGGCCTCCAGCGCAGGTGCGCCGCCGGTCGTAGAGTGGCCGCCCGCCGCTGGCGCGAGCCGCCCGAGAGCTGTCCCGGCGTGGAGGCGGTGGCTGGCATTCGCCGGTCGTGGTCGGCGCGAAGACGATCCGAACGCGGGAAATAAGCGGCGAATCGCGATGCTGATGCCGGATTCCTTCGTGGCAGAGCAATTCCGACACCTTCGCGCCCGTCTCGATTCGATCGCGGCGCAGCGGCCGCTCCGAACGATCGCGATGACCAGCGCCCTCCCGAACGAGGGCAAGACCACCGCGGCCATCAACCTTGCAGTCGTCTGCGAGATGCATCTCGACCGGCGTGTTCTGCTGGTGGACTGTGATCTGCGCAAGCCGAAGGTGCACCGGGCGCTGGGGCTTCGCCCGGAAGCAGGCCTTGCCGAGGTGCTCCAAGGCGATGCCCCGCTCGAGAAGGCGATCATGCGCGTCGAAGGGGGAGCGTTCGACAGTGGCGCGCTCGAGGTGCTGCCGGTGAAAGCGCAGCCGTCGAACCCGTCGGAGCTCCTCGCGTCGGCGAAGTTCAAGAGCCTGATCGAGGAGCTCTCGCGACGTTACGGGCTCGTCATCCTGGATACTCCGGCTACGCTTGCGCTTCCCGATGCCAAAACCATCAGTGAGCTTGCTGACGGCCTCATCATGGTCGTGCGCGCAGACGTAACGCCTCAAGAAGACGTGCAGGCTGCGCTCGATATCCTCGACCGGCGCCGCGTTCTGGGTATCGTTTTGAATGACGCACAGGTCGACGAGCACTACTACGGCTATTAGCAGAAGGCATCTTCGAATAGAAACGGCGGAGCGGTGCAAATTCTCGGAACCCTAATTCCGTTTGCTACAGCCGGCATTGTCGCGGCGTTCTCGACGCCGATTGTGTCGCGCGCGGCGTCCGCCCTCCGGGTCGTCGACCGGCCGAACGAGCGCAAGGTGAATCGCCGTGAGAACATCCCGCTTCTTGGTGGGATCGCGGTGGCTCTCGGCCTGTTCGTCGGACTCGCGACCGGTGTCCTGCTGTCCAACGGACTGCCCGTGCGCGGGCACCTCGAGGGCTTGCTGCTGGGCGGCCTGCTGCTCATGGGGGTCGGTGCCTTTGACGACCGCTTCAGTCTAAATGCACCCCCGAAGTTCGCGGTGCAGATCGCAGCTGCCGCAATCGCCATCTACTACGGCTTCCGGATCGATCAGATCACGGACCCCCTTTCGCGGACGATGTGGTTCATGCCTCCGTGGCTGGCCTGGGGTGTCACGACGCTCTGGATTGTGGGCGTCACCAACGCCCTCAATCTCATCGATGGGCTTGACGGTCTCGCGACGGGTGTCGCGGCAATTATCGGCGCAACGCTTACGCTCATTTGCTGGCAGATCAATCAGCCCGTGGGCGTTCTCATGGGCGTTGCTCTCGTCGGCGCACTCCTCGGCTTTCTTCCCTTCAACTTCTCGCCAGCGCGGATTTTTCTTGGGGACACGGGCGCCCTCTTCATCGGCTACGTGCTCTCGCTTCTCGCAATCGAGGGCTACGCCAAGGCCTCGCTCCTGACATTCGTGGTGCCCATGCTCGCACTGGCCGTTCCCATCATGGACACGATGCTCTCGATCCTGCGTCGGGTGCGCCGTCGTGCCCGCGTCTTCAGCGCGGACCGCCTGCACATGCATCATCGACTTCTCGAGTCGGAGGGCTCGCAGCGGGCCGCCGTGCTCTCGCTCTATTTCCTTACGGCCTGCTTCTGCGTGATTGCGCTCTCCTTCACGAAACTCGAAGGCGTCGCGGCGATCCTCTTCCTTGTGATGGTGCTTGGACTCACCTACAGGCTGCTCCGTAACTTGGGGCTGTTCGACGGCGGTACGGAAGACGCGGGCGATCAGGGCCCCCCGCCGGGGGCGAGCGGGCGCAGGTGACGGGCGGTCGCGCACTCATTACCGGCGTTACGGGGCAGGATGGGTCCTACCTCGCGGAGTTCTTGCTCGAGAAGGGCTACGAGGTCCACGGCATGGTGCGCCGCTCGAGCACCGAGAGCTTCGAGCGCATCTCGCACCTCCAAGGCCGGATCCATCTCCACCAGGCCGACCTGCTGGACCCCAGCTCCCTTGTGACCCTCCTGCGAGAGGTTCGACCCGCAGAGCTCTACAACCTCGCCGCGCAGTCCTTCGTGCCAACGTCGTGGCTTCAGCCGTCACTCACGGGGGAATTCACGGCCTTGGGCGTGACGCGCATTCTTGACGCGATGCGAATCGTGGATCCCGAGATCCGCTTCTATCAAGCCTCGAGTTCAGAGATGTTCGGCAAGGTTCGCGAAACGCCCCAGCGCGAGGCGACGCCCTTTTACCCTCGCAGCCCCTACGCCGTAGCGAAACTCTTCGGCCACTGGATTACTGTCAACTACCGCGAGAGCTTCGGTCTCTTTGCGGTGTCGGGGATTCTCTTTAATCACGAGTCCCCGCGGCGTGGGCGCGAGTTCGTGACCCGGCGAATCGCGGAGGGCGTTGCTCGCATCAAGCTCGGCCTCCAAAGCGAGCTCCTTCTCGGGAACCTCGACGCCAGGCGTGACTGGGGATATGCCCTCGAGTACGTCGACGCGATGTGGCGCATGCTCCAGCGCGACGAGCCCACGGACTACGTGATTGGCACGGGTGTCCAGCACTCCGTACGCAATTTCGTGGAGGCGGCGTTCAGCCACGTGGGGCTCGATCCAAAGGACTTCGTTCGGGTCGAGAAGACGCTCCTCCGGCCCGCGGAAGTGGACACGCTCCTCGCCGATCCGAGCAAAGCCCGGAGCGAGCTCGGCTGGAGTTCCCACACTCGATTCGAAGAGCTCGTGAGCATCATGGTGGAGGCGGACCTCGAGGCCCAGGAGCGGGTGAGCGGTCAGCGGCGTGGCGGCCAAGGTTCGCGATGAATCCTGGTTCGGCGCGCGTACTGGTGACGGGCGGCGCCGGCTTCATCGGCTCGACGCTCGTGGACCGGCTCCTCGCCGACTGTCGCGACATCACAGTTCTCGATTCCTTTGATCCCTACTACCCCGAGGTCGAAAAGCAGGCGAACCTCTACGCGGCACTTCAGAATCCGCGCTGCCGGCTCCACCGCGGCGATATCCGAGATCCCAAAGTTCTGGAGCAAGTCCTCTCGCGCGGCGGATTTGGTGCGATTGTCCACTTGGCAGGTCTTGCCGGCGTGCGTCCGAGCCTCGAACGCCCCGCACACTACGCGGATGTGAACGTCCGCGGTACCGCGTGTGTCCTCGAGGCGGCAGTGCGGGCGGGTGTCCCCCACATCGTCTTCGCATCCTCGTCGTCGGTCTACGGCGAACGGAGCGAGGGTCCGTTTCGCGAGACCGATCCCGTCGAGCGCCCGATTTCACCCTACGCGGCGACGAAGCGCGCCTGCGAGCTCATTGCACACAGCTTCCACTACGCTCACGGCATCACCATAACCTGCGCGCGCATCTTCACTGCCTATGGTCCGCGGCAGCGACCAGATCTTGCGATCCGGCGTTTCGCAGAAAGAATGCTTGCCGGAAAGCCTGTCCCCGTGTTCGGGGATGGCTCGAGCGTGCGGGACTTCACCTACGTCCACGACCTCGTCGATGGGCTGGTGCGCGCACTCAATCAGCCGCTCGGTTTCTCGATTCTGAACTTCGGTGCCGGGAGGACGTGCTCGGTGCTCGAGGTCGTGCGGCTCCTCGAGAAGACGCTTGGCATCTCGGCGCAGATCGAATGGCTGCCGCGCCAGATCGGAGACGTTTCCCGCACGTTCGCGGATATCTCCGCAGCGCGGCAGGCGCTCGGCTATGCACCCAAGACTCCCCTTGATGTCGGAATCGGGCACTTCGCGCAGTGGCTAAAGGAGCGGCAGTGAAAAGGGCGGCTTCGGAGCGACGCGCCCTTGTGACCGGCGGCGCCGGCTTCATTGGCAGCCATCTCGTCGATCGCCTTCTCGCAGACGGCCATGAGGTGCGCGTGCTGGATGACTTCTCGAGCGGACGAGAGTCCAATCTCGAGAACGCAAAGCCCAAGATCGAGCTCATCCGGGGGAGCATCTGCGACGGCGAAGCTGTGGCCCGGGCGACGGAGGGCTGCGACATCGTCTTTCACGAGGCGGCGGTGCCTTCGGTCCCTCGAAGCGTCGCTGAACCGGTGCGGACTAACGCGGTAAATGTCGACGGAACGCTCCTCGTCCTCGAAACGGCGCGACAGACGGGCGTTCGCCGTGTGGTCTTTGCCGCATCGTCTTCTGCCTACGGCAACACGGAGACGCTCCCCAAGGTCGAAAGCATGCCTGCAACACCCCTCTCGCCGTACGCGCTCCAGAAGTACGCGGGAGAGGTCTACTGCAGGCTCTACCACGAGCTCTACGGCCTCGAGACCGTGGCCCTTCGCTACTTCAACGTCTTTGGTCCGCGGCAGAACCCCGAGAGTGAGTATGCAGCGGTGATCCCGCGCTTCATCCGGGCGTGCCTACGGGGTGAGCCTCCCCGGATCTACGGCGACGGAGAGCAGACCCGCGACTTTACGTTCGTATCCGACGCGGTGGAGGCGAATATCCTCGCATCCCGAGCGCCGGGTGCGGCAGGTGCCGTGATCAACGTGGCGGGCGGCCGTCGCGCGAGCCTCAATCAGCTTTTCGCAGCGATTCGAACGCAGACCGGCGCAAAGCTCGAGGCCATCCACGAAGAGGCTCGGGTTGGTGATGTGCGTCACAGTCTTGCCAGCCTCGACCGCGCGCGGGAGCTTCTCGGCTACGCTCCCGCCGTCGAGCTCAAACTCGGGCTCGCGAGGACGATCGAGAGCCTTCGAGCCTAAGCGCCCGCGGGGCCACGCGGTGATTGCCAGAGGGGTAAGGACATGAACATTTGTGTCGTAGGGACCGGCTACGTCGGTCTCGTGACCGGCGCTTGCTTCGCGGAGTTCGGCGTTACCGTCGTGTGCGCAGACAATAACGAGGAGAAGATCAAGGCCCTGCAGCGGGGCGAGATCCCGATCTACGAGCCGGGGCTCGACACCCTCGTGCATCGCAACGTGCAGGCCGGCCGCCTCTCCTTCACGACCAACACGGCGGAGGCCATCTCAGGCGCCCTTGTCCTCTTTATCGCCGTGGGGACGCCGCCGCGTGCCGACGGGAGTACCGACCTCTCCCACGTCGAGGCCGTATCTCGCGAGATCGGCCGCGCCATGGACAGCTACAAGGTGGTCGTGACCAAGAGCACCGTGCCGGTCGGAACTTCCAAGCGTGTGAAGGAGCTGATTCAGGAGGAGCTCCGCAGCGCGAAGAAGAAGGTGCGCTTTAGCGTGGCTTCGAACCCAGAGTTTCTACGGGAGGGGGCTGCGATCCAGGACTTCATGCGGCCGGATCGCGTTGTAATTGGCACTGAGGACGACGAGGCCGCAGCGATCCTGAAGGACCTTTACCGGCCGCTCTACCTCATCCAAGCGCCCTTCGTCTTGACCAATATTCCGACCGCCGAGCTCACGAAATACGCTGCCAACTCCTTCCTTGCGATGAAAGTCTCCTTCATCAATGAGTTCGCAAACCTCTGCGAGCGGATCGGCGGCGACGTCCACGCGATCTCGCGCGGCATCGGACTCGACGGCAGGATCGGTCCCAAGTTCCTGCATCCCGGCCCCGGCTTTGGAGGATCTTGCTTCCCGAAGGACACGCGCTCGGCCGCACACTACGCACGCGAGGTGGGCGACGAGCTCGAGATCATTGAGGCCGTGATCCGCGTAAACGACCGTCAGCGCTGGCGCATGGTCGAGAAAATTGTCGGCGCCATGAAGGGCGATGTGTCCGGAAAGACGGTCGCGGTTCTCGGCCTTTCGTTTAAGCCCGAGACCGATGACATGCGGGATGCTCCGGCCGTGGAGATCCTGCAGTCGCTGATCTCGCGGGGCGCTCGGGTTCGAGCCTACGACCCCGCCGCCATGTCGAAGGCGCAGAAACTTTTGCCCGACGTCCAGATGTGCCAGAACGAGTACGAAGCCTGCGAGGGTGCCGACGCGCTGGTGATTATCACCGAGTGGAACCAGTTCCGAATGCTCGATCTCGAGCGGGTGAAGGGCCTGCTTCGCACGCCGGTGGTGATCGACCTGCGCAACGTGTACGAGCCCGAGCCCATGCGTGCTGCGGGCTTTGAGTACACCTGCGTGGGGCGCATCTAAGGGTAGTGACCCATGGCAGGTCTCTCCCCGCTTCGACGCCGAACCCACGCCGTGATCCTCGCGGGCGGAGCGGGCGAGCGCTTCTGGCCGCACTCCCGCCGCCACCAGCCAAAGCCGCTCCTCGCTGTGGGAGGTCGCGAGACGCTCCTTGCCGCCACCGTGGAGCGCGCGATCCGCTGCGTTCCGAAAGATCAAGTCTGGCTCGTCTGCGGACCCGAGCATGCGGCCCCCATGCGCCGAGAAGCGGGGCTCCCTTCCTCTCGGACACTTGTCGAGCCGCGGCGGCGCAATACCGCGCCCGCAGTGGCCCTCGCTGCGACGCGCATCGCAGCGCGCGATCCCGAGGCTCTCCTCGTCGTCCTTCCCGCAGACCACCTGGTCCCCGATGGAGCCGCGTTCGCGCGGGCGATTGCCAGCGCGCTTCCGGCGGCAGCCCATGCGCAGGTGCTTCTCACCCTCGGCGTCGTGCCTACGCGAGCCGAGACGGGCTATGGGTACATTGAACGCGGCCCCCGGGCGCCGGGCTTCCCTGGTCTTCATCGGGTGCGCCGTTTTGTCGAAAAGCCCGATGTGAAGAAGGCTCGCGCCTTTGTCCGGCGCGGCAGCTTCTTGTGGAACGCGGGGATCTTCGTTTGGAGCGCCCGAGCGATCCTGGAGGAGATCGAAGAGCACGCGCCGGAGCTCCACGCGGCGCTTGCGCCGATCCGTGCGGCGGGGAAGGGCCCGCTCTCGAAGCGAGCCCTCGAGGATGTCTACAAGGCGGCACCGTCGGTTGCGGTCGATGTGGCGGTGCTCGAGCGAAGCCGCCGCGTGTGGACGCTGCCCGTCGACTTTCCCTGGAGCGACGTCGGGAGCTGGGCATCGCTGGCCGAGCACCTTGGGGTCGCGGGACGCACGAATCGGGCGATTGGAGGGGATGTGGTGTTCGAGGACGCGCATGGGAATCTCGTGTGGAGCGGTCGCCGCACGGTTGCGCTCCTCGGCGTTGAAGGTCTCGCCGTGATCGAGACGCCCGATGCGCTCCTTGTCGCACGCCTTGACCAGAGCCAGCACGTGCGCCGCATCGTCGATACCCTTAGGGCCCGGGGGCGGGAGGATCTACTCTGACGAACTCAAATCCTACGCGCGGTAAGGAAGCCCTGGAGTCGCTGCGCGCGATTCCCCTCTTCTCGCAGGTGAGTGACGCGGATCTTGAGCTCATCGCCTCGCTCCTCATCGAACGCCGCTACGCACGCAATACGACGATCGTCGAGGAGGGTCTCCCGGGCGACTACATGTACGTGATCCGTGAGGGCCGGGTAAAGGTGACAAAGCTCTCGGACGAGGGGCGGGAGAAGATCCTGAACTTCCTCGACGAGGGCGGATTCTTCGGGGAGATGGCCCTGCTTGACCGCGCCCCGCGCATCGCCTCGGTGAAAACGCTAAAACCCGTTCGGCTCCTCGCACTCTCCCGGACGGACTTTCTAAACGCCCTGCGGACGAGTCCCGATCTTGCGATGGCGGTGATCCAAGAGCTTGTGCGCCGCCTGCGCGAAGTGGACGAGCAGGCGAGCTCGCTCTCGTTCCAGCGCGTCAAGGAGCGCACCAAGGGCCTCCTTCGCCGCCTCGCGCTGGAGAGCGCCGACGACCCTGAGCGCCGAACCACGGCGGCGCTCACGCACCAGCAGATCGCCGACATGATCGGAACCTCCCGCGAGACCGTGACCCGCGTGGTGAAGGAGCTCAAGCAGGACGGCTGGCTCCAGCAGGACGGCAAACGCTACGTCGTTCCCGCCTCCGAGGACTGAGCGCTCCCTCTCTAAGATCTCTCTCGGATCTGGCCGATACGGAAGCGTGGCGCTGTGTGATCCCCATTTCGCGAGCGCGCTCGTCGGCTCCATGAGGTCTGGGCTCGTCGCCATCGACGAGCACGGAAGGCTCGCGGCACTAAACGCCGGTGCGCAGCGCATCCTTGGCTGCCCGGCGGGCGCCCCCGAAGCGGCCCTTGGCCACGATTGCCGGGAGGTCCTCGGCCCGCAGCCGACCGTGAGCCGTCTCCTCCTCGAAGCCCTGGATGGGCACGAACGCCCGAGCCGCGCCGAGCTCGTGCTCGAAGCCGCGGGGACTTCTCCTCCGCGAACCATCGGCTTTACGCTCGGCGCAGTGCGCGACGCTGAAGGCGTCCTGCGCGGCGCAGCGCTCTTTTTCCGCGACTTAACCCCCGTCGAGCGCCTCGGCGAGCAGGAGCGGCTCCACGAGCGCCTCGCTGCCCTCGGCCAGATGGCGGCGGGCCTCGCCCACGAGATTCGAAATCCCCTGGCAGGCATGGAGGTGATCGCTGGACTTCTGCGCCGGCGGCTTGAGGGTCGCCCCGAGGAGCAGGCTCTCCTTGCGGAACTGACGGGGGAGCTCCGTGCGCTCGCGGCGACGGTGACGCAAAGCCTTGAGTTCGTGCGGCCCTTAGCTCCCGTGCGCGCGCGGTTTGACGCTGCAAAGCTGGTGGAGGAGGCGCTCGCGACGGCGCTCGCGCGCGTGCCGGGCCCCGTCGCGATCGAGCGTCGGTACGAGCCCGATCTTCCGCCGGTTCTGGGTGACGCTGAGCAGCTCCGTACGGTTCTTGTGAATCTTCTCGTGAACGCGCTTGAGGCCATGCAGACGATGCCGGCGGGCGGACGGCGCCTGCGAGTCGCTCTAAGGAGCGAGGCCGCGGAGTGGCCCCTTGCGGGCGAGACCTGGTCCGTCGAGACGAGAGGCCGGAGCCGCCTGCCGTGTTCACCGCCGGAGCGCGCGCTCGTGATTGCGCTCGACGACAGCGGCCCGGGAGTCCCGGCCGATTTGCGGGAGCGGATCTTCTATCCCTTCTTTACCACCAAAGAGCGCGGCTCCGGGGTGGGCCTCGCCATGGCACAGAAGATCGTCGCCTCCCACGGCGGGAGCCTCACCCTCGAGTCCGAAGGCAGCCCGGGGGCGCATTTTCAGGTGCGTCTCCCCCTCGAGGACGACCTGGCGGATGCGGGATCGAACGGCGCCCTGCCTAAGCCGGGCATGAAGCGCACGCCTCTTCGCGCAGGACGCCCGCGGTGAGTGCCCATCGCCCTCCCGGACGCGCACGCATCCTCGTGGTGGAGGACGGCGACGCGCTGCGCCGCGGGATCGTCCGCGCCCTTCGCGAAGCCTCGGGCGATGTGGATGAGGAAGCGAGCGGCGAGCGCGCCGTGGCTCGCCTTAGCGACCGCAGCGCCGAGCCCTACGACGTCGTTCTCACAGACCTGCGTCTTCCCGGCGTGGACGGCGTCGAGGTGCTGCGGGCGGCGCGCGACAGGGATGAGCGCACGAGCGTCGTCCTCATGACGGCCTTCGGAAGCGTCGAGACCGCGGTCGAAGCCATGCGTCTTGGCGCCTTCGACTTCGTGCAAAAGCCCTTCGATCTCGACCAGCTCGAGGCTCGCGTTGCGAAGGCGCTCGCGCACAGTCGCCTCTTGCGGGAAGTCTCGAGCCTGCGCGCCGAGCGCGTCGCGCGTTACGCGCCCGACCAGGTGATTGGAAAGAGCGCGGCGCTGCGAGCGGCCGTCGAGCTCGCGCGCCGGGTTGCACCCACCCGTTCCACGGTGCTCGTGACGGGAGAAACCGGTAGCGGGAAGGAAGTGATTGCGGGCCTCGTCCACGGCTTCTCTCGCCGGGCAGAGGCTCCTTTCGTGAAGGTGAACTGTGCCGCGCTCCCAGAAACGCTGCTTGAATCCGAGCTCTTTGGCCACGAGCGCGGGGCCTTTACCGGCGCAGACCGTGTACGCGTTGGGCGCTTCGAGCAGGCGAACGGCGGAACGCTCTTCCTCGATGAGATTGGGGACATGTCACCCGCAACGCAGGCCAAGCTCCTGCGCGTCCTCCAGGATCAGGAGTTTCAGCGCCTCGGCGGGACGCGGGCCATTCGTACCGACGTCCGCATCGTCGCCGCAACCAATCAGGACCTCGAGGCTGCGATTCAAGCCGGCCGATTCCGGGAAGATCTCTACTTCCGGCTGAACGTGATCTCCATCCATCTTCCGCCGCTGCGGGAGCGACCCGAAGACGTGGTTGCACTGGCGAACCACTTTCTTGAGGAGTTCGGGCGCGACCTCGGTCGCCCGCGCACGGGCTTCACCGATGCCGCGTTGGAGCGGATCCGGGCGCACCCCTGGCCCGGCAACGTGCGCGAGCTCCGGAACGCCCTCGAGCGAGCGGTCCTCATGGCCGATGGCGCGCGCATCGACTCCTCCGACATCGGACTCTCCGACACGGCGCCCCTTGCGGCGCGCGCCGGCGGGCAGGGAGAGCTCGCGGGGCTTCTCTTTGGGGTCGATCTGTCCCTCGAGGCGATGGAGCGGGCGCTCGTCCAAGAGGCGCTTCGGCGGTCGCGCTGGGTCCAGAAAGACGCCGCGAAGCTCCTTGGGGTGACGCGCCGCAAGCTCAACTACATGATCGCTCGGATGGGCCTCACCCATCCGACATGGCGCCGTCACCGCGGCGCCCAGGGCCGGGATCCGGCTGCCCGCGCCCTTCCTTGAATCGGACCCCCATATTGGATACCTAGAACCGGCTCACCACCCCGGGGTAACCCCATGCTCCGTGCCCGAACCCGCCGTGCCCATGTCCTCCTTCTCCTCCTCTCCTGCCTTGCGGCCTTCGCCTGCCAAGGGAAAGAGGGGAAGAAGGCGGCGCACCTTGCCCGCGGCGAGCAGTACGCGAAGGACGGAAAGCACGCCGAGGCGATCATCGAGTTCAAGAATGTGCTGCAGCTCGATCCCAATGCCGCGATTGCGCACTGGGATCTCGCGAAGTCGTACCTCGCCACCAACAAGATCCGCGAGGGCTACTGGGAGCTCCATGAGACGGCGCGCCTCGATCCCAAGAATCTCGACGCGAAGCTTGAGTACGGCGAGCTCTCGCGCCTCGGGGGTGAGACGGACGAGGCGCTAAAGCAAGCCGACGAGGTGATTGCCGCGGACCCAAATCGTGCGGCCGCGTACGTGCTGCGCGGACAGGCCCTTGAGCTCCTAAAGCGTCCCGAGGATGCAAAGGAGGCCTATCTCAAAGCGGTCGAGGTCGAGCCGAACAACCCCGGCCCGCTTCTCATCCTCTCCGACTACTACGTGCGAAGCGGCGACGCGAAGTCGGCTGAGCCCCTCTTGCGCAAGCTCACGGCCTCTCAGCCGAGCTTCGGTTCCTTTAGCGCTCTTGCAGGCTTTCTCTCGCGCGACAAGTCTCGCGACGCCGAAGCCGAGGCGATGTTCAAGGAGGCCCTCGCCAAAGCGAAGCCCGAAGAGCTCTCGGTCGCGTATCGATCGCTCGGGAGCTTCTACTACTCACGGGATCGCTTTGAAGATGCAGAGCGGACGCTGAAGGAGGCGATGGAGAAGCTGCCCGGGGACCTCGAAATCATTTACTCGCTGGCACGCTTCTATGGCGCACGGGGCGACAACGCGAAGGCCGACGCCATGGTCGAAGAAGCGACGAAGGCGAACCCGAAAGAGGTGGCCCCGTTCCTCACGCTCTCCGCCTACCGCGGCCGAAAGGGCGATCTGCAAGGCGCGCTCGATGCCGTGGAAGCCGCGCTCAAGGCGGCGCCGGAGAACACGCAGGCGCGTCTTCGCAAAGCAGAGCTCTTGCTGGATCTCGGCTACCGGAGCACGAACAAAGACGAGATCGCGCAGGCTCGCTCGATCGTAGACGCCGTCCTCACGAGCGAGCCAAAGAGCGCGGATGCCTTGTTTGTGAAGGCCAAGATGGACCTGGCGGACGGGCACGTCGCCGACGCGGCCGCGGAACTTCACCGCGCGCTCGAGCTCCGGCCAGACTGGGCGCAGGCGCACTTTCTCCTCGGCTCGGCGCTCAACTCCCAAGGGGATCGCAACGGCGCCCGAGCCGAGGTCGCCCGTGCCCTCGAAATCGACGCCGACATGCTCGACGCGCGAAGACTCCTCGCGAGCATCCAATCCGCTCTCGGCGCGGACGACCTGGCGGTTGAGGAAGGTCGCAAGGTGCTGCGCGAAGCGCCGGACGACGTGAAGACCCGCATCCTTGTGGCCCAGAGTCTTGTGCGCCAGCGCAAGTTCGACGAGGCGCTCGCCGAGCTCGAGAAGATCCCCGAGGCAAAGCGCGACGCCGAGGCCTACTACGCGTTCGGTCGGATCTACATGGCGATGGGGAAAATTGACCAGGCCCGGGCAAATCTCACGCGGGCCGACGCCGCCTCCCCGGGCCAGCCCGACATCTTGAACTCGCTCATGTTGATCGACCGGCAGACCGGCCATCTCCCAGACTCGCTGGAGCGCATCCAGCACGCGGTCGCCGCGCAGCCAAGCAACGCGAAGCTCGAGTATCTCTACGGGATTGCGCTCGCAGTCTCGGGGAAAGCGAGCGATGCGGAGCAGGCGCTCAAGCACGCGATCGAGCTCGATCCGCGCGACATCGCTCCCTACCAAGCCTTGGCGCAGCTCCTCGCGGCGTCAGGTCGCCGCGACGAGAGCATCGAGACCTACAAGAAGGCCATCGAGGCGCGGCCGGACGTGGCTGGACTCCACCTCGTTCTCGGAACGCTCTATGAGGCTGGCGGAGATACGGACCACGCGATCGAAGAATACGAGAAGACCGTAAAGCTTGACCCGAACCTCGCAGCCGCAAAAAACAATCTCGCCTATCTCCTGGCGGAGAAGGGAAGGGACCTCGACCGCGCACTCGAGCTTGCCCAGGAGGCGAAGGCCGGGCTCCCCGACAACGCGAGCGCTGCCGATACCCTTGGCTGGGTGCTCTACAAAAAAGGCGTTCCTTCCGCGGCCGTCGGGTACCTGCGGGAGGCGGAGGGCGGAAGTCCGGCGGAAGACCCCGCGATTAACGTGATCCGCCTTCACCTTGCGATGGCCTATGAGGCGAACGGGGAGCCGGACAAGGCCCGGGAGACCCTCGAGCGGGCGGTGGCAAGTCTCGACGCCGCCCGGAGCAAAGCCCCGACGGGCGCCCCCGAGCCGCCCCAGGCGGCGGAAGTCCGGTCCATGATGGAGCGCCTCAAGACCCAGGGAACGGCGGGGCCAGGCCAGGGCTAGCCCCGGGACCCCGAGCCTCCCCGGCCCCCCGTTAAGCCGCAGCGCGGACCGGTCGATACAAGCGAAGCCTACGTCCCGCAGGACGGGTAGGGCCTGCGCATCCGCTGGCCTAACCCCCCTTCTTTGGGACTCAGAGCGCCTGCCGGCAGCCTCGCCGGAAGGCGCAGGACGCGGAGGGTTTGCATGAAGTCCAAGGCGCTCGCGCTCGGTCCGCTGGTCGGACTTACTCTGGCGTTTTCCGCATCGGCGGCGGACCCGGCTCCCGCAGATGCGACGCCGCCCCCCGCCGCAGCGCAGGCTGCGGCTCCCGCGGCGCCGACGATGCCGGCCGCGGTGCCGGCGACGACTCCGGCGGCCGCTCCTGCAGCGGCTCCGGAGGCCGCGACCCCGGCAGCGGCGCCCGCTCCTGCGCCGCAGGCGGCAGCCCCCGCAGCGGAGGCACCGCGTCCGCACCATCGCGTGACCCTCGGCCCGGTGGGCCGAGATGAAAGTGGCCGCGAGGGTCGCATCCACACTGTGGAGCGTGGGGACACGCTCTGGGATATCTCGGATGCCTACCTTGGCACGCCCTGGGTCTGGCCGTCGCTTTGGGCAGACAACCAGGAGATCCACAACCCCGACCTTATCCACCCGGGCGATCGGATCTGGATTACGTCCACGCAGATGCGGCGCGTGAGCGACGCCGAAGCCCAGCAGCTCATGGCGGGCGCTACCGATCTGCCGCCCGCGGCGCTGGCGGAGCCTTCCGCTCCCAACGAGACGGGTGGCAAGTCCGTGGACTTTAGCGCCGCCGAATCCGTCGGTTTCGTGACGAGCGAAGAGGTCGCCGCGGCGACGAGCGTCGTCAAGGTGCCGGAAAACCGCACGCTCTTCAGCCAGCCCGACGTCGTCGAAATCGGGATCGGTACGGGCGAGGTCCGGGTGGGAGACGAGTTCACAGTCTTCGACGCGCGCGAGGAGATACACGACCCGGTGACGCGCAAGGTGATCGGCAGCTTCGTCGACAACCTCGGTTGGGGCGAGATTACCGCCGTTTACAAGGAGACGGCGTCTCTTACGATTCGCCGCTCCTTCGGCCCGATCGTGAAGGGCTCGCACGTCGTGCGGCGCGAGAAGCCTCCGACACAGATCGGCCTCGCGGCGACGCCCATGGGGATCGACGGACGAGTGATTCACCTCACAGCGGACCGCACCTGGATGGGGCGAATGGACGTCGTGTATCTCGATCGCGGCCAGGACGATGGCCTTCGCCCGGGCAACGCCCTCGAGGTGTACCGACCGGGTGAGAAGATGAAGGACGAGGTGCGCGGCGGCAAAGTTCTCACCGCAGACGAGCATGTGGCGGAGCTGCTTGTGGTAGCGGCAAAGCCGACCAGCGCCGTTGCGCTGGTGATGCGCTCGGCGACGGAGATCGAGCGGGGCGACCGCTTCCGAACCCCCGTCATGCAGTAAGCGGCTGCGCGCCACGCCCCGCGTGGCGCGCAGCGCAGCTGCGCTCTCACGCCAGCCCATCGCGAGGCATTCTCTCCCCCGCAGCATGAGGCCCGAGCCCTTGTGCCGCGGGCCTTCGCTATGCTCGGCGCGCTCATGCACATCACGGACGAACTCGTCGTCGTGGGCGCGGGCCTTGCTGGGAGCGAGGCGGCCTGGCAGGCGGCGGAGCGCGGGCTCCGCGTCACGCTCTTCGAAATGAAGCCCGCGCGCTTCTCCCCCGCCCACGGCTCCCCGGAGTTCGCGGAACTGGTCTGCAGCAACTCCTTGCGTGCGCGGGGGCTCGGCAACGCAGTGGGGCTCCTCAAGGAGGAGATGCGGCGTCTTCGGTCTTTGGTCATCGAAGTAGCGGACGAAACCGCGGTCCCCGCTGGCCGCGCCCTCGCGGTCGACAGGCTTGCCTTCTCGAAGCGCATGACAGAAATCCTCGAGGCGCATCCGCGCATTCGTGTGCGTCGCGAGCTCGTGGCGCGGATCCCCGACGCTCCGCTCGTCGTGCTGGCCACCGGGCCACTGACTGCGCCTGAGCTCGCGGAGGATCTCCAAGCGCTCCTCGGCGAGCGCTCGCTCTACTTCTATGACGCAATCTCGCCCATCGTCTACGGCGATTCGATCGACAGCGCGGTGGCCTTTCGAGCCTCACGCTACGAAGAAGGCGAGGGCGACTACCTGAACCTGCCCCTCTCCCGCGAGGACTACGCGCGATTTGTGGATGATCTGTTGCATGCCGAGACCGTGCCCCTTCATCCCTTCGAATCGAAGCTCTACTTTGAAGGCTGCCTCCCGATTGAGGAGATGGCGCGGCGTGGACGCGACACGCTCGCCTATGGGCCCATGAAGCCCGTGGGTTTGCGCGACCCCAAGAGTGGTCAGCGACCGCATGCCGTGGTCCAGCTGCGCCAGGAGGATAAGCGCGGCGTCCTCTACAACTTGGTGGGCTTTCAAACCAAGATGCGGATTTTCGAGCAGCAGCGGATCTTTCGCACCCTCCCCGGGATGGGAGAGGCGGTCTTTGCGCGGTACGGCTCCGTTCACCGCAACACCTACGTCAATGCACCAACGAAGCTGGGACCGCTTCTCGAACTTCGTGCGCGTCCCGGTGTCTACCTGGCAGGCCAGATGGCCGGCGTCGAGGGCTATGTCGAGTCCGCGGCGCTGGGCCTCCTGGTGGGTGCGTTTGCCGCCTTCGCGGCCCGAGGCGAGAGGCCGCCCCTTCCGCCCGAGACGACGGCGCACGGCGCGCTCTTGCGCCACCTTCGGCAAGCGAACGCCCAGGATTTCCAGCCCATGAACGTGAACTACGGTCTATTCCCCGAGCTCCCGCAGCTTCCGCGCCGCATGCCCAAGCGCGAGAAGAACGAACTCCTTGCGGCCCGCGCGCTTTCGGACCTTGCGCCCTTTGCGGCGCGGCTTGCGCTCGCGCCGGCATGAACTTCGAGCAGGCCATTCGCGCCTTCTCTCTGTGGCTGCGCGCGGAGCGGGGGCTTTCCTCGCACACAAGACGTGCCTACGTCTCGGACGTGGGTCAGCTCGCGGCCTTCGTGGGGGAGGGAGTCCCCCCGGCAAGGGTCACACCGGCTCTCTTGCGGGCGCACCTCGCGGAGCTCCATCGCAGCCTTCACCCCGCGAGTCTCGCGCGCAAGCTCCACGCTCTGCGCTCGTTCTTCCGCTTTCTGGTGCGCGAGGGAGTAGTGGCACTCGATCCCAGCGCCGCGCTCCCGGGTCCGAAAACGCCCCCGCGGCTCCCGCGTCCCCTTGCGGTCGATGATTGCGAGGCCCTCGCGCAGGCCGCGGCGCGACCACGCGCCCTTGCGCGAGAGAAGACGGCGCCGAAAGGGGTGGGAAGGGCACGGACGCTTCGCGACTGCGCTCTCGTTGAGCTGCTCTACGGCGCAGGGCTCCGGGTCGGGGAGCTCGTGGCGCTCGATGTGCGAGACGTGGATGCGCAGACCGGCGACGTGCGCGTCTTTGGAAAGGGCGGCAAGGAGCGCATCGTTCCCCTACCCGCGGCGGCGCGAGCGGCCATCGCTGCCTGGCTCGCGCACCGGCGTCGCGAGGGTGTGCTCGGCGAGCCGCTCTTTGTCTCGCTGCGCCGCGGCGAGGGCATCCCCGAAAGGCCGCGCCGCCTTGGCGAGCGCGACGTGCGGCGGATCCTTCGCGCGGTCGCCGCCCGCGCGGGGGTCTCCGATCGCGTGCACCCGCACCGGCTGCGACACAGCTACGCGACACACCTTCTCGAGATGGGCGCGGATCTGCGCGAGATCCAGGAGCTTCTCGGACACGCGAGCCTCTCCACGACCCAGAAATACACCGCCGTCTCGGTCGATCGGCTGATGCAGGTCTACGACCAGGCGCATCCCCGGGCAAAGCTCGCGGGCGGCGCGCCGGGGAAGCGATGAGTGGCGGGGCCAGAGTCGTGGCCACGACGGTCCTCGCGGTGGTGCGGGACGGGCGGATTGCAATGGCCGCCGACGGACAAGTGACCGTCGGCAACGTCAAGATGAAACGAAGCGCGCAGAAGGTGCGCCTTGCGGGCAAAGACAGGGCCGTGGTGGGCTTTGCGGGCGGCGCGGCCGATGCCCTCGCGCTCTCCGAGCGTCTCGAGACGAAGCTCGAGGCCTACCCCGGCAATGTCCGCCGGGCCGCCGTCGAGCTCGCGCGGGACTGGCGCACCGACCGGGCCCTGCGGCGGCTCGAGGCCATGCTCCTCGTGGGCGATCCGGAGCGGGTGCTCGTCGTCTCGGGCAACGGAGACGTGATCGAACCCGATGACGGCATGGCCGCGATCGGCTCAGGCGGAGCCTACGCGCTCGCTGCCGCGCGGGCGCTCGCACGCCACACGAAGCTCGGCCCGCGCGAAATCGCCGAAGAGGCGCTGCGCATTGCCTCGGAGCTGTGCATCTACACCAACGACCAGATCACGGTGGTGACGCTGCCATGAAGACGCAGCCCAAAAGGAGCGCCAGCCCGCGCGCGCCCGATCGCCGCCACCGAGGGAGTGGCAGGCATGGCTGACTTCAAGGCCTTTACGCCGCGAGAGGTCGTCTCGGAGCTCGATCGCTATGTCGTCGGCCAGCGCGAAGCCAAGCGCGCGGTCGCCATCGCACTTCGCAACCGCTGGCGTCGAACCCGCGTGGCCGAGGATCTGCGCGAGGAGATTGCGCCCAAGAACATCATCATGATCGGTCCGACTGGAGTCGGGAAGACGGAGATCGCCCGGCGCATCGCAAAGCTTGCGCAGGCGCCCTTTCTCAAGGTCGAGGCCTCGAAGTTCACCGAGGTGGGATACGTCGGGCGGGACGTCGAATCGATCGTGCGCGACTTGACCGAGCTCGGCGTGAGCCTCGTCCTCGAGGAGGAAAAGCGCAGCGTGCGCGCAAAGGCCGAAGAGCGCGCCGAGGAGCGCGTCCTGGACGCACTCCTTCCGCCGGCGGCTCCGGCAGCGGGTTTCCAGACCGTGCCGGAGGGCGGCGAGACGCGGGAGAAGCTGCGCCGGCTCCTGCGCCAGGGAGCCCTCGATGAACGGGAAGTCGAGGTCGAAGTCCAGGAGAGCGGGGCGCCCAGCCTTTCGATCTTTACGCCCCAAGGCGTCGAGGAGATGGGGCTCCAGTTTAAAGACCTGCTCGGTGGGATGTTCCCCCGCAAAACGAAGCGGCGGCGCATGAAGGTGCCGGCGGCGCGCGAGGCCTTTGCCTCCGAGGAGGCTGGAAGACTCGTCGACATGGATCGCGTGCGCGAGCTCGCCATCGAGCGCGTCGAGCAGACGGGCATCGTTTTCATCGACGAGCTCGACAAGATTGCAGCGGGCGCCGGCCAGAAGCAGGGTCCCGACGTCTCCCGCGAAGGCGTGCAGAGGGACCTCCTGCCGATCGTCGAGGGATCGACGGTGCAGACCAAGCACGGCCCGGTGCGGACCGACCACGTCCTTTTCATCGCGGCCGGCGCCTTCCACGTCGCAAAGCCCTCGGATCTCATCCCCGAGCTCCAGGGGCGCTTCCCGATCCGTGTCGAGCTCACCAGCCTTGGCCGCGACGAGTTCGTCCGCATCCTGACCGAGCCGCGCAACTCGCTCGTTCGGCAGTACAAGGCGCTGCTCGAGACCGAGGACGTGGAGGTTGAGTTCAAGGAGGATGGGGTGCGGGCCATTGCGGAGATTGCCGCCGAGGTGAACGAGAGGACCGACGACATTGGCGCGCGGCGCCTTCATACCGTGATGGAAAAGCTCCTTGAGGAGGTGAGCTTCGAAGCGCCGGACCTTGCGGCCGCGCACCTTGTGGTCGATGAAGAGTTCGTACGGGTCCGCCTCGGCGCTCTCGTGCGAGACGAAGATTTGTCGAGGTACATACTGTAGAGTCCGTACCCAGCGCACCCGCCCCCCCGCGCCGGGCTGCGGCCAGGGCGCAAAGCGCCCGCGAGGGGGTTTCCATGGCGACGAAGCGTGCGCGCATCCTGGTCGTGGACGATGAGCGGTTTTTCCGCGAGGCGATCCGGGAAGCGCTGGAAGGTGCCGGGCTCGAATGCGTGACGGCCGCCAACGGGCCGGAGGCTCTCGAGCTCGCCCGGGAAGGTGACTTCGGGGTCGTCGTCCTCGATATCCAGCTTCCCGGGATTGATGGGATCGAGGTGCTCCGCCGGCTGCGGGAGATGCACCCCGCGCTCCGTGTCGTCATCCTCTCCGCCCATACGGACCAGGAGATCGTTCTCGAGGCACTGCGCCTTGGGGCGAGCGACTACCTCGCCAAGCCCCTCCACGATGAGGAGCTCGTGCTCGCCGTAAAGCGAGCCCTGGAGACCCACGCGATCGCGGCAGGCTGGGACAAGCTGCGCGCGCGACTTTCGCTGCTCGAGTCGAAGCTCGGGGAGCTCGTCCGAGAATCGAGCAGCGAAGAGCCTCCCGCGGACCTCCCGACCCGTGCGGCGGAGACGGTGGCGGACGTGCTCGGCGCCGCAAAGACCTCACTCCTTCTCGTTGACGAGGCCGGGTCGCGCCTGCGAGTCGCCGCGGCCACCGGACGCAAGCTTGCGATCGAAGAGTTCGACGCGGTGCCGGTGGGCCAAGGCGTTGCCGGAGCGGCCTTCTCCCGGGCGCAGGCCATGCTGGTCGAGGACGCGGCCAGCGATGCGCGGGTCTCCGCGGCGGCGGCGCCTGAGAAGACCGGGCGCTACGACTCGGGCTCCTTCGCCGTTGCGCCGGTGCCGTCTCCGAGCGGCGTTCTCGGAGTGCTGTGCGCGACCGACCGAGCGGGCGGCGCCCCGTTCGAGGAGACCGACCTTGCCGTGCTGCGCATCCTTGCAGTCCAGGTCGGGCAGCTCTTAACGCAGCGCCGGCTCGCGAGCGTGACCGCGGCCTCCGCAGCGCGCGGCGCAACCGACCCGGATCGGACCCTCCCGGCGCCCTCCCTCGCGGCCGCCCTCGCGAGCGACGAGTCCGCGCCGCGCGACGCCGACCTTGCCCGCCAGGTCTGTGAGGCGGTGAGCGCGGAGGTCGAGCCTGGGCGCGTGCTCGATGCCGCGATTCGTCCGATCGCGCTTGCCCTCGAGGCCGCGCCGGTCGCGCTCTTCTTGCGCGACGCCGAGACCGGCGAGCTGGTTTGCGAGGGTCAGGTCGATGGAGGACGCTGCGCCGATCGGATGAGAATTCCCGCGCTGCGTGGCCTCACGGGCACGGTCCTCGCGACCGGAAATCTCGTGGCGACGCCCAAGCCTCAGGACGATCCGAGATTTGACCCCGATGTCGATACACCCGAAGGCGGTGACCCCGCCCCGCTGCTGTGTCTCCCGCTCCGCTTCCGGGGCAAGGTCCTCGGCGTGCTGCGAGCCTTCCCGCGCTCGGGCATCGCGCCTTCGGCACGCACGGGCGAAGTTCTCGCGGCGGCGCTCTCCGCGGCGGTCCGCAACGTGTTCTTGTACCGTAGTCTGGTGGACAGCATCGAAGAGGTCGCGCGTGCCCGCCGGGAGGCGGGGCTCGCCTAACCGACTTCCGCGGAAGAGCCCGCTTGCAGCAGCTCATCGACAAGGCCGAAGTCCTGATCGAGGCCCTGCCGTACATCCGGCGCTACTTCGACAAGACTATCGTCGTCAAGTTGGGCGGCCACGCCATGCTGGACAAGGAGCTCAAGGTCTCCTTTGCCCGGGACATCGTGCTGCTCAAGTACATCGGGATCCGCCTCGTCATCGTGCATGGCGGAGGACCCCAGATCGATTCCACGCTCCAAGCGATGGGCCGAAAGTCGAGCTTCGTCGACGGGCGGCGCGTGACCGATGATTCCACCATGGAGGTGGTGGAGATGGTGCTCGCCGGGAGCATCAACCAGGAGATCGTGGGTCTGCTCGAGCAAAGCGGTGGGCGCGCGATTGGGCTGACCGGTCGCGATGGCCACATGCTGCGCGCGCGCCGCCGCCTCCAGGAAGGACGAGACCTCGGCCGCGTGGGCGAAATCGTGGAGGTGGATCCGGCACCCATCGCCGCGGTTGCGCAGGCGGGATTCGTGCCCGTGATCGCGCCACTGGGTGTCGACACGGATGGCCTTACCTACAACGTAAATGCGGACGAGGCGGCCGGCTCGATCGCGCGCGCGCTGCATGCGGAAAAGTTGATCTTGCTGACCGACGTCGAGGGAGTGAGGGATGTGGGCGGCCAGCTGATACGGCGCCTCACGGTCGCTGAGGCCCGCAAGCTGATCGCCGAAGGCACGATCACAGGCGGCATGATTCCCAAGATCCAGTGCTGCATCGAGGCGCTCGGGGGCGGCGTCACGCGCAGCCACATCATCGACGGCCGACTGTCGCACGCTGTGCTGCTCGAGATCTTTACCGATTTCGGCGTCGGAACGCTGATCTCGCGCTGAGGAAGGGAACGTGCCCAAGGACTTCATCAGCATCGCCGACTGGCCGCGCGCCGAGATCCTCGCCATGCTCGAGCGTGCCCGCGAGCTCAAGGACCTGCAAAAGCGCGGCGAGCGGCCGCAGACGCTCCAAGGCCGCACGCTCGCCATGTACTTCGAAAAGCCCTCGCTCCGGACCCACGTCACCTTCGAAGCGGGCATGACTCAGCTCGGCGGTCATGCCCTCACCTTGTTGCCCGACCAGGTCGGGATCGGAACCCGCGAGACGCCGGCCGATGTGGCGCGCAACCTCTCGCGCTGGGTCGACTCGATCGTGGCCCGCACCTACAGCCACAGCCTCGTGGAAGAGCTGGCGCGCGTGGCCTCCATCCCGGTGATTAACGGCTTAACCGATCTGCTCCATCCCTGTCAGGCGATGGCAGACCTGCTGACGATCTCCGAGCGAGCGGATCTTCCACGCGCCCGCCTGGCCTATGTCGGCGACGGCAACAACGTCGCCAACTCGCTGCTCAACGCGGCTGCGGTCTTGGGCCTTGAGTTTCGGTTCGCGACTCCCGAAAGCCACCGACCCGCCTCCCGCGTGCGTCGCCGGGCCGAGGAGCTGGCGGCGGCGAGCGGAGCGCACATCAGCTTCACCGCGGATCCGGTGGCGGCTGTGCGCGGCGCCGACTTCATCTACACCGATGTGTGGACAAGCATGGGCCAGGAGGACGAGGCGGAGCGGCGCCGGGCGCTCTTCGAGCCCTACCAGGTGAACGCGCGGCTCGTCAAAAACGCCCCTGAAGCCTTCATCATGCACTGTCTTCCCGCCCACCGCGGCGAAGAGATCACAGACGACGTCCTCGACGGGTCGCGGAGCATCGTCCTCGATCAAGCCGAGAACCGGCTCCACGCCCAGAAGGCCATCCTCGAGAGGCTTCTCCTCGGACCGAGGAGCTAGCTCCCCCAAAGGCGCGCTGGGGCGCTGGTCCTCCGCCTTCCGCGGGGATCGGGAAGGTGCAGGAGACCGGCAAGCCGCGGGGTGATCCTCCCTTCCCACCGACCCCGCGGATCGCCCCGGGACCCCCTCAGCTTCCCCCCAAGTACGGCCGATGAGGGCCGAGACAGGGTTCGTGTCTGGCCGGTGGCCAGCGCGCGGACCCGTGCCGTGGGGAGAGCTTCATGCAGCTCGGGGGCCAAGGCTCGGGGGAGGCGCGGGTGCCGCAGCTGGCGCCCGGGTGCGACCCGGCCCGACTCCCGCTCTCTCCGGCCGAGGGCTACCTCCTTTCGCGAATCGACGGCCGGACTCCCTGGAGCCTTTTGCGCCAGATCGGAGGCCTCCCGCCGAGCGAGGTCGACCGCTGTCTCGAACGCTGGGTCTTGGAAGGCATCCTTGTCGTCGACGGATCCGCGCCGAAGTCGAACCCGCCCCCGGGAGGAGCTCCCGGCAAGGACAAAAGGGAGGGGGAGGACTCAAAGGCCGCGCCGCACCCGCCGCTCGAGGCGGCACCCAGCGCGGCGGCGGCTTCACCGGCGAGCGTCGAGACTGACGAGAGCCTCGACCTTCCCGTCGAGGCGCAAGAGCGCATCCTCGAGTTCGAAAAGCGCCTAAAGCGCCCGTACCACGAGATCCTCGGCGTCCCCGCGACGGCAGATGTGAAGGCGGTCAAGCGCGCCTACTTCGAGCTCTCGAAGGAATACCACCCCGACCGTTATTTCCGGCGGAACATTGGCCCCTTTGGGCCTCGTCTCGAGCGGATCTTTAAGCGCCTCGTGGAAGCCTATGAGCTTCTCTCGGACCCGGCGACGCGCGCGGAAGTGCAGCGCAATGTCGCGGAAGCGCCGCCGCCCGCCGCTGCCGCCGCCTCGGCGACCGAGAAGGCACCCGCCGGGCCGAGGAAAAAGCTTCCGCCCCTCCACCTCCACGCCCCCCAGCTGCGCGCGCTGGCCGAGCGCAAGGCCAAGGCGAAGGGCTTCTTTGAAACCGGCATGGCCGCGTTCAAGGAAGGCCGCTGGCGCGAGGCTGCCGCCAGCGTACGCCTCGCCATCGCCTTCGATCCCTGGAACGAGGCGGTGAAGGAGGCGTTCGGCGAGGTCCAGCACAAGGCGAACCAAGAGCGCGCCGAGCAGCTCCTTAAGGAGGCCAACGCAAACCTCGACCTGCGGCGCGTCGCCGAGGCATTGCCTCTTTTTGAGGAAGCGCTCCTCTACAGGCCGCACGATCCGGACGTCAATCACACGACGGCACGTCTTGCGTGGCTTGCAGCGGGAGACCTGAAGAAGGCCAAGGAGTACGCTGTCCGGGCGTGCGAGCTACGCCCTGAGGTGTCGACCTATCGCCGCACCTTGGGCCAAATTTACAAGGCAGCAGGCCTCATCGCGAACGCGCGGCGCGAGCTCGAGGCGGTGCTGCGCATCGATCCGAAAGATGCAGAGGCGAAGCAGGAGCTTCGCAGTCTGCCGAAAAAGTGAGAGGGCAAGGGGGGAAAGTCCATGGGGCGGGTGATCGGAATTGACCTTGGCACGACGAACTCGTGCGTCGCGGTGATGGAGAACGGTCAGCCGACAGTAATTCCGAACGCCGGCGGCTACAAGACCACCCCGTCCATGTTCGCGATTTCGCAGGACGGAAAGCGCCTGGTCGGCCACCTCGCAAAGCGCCAGGCCATCACCAACGCGCGCAACACTGTCTACGCGTCAAAGCGTCTGATTGGGAGACGCTTCGATGCGCCGGAAGTGCAGAAGGCCATCGACCTTTGCCCCTACGAGATCGTGCGGGGCCCGAACGACGATCCGCGCATTCGGATCGGCGAGAAGACCTTCACCTGCCCCGAGCTCTCCGCCTTGATCTTGCGGGAAATGAAGCGGGTGGCAGAGGAGCACCTCGGCGAGCCCGTACGCGACGCGGTGATCACGGTGCCTGCGTATTTCAACGATACCCAGCGCCAGTGCACGAAGGACGCGGGCAAGATCGCCGGGCTTGAGGTGCTGCGCATCATCAACGAGCCCACCGCGGCGGCCCTCGCCTACGGCTTCGGGAAAAAGCGCGAGGAGAAGATCGCGGTCTACGACCTCGGCGGCGGGACTTTTGATATCTCGATTCTGGAGCTCGGTAGCGGCGTTCTCGAGGTGCTGGCAACCGGCGGGAACACGTTCCTCGGCGGAGAGGACTTCGACCGCCGGCTCGTGGCGCACCTGCTCGAACGCTTCCAGGAAGCCGAGGGGATCGACCTTCGGGCGGACGCCATGGCGCTCCAGCGCCTCAAGGACGCCGCGGAGAAGGCCAAGTGCGATCTCTCGACGCGCGATGTTACCGAGATCAATCTTCCCTTCGTCGCAAGCGACGCGCGGGGGCCGCGACACCTCAACCTCGAAGTCACCCGTGAGACGCTCGAGGGGCTGGTGGACGATATCGTCCGCCAGACGATCAAGATCGTAGAGTCGTGTCTGCACGATGCGGGTCTTACCCACGACCAGATCGACCAGGTGGTGCTGGTCGGCGGGCAAACGCGCATGCCCCTCGTCCAGAACCTCGTGACCGAGCTTTTCGGCAAGCGTCCGCACAAGGGCGTCAATCCCGACGAAGTCGTGGCCGTCGGTGCGGCCATCCAGGGCGAGTCGCTGCTCAGCGAGGACAAGAACCTCCTGCTCCTCGACGTGACGCCTCTCTCGCTGGGAATCGCGACCTTCGGTGGCCACTTCGCCAAGCTTATCGAGCGCAACACCACGGTGCCTGTGCGCAAGGGCCACATCTTCACCACCACCCGGGACAACCAGTCCGCTGTGAAGATCCGCGTGCTTCAGGGCGAGAGCGAAACCGCCTCGGAAAACGACCTGCTCGGCGAGTTCGTGCTCTCCGGCATCCGGCCCGCGCGCAAGGGCGAGCCGGAGATCGAGGTCTCCTTCGATATCGATGCGAACGGCATCGTCGCGGTGTCTGCACGGGACCAGGCGACGGGCAAGGAGCAGTCCATCCAGGTGAATGCGACGGGCACACTCTCCGAGGAGGAGATCCAGCGGATCATCGACGAGAACGAACTCTATGAAGTGCAGCTCAAGGAGTAGCTGGGCGGCATGGCGGAGTCGAAGGAGGACACGATCGAGCGCCTCATGCGCGAGGGCCTCAACCACTACGGCATGGGTGCCGTAGAGGAGGCCCTTCGCTCCTGGCGCGAGGTGCTACGGCTCGATCCCGATCACGCCGAGGCCCGCGACTTCGTGGCGACCGCGGAAGAGGCCGCCCACGCCGCAGCGCCGCCGCCTCGCGCGCCGCAGCCCCCCGCACCGATCGAGGTGCATGAGCACGCGGCCGCTGAGATCGCCCCAGGCGAGGAGGACGCCACCCTCGATGGGCTCGTGAGCGAGGGCCAGCGCCTCGTGCGCGAGGAGCAGCTCGAGGCGGGGCTCGATCTTTTGGAGGCCGTGGCGCGTCGCGAGCCCATGCGCCTCGAGGTGCACGGTCACATCGAGGACGTGCGCAGTCGCCTCGTGAAGCGCTACCGCGAACGCATGGGGGACCTCGGCAGCGTGCCGCGCCTGTCACTGGGTCTTTCTGACGTCATGAAGTTCAACCTCCCTGCCCAGGCGGGTTTCATGCTCTCGCTGATTGACGGCGACACTTCGGTGGGTGACATCGTTTCCCTCTCGGGCATGGACGCCTTCGAGGCGCTTCGCGTTCTTAGTGGCCTGCTCGACGCCGGCATCGTTTCGATCGGCGCCGCCGCGCGGCGGGAACGTCGCGGCGAGCGCGTCGAATGAACGGAGAGGCACGCGCATGGTGACGGCGAAGCCGGCCTCCTTGCTCTCGTTCGTGGATACGCCGATCCTCGTGGCGGATCCCGACGGCTCCGCGGTCTACGCGAACCCCTCGTTCGAGGCGCGCTTTGCGCTCCCGCAAGGCGGAGCCCAAGGCCTGCCGCTCGCCACTCTCTTCGAATCGGGAGGGCGGGAAGAGGTGCTTCGTGCGTTCGCGGATGTGTGCGACGGGGGCCCGCCGTCGCGCTTTCGGCTCCGCGTCGGCGGCGTTGGCTATGTGGCCCTCGTCTCCCCCATCGTGACCGAAAGCGCGCGCATCGGCGCGATCTTGCTCTTGACCGAGGAGATGATCGGCGGCGAAAAGCTCCTCGCGTTTCATCGTGCGGTGCAGGAGCCCGTGGACGATCTCGGGGAGTGCCTCGACACCCTGCTCGACCAGACCGGCGGCCGGCGCAGCGAGCGCTACCGAGCGCTCGTCGAGGACAGCCTGCGCGCGCTGCAGCGGCTTCGCAAGTGGACGGACGAGCTCCAGAACATCGCCCTCGGACGCCCGGGTACAGTGGCCTCGGGGGCGCGCTTTGATATGCGCAGACTCCTGCGCCGCGCCGCCGCTGGCCTTGAGCGAGAGGCCCGAGGAGCGGGCTGCACGGTCGAGCTCTCAGTCCCCGCACAGCTGCCTCCGGTGCGCGGGGATGGCGAGCGCCTCGAGGCCGCGCTTGTGCACTGGCTGCGGGCGCGGGTCGCCCGCACGGCGGCGCCCTCGCTCATCCTTGCCGCAAAGGCAATCCCCATGGCCAACAACAACGCTTCGGTTCTTCTCCTCGTGACCGAGGGTACGCCCGTCCGCGCCGGGGCCGCGGCGGCCGAGCCCGAGCTCGATCTCCTGCGCGACGCGATCGCGAGCCTCGGCGGAAACCTCCGCATTACGCCCACCGAGTCGGGCGGCCGCACGACGGCCATCCATTTCGAGGCGGGCCCCGCGCAGCCCTAGGCAGCATGGCGCGGGCGCCCTGGTTACACTCGGCACCGGAGGTTCCGCGCATGCCCAGTCCGAACCGACGTGGCGCCGTGAAGCGCATCTGCCTCGCCTACAGCGGCGGCCTCGACACCTCGGTGATTTTGCGCTGGCTGATCGAGGAATACGGCTGTGAAGTCGTGGCCTTCTGCTTGGACGTCGGCCAGGAAGAGGAGCTTTCGGGACTCCCGGACAAGGCCAAGGCCACGGGCGCGATCGACTGCATAATCCGCGACGCACGCGAGGAGTTCGTGCGCGACTTCGTCTTCCCTGCACTGCGCGGGAACGCCGTCTACGAGGGGACGTATCTGCTCGGGACGTCGCTGGCGCGCCCCTTGATTGCCAAGCACCAGATCGAAGTCGCGCGCGAGATGGGCTGCGATGCTGTGGCCCATGGCGCGACCGGCAAGGGCAACGACCAGGTGCGCTTTGAGCTCACCTACCGCGCCCTCGCGCCCGAACTCAAGATCGTGGCTCCCTGGCGCGAGTGGGACCTCAAATCCCGGACCGACTGTATGGCCTATGCCCAGAAGTACGGCATCCCGGTTTCGGCAACGATCAAGAAGCCGTACTCCATGGACCGAAACCTCCTCCACATCTCCTATGAGGGGGGCGTTCTCGAAGATCCCTGGCGGGAGCCCGACGAAGAGATGTTCATTCTGACCCGCTCTCCGGAAAAAGCGCCCGACCGGCCGCAGGAGGTCATTGTGGGCTTCGAAAGCGGAACGCCGGTCGCGGTCGACGGGGATCGACTCTCTCCGGCGCGGCTTCTCGAGCGCCTAAACCATGTGGCCGGAGGCCACGGCATCGGCCGGGTGGATATGGTGGAGAATCGTTTCGTCGGGATGAAGAGCCGCGGCGTGTATGAGACGCCGGGGGGAACGGTGCTGCACAGCGCCCACCGCGCGATCGAGTCGATTACGCTCGACCGCGAGGTCATGCACGAGCGCGACCGCCTCTCGCCGCGCTTCGCCGAGCTCATCTACAACGGCTTCTGGTTCTCGCCGGAAATGGAGTTTGTGCGTTCGGCGATCGAGCAGTCGCAGCGCAATGTGACCGGCGATGCCCGGCTCAAGCTCTACAAGGGCGCCGTGGCGGTTACGGGCCGGCGCTCGCCCGTGTCCCTGTATTCGGAGTCTACGGTGACCTTCGAGGACGCGGGAGCTGCCGATAGCTATCGCCACGCAGATGCGACGGGCTTCATTCGTCTTCAGGGTCTGCGGCTGCGGCCCCCCACGACGAGCGAGGGCTCGCGTGGAAAAAAGGGGGGACCCCGATGATTACACTCACACCGGCTGCGCAGGCGAAGGTGCGCGGTCTTCTCGAGCAGCAAGGCAGACTTGGGAAGGCTGCGCTGCGTGTGAGGGTCGTGGGCGGCGGCTGCTCCGGCTTCCAGTATCAGATGTACTTCGACGAGCAGGTCGACGATCTCGACCATCAAGTGGAAGCGGGGGCGGTACGGGTGCTGATCGACCCAATGAGTGTGCAGTACTTAAAGGGCGTCGAGATCGACTACCTCGACGGCCTAAACGAAAGCGGCTTCAAGATTCACAACCCGAACGCGCAGAGCGAATGTGGCTGCGGCAAGAGCTTCGGGGCCTAGCGCAAGAGAAGGGGCGAACGCAAGAGCCGTGAGTCCTCTCGCGCTCGAGCCGCCTGCCGGCCTCGTGGAGCGCGTACTTTCCGAGATCGCAGGACTCCCGGCTGTGCGCGCGGTGGCCCTTGTCGGCTCTTTTGCCCGTGGCACGGCGCGGCAGGATTCCGACGTTGATTTTGGCGTCTTCTACGACGAGGCCGAGCCGCCGAGTCCCGCCCTCGTCCGCTCCGTCGCAAAGCGCCTCCACGATGCGAAGGAGGGCGAGCCGGTCGTGACCGCGCCCTACGAGTGGGGCCCCTTCGTAAACGGCGGCGCCTGGCTCGTGGTGGGCGGGCGTCGCGTCGACCTCCTCTACCGCAATCTTGACCAAGTGCGCCGCGTGGTCGCCGATTGCCGAGCCGGCCGCATCGAGTCTCACTTCGAGCAGCAGCCCCCTTTTGGCTATTTCAGCTGGACCTACCTGGGCGACCTGCGCGAGTGTCGCGTCCTCCATGACCCGGCCGGGACGCTCGCGGCCCTGAAGGCGGAGGCGACCACGTTTCCGCCCGCGCTGCGCGCGGCGATCGTGCGCGACTTTCTGTGGTCGGCCGAGTTCACCTTGCTCTTCGCCAAGGGCTTTGCCGCGCGCCGCGATGTGCTGAATACGAGCGGCTGCATGACCCGCTGCGCGCGCGCACTTGTTCAGGTCCTCTTCGCCAGGAACGAGGTCTTTTTTACCAGCGACAAGACCGCGCTCTCCGAGACCCAGCGCTTTAGCGCCCGTCCGCGCGACTTCGAGCCTCGCCTCGAGGCGGTGCTCGCGGATCTCGGCTCAAGCGGCGGCGCTCTTGCGAGCAGCGTGGAAGCGATGCGCCTCCTCGTGGCCGAGACCGCGGCCCTGTGCCCGGAGTACCGCCCGAAGTACCCGAGTATCCTCGCCTAGGGCGTTAGCTTCGGCCGGCAAGGAAGCGCAGGAGAAAGGGCACCGAGAGGCGCATCAGGTCGACGCTCGGGTCGAGCTCGGCGCCGAGCTGAAAGAGATAGGAAAGGGTCTTTGCGTAGAGCAGAAGCTCGTTCGGGAGATGGAGCCCGTCGGTCGATTGCAAGAGCGCCTTGGCTTCGTCTTTCAGCGAGAGGATGGCGCTCCCGCTCATGCCAAGGGGCGTCCCCCCGCCTTCGCTGATGCGCGCGAACATGGCGGAGACCGCAGTCCGAACCCTGGGTTCCGCTCCGGGCGCAATCATCCCCATGCGCTCCATGCCGGAGAGGAAGGCGCCGAGGTCGCGCTCCAAGAGGGCATAGATCCCCTTTCGCAGCTCCTCGCGGAGGGCGGGGTCGAGTCGCTTCGAGAGGCCAAAGTCGACGAAGAGAACCCGCGGGTGGCTGCTGGCTCCGGGCTCCTCGAGCACGAAGAGGTTTCCTGGATGGGGGTCGGCGTGGAAGAGCCCATCCACAAAGACCTGCTTGGCGTAGGCGCGCGCGAGCACTTCGAGGACATCGCGGGGCGCAACTCCAAGCCGTGCCAGCGCCGCGCGGTCAAGGATCGGAACCGCCGGCTGGTAGCTCATCGTGAGAACACGCCTTGTGCTGTGGCTTGTCACGATCTTGGGCACCACGATTTGTAACTCGTGGGCGAGATTGGCTGCGATTTCGGTAGCGACCCTCGCCTCGCGCTCGAAGTCGAGCTCCTCCGCGAGGCCCGTAGCGAACTCTTCGAAGACGCGTCGCTGATCCACGCGCCCGCGGCCGCGCAAGAAAGAGAAGCCGGCGAGGGCAGCGCGGATCACGCCGAGGTCCGCGCGCAAAGACGCCTCAAGCCAGGGGTGCTGGACTTTCACCGCGACTTCCCGCCCGTCCGGGAGAGCAGCGCGGTGGACTTGTGCGATCGAGGCGGTGCCGAGGGGAGTTGGGTCGAAGTGGGGATAGAGCGTTTCAAGCGGCGCTCCAAGATCCTCCTCCACCACCCCGCGAACCACCTCGAGGGGAAGCGGCGGCACCCGGTCTTGGAGCGAGGCCAGGGCCTCACGCGCCTTGGCGGGCAGCATGTCGATCCGCAGCGAGGCGAACTGCCCGGCCTTCACGAAGGCGCCCTTCAGATCGCCGAGCACCGTCGCAAGGGCGCGCGCGGCGCGCGTTAGACGCTCCTCCCGGCGTTTGGCGCGCCGCTCCGGCGAGAAGAACGGGTCGCCAAGCCGGCTCCACACGAGCGCGGCACCGATGCGCACGAAGCAAAACCCAAGACGCACGGTCGGCTCGATCCCCAGCACCCGGAGCTTGAAACGGAATCCGCCCTCGAGTCGTCGAACCCTCGGGAGTGCCCGAGCGCCGAGCGCAGGCGAAGACGGGGCGGGGATCGAGTCCAGCGTCCTTCTCCTTGACAACGAGCGGAGCCCTAGTTTAGAGAGGGATCGCCGTTTCCCAAGGGAAGGCGCGCTGTCCCAAATCGCCCCAGACCGTTCGTCCCGGCGGACAAAGCGCCCACGCATGCTCGGATGGTCCCGTTCGGTTGGAAACGCTCTGCTCGTCAGGCTCACGCCTTGACGAAGGCCTGAACCGCAAGAAGGAGTCCTTTCATGTTTTCGTCCGCCAGGCGCCATCTCTGTACGATCGGCGCAAGCGCGCTTGCAGTGCTTGCGATCGCAGCACCGGCCGCGGCCCAGAAAAAGGCCGAGGATACGGGTGTCGTGGGGCCCTCGTTCAAAGAAGGCGACGTCATCACCTTCGACAAGGTCGACTCGCTAAAGCCTTTCCTGCCCCCGGAGTTTTGGAACAACCGCGACTTCTTCTTCTATGAAGGCATGAAGCTCGAGATCGGCCCCTCCTTCCGGGACTACACGCCGGCGGCGGAATACCAGGAAGCCACGAAGAAGTTCGCGGGTCAGGCCAAGATCGGCCCCGACGGCAGTCTCGAGAATTACACCGCCGGCGAGCCCTTCCCCATCGATCAGATCGACTGCAAGGGGGATCCCCAGGCGGGCGTAAAGATCATGTGGGACTTTGACTACCAATGGAACGGCGACGGCTCTCAGGCCAGCTACTTCTATTCCTACTGGGACCGTGGCGAGCAGCTCCCGCTCTATTACGAGGGCACTTCGAAGACGATCCAGCTCTCTCACCGCGTGGAGAAGGAATATCTCGACGACCAGCAGGGCGATCTCTTCCGCGATGAGAAGCGAAAGAACGCATTCGGCGTCGAGGTGAGTGCCCCGTTCGACGCGCGCGGCATTGCGCTCATGACCTACCGCTACAAGTCCTCCGATGGCCCGCGTGACCAGGCCAAGAATGACGACACTTGGGTCTACGTGCCGACGCTGCGTCGGGTTCGCCGGATTTCCACCGCCCAGCGCACGGACTCGGTTTCGGGCACCGACTTCACCTTCGACGATCTGCAGAGCTTCGCCGGCATCGTGCCCCAGTACGAATGGACCTGCATTGGCGAACAGGACATCATCGCGCCGATGAACTCCAAGGTGAAGGCGTACCCGTACTCGAAGGACCACAACTTTGGACCCTACGGTCTCTCGTATGCCGATGACCGCTGGGAGCTGCGGCACGTGATCAAGGTGCGGATGAAGCCCAAGAACAAGGACCATCCCTATCACCACAAGGACATCTACATCGACAAGCAGGCCATGGAAGCGGTGTATTCCTTCGCCTATGACCAGAAGGAAGAGCTCTGGAAGATCATCTGGCACAACCACCGCTGGAGTGAGGACGATCCGACCTGGTACCCGGGTTGGGAGGGGATCGCCAAGCCCCGGGACAACCGTGACGTCTCCGACATGATCGTGAACGTCCAGACCGGGACGGGGAACCGGATCGAGTTCTGGGACAGCAACGGCGTGCCCTACAACAGCAAGGGGAAGGTTCGGCGCTACATCGACGTGGGCCGCCTCACCATGGGGCGCTAACCGACGCCGCTTTCGCAGCGGGGGCGGGGCCCAAGCGCGGGCTCCCGCCCCCCTTCCTTCGCTCTGCGGAAGTTCTTCGACAGGAGTTGTTCATGCCCGCCGCACTCCAACGAATCGTGGGCGCATGCGCCCTCGCCCTTTTCGCCCTCGCCTGCCACGACGTCCGAGTGACGCCCATGGCCAAGCCCGGCGAGATCGGGATCTATGACGATCTCTTTTCCGTTGCGGTGGTGAACGACCAAATGATCATCGCTGTTGGCTACTACGGCGCGATCTACCGCAGCCGGGATGCGGGCGCGACCTGGGAAAAGCGGGACAGCGGGACGCTCAAGTCCCTTTACGGCGTCTCGATGGCGGACGAGAAGCGCGGCTGGGCCGTCGGCCAGGGGGGGCTCATCCTCCGCACGCAGGACGGGGGCGACACGTGGCAGATTCAGCCCAACCTGAAGGAGACCGAAGGGTCGCAGCTCTTTAGCGTCGAAGCCCTCGACGCGAACACCGCATGGGCGGTAGGGGAGTGGGGATCCCGGATCTTCACCGATGACGGCGGCAAGACCTGGCAGGACTTTTCCCTCCTCATCACTGAGACCCATCCCCAGTTCGTGTGGCTGCCGCCCGTCGACCAAGACCGCGTTCGGCACGGAGAAAAGGTCTACGAGGACGTGAGCCTAAACGATGTGAACTGCCTCCCCCCGAAAAGCACGCACTGCTGGATCGCAGGCGAGTTCGGCTACACGTTCTATTCCGACACGAGCGGCCTTAAATGGGAGCGCGGCGCGATCGTCGGCGACATCAAACCCGAGCCCGTCGTGCTCGACTACAACGTGACCCGCCTCAAGCCCGAAGACATCGAAAAGCTGAAGGAATTCGCCAAGCGCATCGAGCCCGAGACGCATCTTAACGTCGAGATCGAGCCGAGGGCGAACGAGAAGGAACTCACGAACTTCATTAAAGGAACCGATCCCACACCGCTCTTCGAGATTCTGGACGCTCGGCTTTCCGCGGTACGCAGCGTGATCGAAGACGCAGGGATCCTCTCCGACCGCATCCGGGTTCGAGGCACGCCGCCGTGGGACTACGAGGACTTCCAGAAGGATGATCCCGGATTTCTCAAGCGCTACCTCGACGGGCGAAAGGCCGCGCAGCCGGGCGTCGACGTCCGGGTCGCGCAGAACCCGTATTTATTCACCGTGCGCTTCGAGGACGAGCAGCACGGCGTGGTCTCCGCGCTCGGCGGCCTCATCCTCTCTTCGACCGACGGCGGAAGGACGTGGAGCTATCAGAAAACCGCACGGCGCCAGGCCCTCTTCTCGGTCGCGGTGGACGGTTCGCGCGCCATCGCTGTCGGGGAGAAGGGCTTTGTCCAGGTCTCGAACGACTTCGGCGCGACCTGGCAGACCCCAAAGGAAGGCTTTCCGTCGATCTTCACCTTCATGCGCGACGTCGACTTCTCCCCAAGCGGGAACCTCGGCGTCATCGTTGGGCAGACCGGTCTTGTCTTAAAGAGTGAAGACAAGGGTGCGACCTGGACGCAGGTCTTGCCGCCGCCCAACAGGGAAGTCTCCGCGTCGATGTAGGCGCGCGCGGCGGGCGCGCTGGACTAGCGGCGCTTCTCCTCGGCCTCTCGCAGCTCGACGCGGCGGATCTTTCCGCTCACAGTCTTTGGCAGCGCATCCACGAACTCAATCGCCCGCGGATACTTGTAGGGCGCCGTCACTGCCTTCACGTGCTCCTGAAGACCCCGCATCAGTTCGGCGCTCCTCGCCACCCCGGGGCGAAGCACCACGAACGCCTTCACGATCGCGCCGCGCACCGGGTCGGGCGCCGCCACCGCCGCCGCCTCCAAGACGTCCGGGTGCTCCACCAGGGCACTTTCCACCTCGAAGGGGCCGATCCGGTAGCCAGCGGAAATGATGACGTCGTCCGCACGGCCGACGAACCAGAAAAAGCCGTCGGCATCGCGATAGGCCCGATCGCCGGTCACGTACCACTCGCCGCGCCGGCAGGCGGCGCTCGCGCGCTCGTCCTTCCAATAGCCGCGAAAAAGGCTCGGCGGATCCCCCGCGAGGGCGACATCGCCCACCTCGCCGGGCGGGAGAGGGTGACCCTCTTCCCCAATCACATCGACGCGGTGGCCGGGCATCGGCAGCCCCATCGATCCTGGCCGCACCGGCATCCCGGGGAAGTTTCCGATCAGCAAGATCGTCTCGGTCTGCCCGAAGCCGTCGCGGATCGTGGTTCCCGTGGCTTCGTGCCAGGCGCGGATGACCTCGGGGTTGAGAGGCTCACCGGCCGACACGACTTCGCGTAGTCGTTCGAAGCGGAAGGCGCGAAGGTCCTCCTTCACGAGCAGGCGAAACTCGGTGGGCGGAGCGCAGAACACCTGCGGGCCGATGCTCTCGAGGAGCCGAAGCTCGGTCTGCGGCTCAAAACGCCCGTGGTAGAGGAAAACCTCCGCGCCGACGCTCCAGGGCCCGAAGAGCACGCTGTAGGCTGCCTTCGCCCAGCCGGTGTCGCTCGTCGTCCAGAGGCGATCCCCCCCGCGCAGGCCCAGCCAGTGGAGTGCGGTGTAGCGCTGCGCGTAGGTGTAGGCATGGGCGTGAAGAACGGCCTTCGGCGGGCCCGTTGTGCCCGAGGTGTAGTAGACAAGGGCGGGATCGGAAGCGCGGGTCGGCGAGGCGGGAGGGTCGGTCACAGGCTGCGCGGCGAGCTCAGCGCCGAGATCTTGCCAGGCGCTGGGTGTCTTGCGCGCGCCCTCCTCAGGCAGTGCCAAAAAGTGGCGGACGCTCGTGAGCTCGCTGCGAACCGCGTCCACCACACGCGCCTGCTCGGCGGTGGTGACGATGGCGACCGCCCCACTGTGGCCGACCCGGTACACGATGTCCTTCGGCCGCAGGGTGGTTGAGCTCGGGATGACGAGCGCTCCAGCCTTGAGCGCACCCACCAGAACGAGCTGCCATTCCGGGATGCGGGGAAGCATCACGAGCACCGGCTCGCCCGCCCGGACGCCAAGGCTCGCGAGGAGGTGCGCCGCGCGATTCGACCCCGCCCGCACGTCGCCAAATCCAAGCCGCCGCTCCCTGCCTTCGGCGTCGCGCCAGAGCAGGGCAGGGCGCGCCGGATCCGCCGCAAAGCGGTCGACGACATCCCGGCCGAAGTTGAATGGGTCGGGCACGGACCAGCGGAAGGCGTCCCGCTCGCGACGCCAGCGGTCCAGGGCCTCGGAGAACTCGCTCATGGGCGCCCCTCCACAGCTATCCTAGCGGGGCAGACGGCCGCCCCCTCAAGCCGGAACGTCGGAGCGCCGATAGCGATTGAGATGGGGTCTGCCTGCCCCGCAGGCAGGAAATCGGCCACGCTGCGACGGGGACCGCCATGACCGACCAGCCGACCAAGCCCGCGCGAGTCGTCGCCGTCGACGACAGCCGGCTCGAGCGGGAGCTCGTGCAGGACGCCTTGGCCTCGTTTGCGGCGGTTGAGACCTGCGCCTCTGCCGAGGATGCGCTCGAGGCGCTGCGCCGCGAGCCCGCAGACCTTGTGATTTCCGACCTCAACATGCCCGGGCTCTCGGGCATCGAGCTTTTGACCCGCGTGCGACGCGAGTACCCCGGCCTCGACTTTGTGGTGCTCACCGGCAGCGCGACCGTCGAGAGTGCGATCGAAGCCCTCCGCATGGGTGCGAACGACTTCCTGCGCAAGCCGGTCCAGAGGGAGGAGCTCGCACTTGTCGTGGAGCGCACCCTCGCCAAGCGGCGCCTCTTGGCTGAAAACGCCCGCATGCGCGACGAGCTCGCCACGGTCGAAGCCTGTCGCGCGCTCACGCCTTGCCTTGAGGCCGGCGAGGTCTACGCGGTCGGCCTCGACCTCTTGCTGCGAACGCTCTCGCGCTGGCGCGGCTTCGCGCTCTTCCACCGGGCCTCGATGTCGGTGTCCGATGCCGCCGCCTTCCGCGGCTTCTCCGAGACGGAAGCGAGCCGGATGCGCCAGACGCTCGTGCACGAAAAGCCCGTGAACCTCGAAGGGGTGAATCAGATCGAGATCTTGACCCGAGGCCCCGCGCACGATGCCCTCGCGGAAGTGGGCGTCGGGGCGCAGCGCGTCCTCGCCGTTCCGATTCGCGGGCGCGAGATCGAGGCGGGCGTTCTGTGGGTGCTGGAGGATGATCGCCCCTTCGACGAGAGCGAGATCTCGCGGGCGCGCATCGTGGCCGGCCACGCCGAGCTCGCGCTGCACAATGCGGAGAGATACAACCGCGCGAAGGAGCGCGCGTTCATCGACGACGTGACCGAGGTCTACAACGCACGCTACTTGCTGGCGGCGATGGACCACGAAATCCGCCGTGCCGAGCGCTACCACAGCGAGCTCTCGGTCCTGTTTCTCGACCTCGATCGCTTTAAGCTTGTGAACGATCGCCACGGCCATTTGATCGGCTCGCGCGCGTTGCGCCAGCTCTCCCAGGTCCTCGCCCAATGCGTCCGCCAGGTGGACACACTGGCACGTTATGGCGGCGATGAGTTCACGATCGTGCTTGTGGATACCGGCCTTGAGACCGCGCTGCGCATCGCGGAGCGCATCCGGCGCACGGTGGAGGAGACCTTGTTCGACGGCGGTCGGGGCGGCTCTTTGCGGCTCACCGTGAGCCTCGGGGTCTCGACCTACCCGGAGCATGGAACGACACGCGAGCAGCTGCTCGACCTCGCCGACAAGGCCATGTACCGCGCGAAATCCCTCGGCCGAAACCGCCTGTGCAGCGCGTCGGAGCTCTCCGCCTAAGGCCCGAGGAGCCCCTGCGACGCCTTGCGCTGTTTGACACCCCGGCGCGGCGTCTGCTAAGCACGTGCTCGGTTTTGTTGAGGTTTTCCCTTGTCGGAAGGACCTGAGAGTGCGCGCGGGCCGGAGGGAGCGCCGGGCCTCGAGGGCCTGGGCTCGCTCCGACGTACCCACAGCTGCGGTGGCGTGGGTCCGGCTCTTGTGGGGAGCGAGGTCGTGGTTGCGGGTTGGGTGCACCGCCGCCGTGATCACGGCGGGGTGATCTTCGTCGACCTGCGCGACCGCGAAGGCCTGGTCCAAGTCGTCTTCAAGCCCGAGGTGGCGCGCGCGGCCCACGAACGGGTCGGCCACGTGCGTTCGGAGTGGGTGATGCTCGTGCGCGGCGTGGTCGAGCACCGCTCTCCCGAAACTGTGAACCCGAAGCTCGCGACCGGCGAGATCGAGATTACCGCGCACGAGCTCCGCATCTTGAACTCCGCGACACCGCCGCCCTTTGCGATTGAGGAAGATTCTGGAGCGGAAGAGATGGTGCGGCTGCGCCACCGCATCCACGACCTGCGCCGTCCGCCTCTCCAGCGCGCGCTCCGCGTGCGGCACCTGGTCTATCAATCGGCACGCCGCACCCTCACGGAGCTCGGGTTTTTCGAGATCGAAACGCCGATTCTCGCCAGGAGTACGCCCGAAGGCGCCCGAGACTTTCTCGTGCCGAGTCGCCTCCAGCCGGGCTCCTTCTATGCGCTACCCCAGTCGCCGCAGATCCTAAAGCAGCTGCTCATGATCTCCGGCTTCGACCGCTACTTCCAGATCGCGCGCTGCTTCCGGGATGAGGATCTGCGTGCCGACCGCCAGCTTGAGTTCACGCAGATCGACCTCGAGATGTCCTTCGTGGGTATGGAGGATGTCCTTCCCGTGCTCGAGCAGCTGGTCGTACGCATCTGGCGCGAAGCGGGCGGCATCGAGCTCCCGCATCCCTTCCCGCGCATGTCCTACGAGGAAGCGATGCGACGCTACGGCGTCGACAAGCCGGACACGCGGGTCCTGCTCGAGCTCGTGGACCTAACGCAGATCTTTCGCGAGACGGAGCTTCGCGCGTTTCGCGCGACCGTCGAGCAGCGTGGCATCGTGAAGTGCCTCCCCATCCACGACGCGAGCGCCCTTTCGCGCGGGGAGATCGACCGGCTCGAAGCCTTTGTGAAAAAGGAGCTCGGCGGCAAAGGACTCGCGTGGGTGCGCATTGGCCAAGACGGGGCGTGGCAGTCGCCCATTGCGAAGTTTCTCTCCGAGCGCGAGCGCGCCGAGATCGTGCGGTCCACCGAGGCGAGGCCGGCCAGCGTCCTTTTCTTTGCCGCCGATGAGCCCGCGAAAGCGAACGCAATCCTCGGGCGTTTGCGCCTGGACCTCGGCCGACAGCTCGGCCGCGTCGACGGGCGCGCCTGGGCGCCCGTGCTCGTCCTCAACTTCCCCGTCTTCGAACGGGAGGAAGAGGGCAAGCTCACCTACATGCACATGCCCTTCGTGGCTCCGGTGGAGGAGGATCTCCCCTTTCTCGAAACCGATCCCGAGCGCGTACGGGGAACCCACTATGACGTTGTCCTAAACGGTCTGGAGCTCGGGTCGGGGAGTCTTCGCAACCACCGCTCGGACGTGCAGCGCCGGATCTTTGAGATCCTCGGCTACTCGAAATCCGAGGCCGAAGAGCGCTTCGGCTTCATGCTGAACGCACTCGATGCGGGCGCGCCGCCCCATGGCGGCTTCGCCTTCGGCGTGGATCGCCTCGTGATGCTGCTCGCCGGTGCGGACAGCCTGCGCGACGTGATCGCGTTTCCAAAAACGCAGCGCGGCCAAGACCTGCTGATGGATTCCCCCTCCTTCGTGAGCCCAGCGCAGCTGGACGAGCTCTCCTTGCGCATCGTGCCCCGGGAAGGTGAAGGCTGATGCGGCGTGCGAGAACACGCGTCGCTCCGAGCCGATCTGCGCGGGAGGAGGGCGGCGCGACACCACGGTGATACGCACCCTCACCACACAGGTCCTCGTCGTCGGAGGCGGCATCAACGGCGCGGGGATCGCGCGTGACCTCACCTTGCGCGGCGTGCGCGTCGCGCTCGTCGAGAAAGGCGAACTTGGGGGGGGCACGTCCTGGGCCTCCTCCGGCATGATCCACGGGGGCCTTCGCTACCTGCAGAAGGACCCCGAGGTGACGCTCCACTCGTGCGTCGATTCGGGGAACATCCAGCGCATTGCTCCGCACCTCATCTTCCGGATCCCCTTTCTCATGCCGGTTTTCCGGGACGATGCGATCGGCGCCGAGCTCGTCGAGATCGGCCTTGAGATGTACGACCGCTTTCAGTCGTTTAAGCGCGGAAAGCCCCACACGCGCCTCTCCCGTGAGCAGGCGCTGCGCCTTGAGCCAGCGCTCTCGCCGCAGATCGAGTGCGCATTCACCCTGGACGAATGGGGTGTCGACGCAGCGCGCCTTTGCGCGGCGAATGCCCTCGACGCGGCGGACCGCGGGGCGCTGGTGCGCACCCACACCGAGGTGATTGGTCTCTTGCGGGAGGCGGGGCGGGTCACCGGGGCGCGGGTGCGCGATGGCCTCTCGGGCGAGGAGTGGGAGATCGAGGCCGAGCTCGTGATGAACGCGGCGGGCCCCTGGCTCCCGAGGGTCGCGCGCCTGGCGGGGCTCGAGGTGAAGCTGCGGCCGGGCAAAGGTGTTCACCTCGTCTTCGAGCGCCGCGTCTCGGATCTTGCCATCTACGCGACGGGGATCGACGGCCGCGACATGTTCACGTTTCCGCACGAGCAAAACAGCATGGCCGGCACGACCGACGACGACTTCTACGGCGATCTGGACCGGATGGAGACCACCGAGGACGAGGTGGCGTACGTGCTGCAGGCCATGGAGCGCTCGATCCCAGGCATCCGCCATCACCGCGTCTGCCACGTGACTGCGGGCGTTCGTCCCACGCTCTTTGGCTTCGGCAAATACGAAGACGAGCTCTCCCGGGACTATCAGGTGATCGACCACGGCGAGCGCGATGGCGTGCCCGGTCTTTTCACCATCGCCGGCGGGAAGCTCGCGGCCTACCGCCTTATGGCGGAAGACGCCACCGACCGGCTGTGCGCAAAGCTCGGAGTGCGCGAGTCCTGTCGTACGGCGACAACAGCCCTGCCCGGCGGTGAGGCGCCGCTCGACGTGGCCGCGCTCTCGCGCCGATTTCGCGTAGCCTGGCCTACCGCTGTGCGGCTTTTCTTTCGCCACGGTGCTCACGCGCCAAGGGTGCTCGAGCAAAGTGCGCCGACATTCGGTGCCGAGCTCGCAACGCCGACGCCGAGCATCGTGTGCGCGTGCGAGCCGGTGACGGATGCCGAGCTCGTGCACGCCGCACTGCGCGAGGGCTTGCGGACCCTGACCGACTGTTCGCTGCGCGTTCGTCTTGGAGTCGGAGCGTGCCAGGGGGCCTCGTGCGCCGCCGCGGCCGCGAGCGTGCTCGCCGAGGCGCTCGGCTGGAGCGCGGAGAGAGCGGCGTATGAGCTCGCGACCTTCTTGGGCGAGCGCTGGCGTGTTGCGACGCCGGTGCTGGCCGGCGCACAGATTGCCGCACTCGAGCTGCACCGCGCGGCGGATGTCGGCGCCCGGGGATTTACGCGCGCCGACCGCGCGGGTCACGGCGGGGAGGACTCGCCGCGGCACGGCGCCACGTGGGAGGGGGCGTGAGGGTCCTCGTGATTGGCGGCGGCCTTGCGGGAGCCGCCGCAGCCCTCGAGCTCGCTTCGCGCGAGCTCGCGGTGACCCTGGTGTCGGCGGGGGTAGGGGCGACGGCGCTCTCCTGGGGGTCCCTCGACGTCGCCGTTCCCTCACCCGAGATCTCCGGTCTCCCGCTCCGCGACGCCACGGCGACGCGTCTTTTGTCGCCCCGAGAGCGGCTCGCGGCATGCTTGCGCACGCGTCCCCGACACCCCTATGCGACGCTCTTCGGGCGCAGCGGCGGGGGGGCCGCGGAGTCGGCGGCCGCCGACGCCGTGAAGAGCGCCGCCGCGTCCCTCGACGGCTGGCTCGCTCCTTCGGGGCTGCGGGTCGAAGGGGGTCTCGACGCCGCGCGCCTTCTTGCGAATGTGCGCGGCGCCGTGCGCGTCAGCGACTTTGCCTTCACGGGACCGGCCGAAGGCGACCTCCAGGGAGCCGCGGAGGTCGAGGTTGCGACCGTCGCGGGGCTCGCCCAGCATGCCGCCCGCCCGCTGGCGCGCGCCCTCGCTGCCGAGTTCGCGGCGATCGGGCTGCCACGTCCCTCGTTCCGCGTGGTCCCGCTGCCGCTGCCCGCAGGCTTCGTGGTGGACGGCGGCTCGCCTGCGCGTGTCGCCGCTCGGACCGACACGGAAGAGGGTCTGCGCGTGCTGCTCGCCGCGGTGGCAGCGCGACATCGGGACGAGGTGCGCCGAGTGGATGGCGAGCGCCGGCTGCTTCTGCTTCCCCCGATTCTCGGTTTCTCGGGCGTTCTGGGAAAGCTTGCCCGTTTGCGCGAGGCTGCGGGATGTCGCGTCGCCGAGTGCCTCGGCGCCCCGCCCGCAAGTCCGGCCGGCCTTCGCCTCGTGGGCGCCCTCGCGGCGGCGCTCTTGCGCGAGGGCGTGGTCGTCGAGCGCGCGCGCGTACGCGCCCTCGAGCGAACGGGGAGGCGGGTTCGCGCCGTACGCCTTCAGCCCCGCGAGGGTTCGTCCCGCGCAGAGGAGCGTCTCGAGGCGGAGGCCATCCTGCTCGCCAGCGGGCGATTTCTGGGTGGCGGGCTCGCCGAGCGGGAAGGCGGAGTGCACGAGACGCTGCTCGATCTTCCGCTGTATGACGAGGCGGGTGTGCGCGTCGACGGCTCGGCGGCAAACCGCCTCGTCCGCGCCTCGCCGGAAGGGCCGCAAAGACTCTTCTCCTCAGGCGTGCGCACGGATTCGCGTCTGCGTCCCCTCGGCGCGGACGGTGAGCCGCTCTTCGAGAACCTCTTCGCCGCCGGCGATCTGATCGGCGGCTTTGACCCCTCGACGGAACGGACGGGACTCGGTGTGGCACTGCTCACGGGCCTGCGCGCGGCGTCCGAAATTGCCCGTCTCGCAGAAGAGGAGAGCGGATGATCCGAGGCTACCGCGGTTTTCTCCGCGAGTTCTCGCGCACCGGCAGTGCGCGCGCTTTTTGGCTCCAGGTGCGGACCGGCGTCGCCCACATCGTTCGTACGGGTCGGCGTCCTCGCGGGAGCGATGCCGTCGCGCTTTTCCTCGAGAACTATCGGGAGGACGGCATCCGGCTCCCCGATGCCGCGCGCGATGCGCTTCGCCTCGAGGCGCAGCGCTGCACGGCCTGCGGCCTCTGTACCGAGGAATGCGCTCGCGTGGGCGGTGCGCCGCACCTTGATCCCATGGACGCCGTGGCCGCGGCCTCCCGCCTCGCCATTGACATCGTGCGGCTCGCGCTCCCGATCGCGGACGCGGCGGCCTGCTCGGCCTGCGCAGCGTGCGAAGCCGTGTGCCCGGCGCACATCCCCATTGCAAGGGTCCAGGCGGACCTTGGCTCCCTTGGAGCGATGGCGCAGCCGGCCGGGATTCGATAAACGGGACCCACCATGCCGCAAACCGCAAGGCCGACGCCCCCGCGTGAGGGCGAGAAGATCGCGCTCCGGGGAGGGCGCCTCGTGGTTCCCGACCACCCCGTCGTCCCCTACATCGAGGGCGACGGGACGGGGCCGGACATCTGGAAGGCGGCTGTGCGCGTGTTCGAGGGCGCGGTCGCAAAGGCCTACGGCGGCAAGCGCAAGATCACTTGGTTCGAAGTCCTGGCCGGTGAGAAGGCGTTCCGGGACAAGGGCGAATGGCTCCCCGAGGCGACCCTCGACGCCTTTCGCGAGTATCTTGTCGGGATTAAGGGTCCTCTCACAACGCCCGTCGGCGGCGGGATCCGCAGCCTGAACGTGGCGCTTCGCCAGCTCCTCGACCTGTATGTGTGCCTGCGGCCCGTGCGCTGGTACCCCGGTGTGCCGAGTCCTGTGAAGCGGCCGCAGGACGTCGACATGGTGATCTTTCGCGAGAACTCCGAGGACATCTACGCGGGCATCGAGTGGCCGGCGGGATCCGCCGAGGCGAAGAAGCTGATCGAGTTTCTCCAAAAGGAGCTCGGGGTGAAGAAGATCCGCTTCCCCGAGACGTCGGGCATCGGGATTAAGCCGGTCTCGAAGGAGGGCACGGAGCGGCTCGTGCGGGCAGCGCTCGACTACACGCTGCGCACCGGTCGCAAGAGCGTGACCTTCGTGCACAAGGGCAACATCATGAAGTTCACGGAGGGCGCCTTCCGGGACTGGGGCTACGAGCTCGTAAAGCGCGAGTATGCCGGCCGCGCGATCGGCTGGGACGATTGCGGCGGCAAAGCTCCCGCGGGCCAGGTGCTGGTGAAGGACTCCATCGCCGACATCACGCTCCAGCAAGTTCTCACACGGCCCAAAGACTTTGACGTGATCGCCACCTTGAATTTGAACGGCGACTACCTCTCCGACGCACTCGCCGCACAGGTGGGGGGCATCGGCATCGCCCCGGGCGCGAACATCAACTACCTGACCGGACACGGGATCTTCGAGGCCACCCACGGCACAGCGCCAAAATATGCCGGGCTCGACCAGGTGAACCCGAGCTCAGTGATCCTCTCTGGTGTCATGATGCTCGACTATATGGGCTGGAACGAGGCCGCGCGCCTGATCGAAAATGGCATCTCGAGGGCGATCGCGAACAAGACCGTGACCTATGACTTCCACCGTCTCATGGAAGGCGCCCGGCTCCTCAAGTGCAGCGAGTTCGGCGACGCCATCATCACCCAGATGCTGTAACCCCGGTCCAGGAGGCCCCCCACATGGCCCGAAACAAGATCGCCCTGATCGGCGCCGGCAACATCGGCGGCGTGCTCGCCCAGGAGATCGCCTACCGCGAGCTCGGCGACGTCGTCCTCTTCGATGTGGTGGAAGGTTTGCCCCAGGGCAAGGCGCTCGACATCGCCGAGGGTGCGCCGATTCGCGGCTCCGACGCGAAGGTCCTCGGCACGAACCGCTACGAAGACATCGCCGGCGCGAATCTCGTCATCATCACAGCGGGCCTTGCGCGCAAGCCGGGCATGTCGCGCGATGACCTGCTTGCGAAGAATCTTGAAATCATGAAGAGCGTGGCGCAAGGGGTGAAGCAGAATGCGCCCGCTGCAACGGTGATCGTGATTTCGAATCCGCTCGATGCGATGGTCTACACTTTCAAGCAGATCTCCGGATTCCCGAAGAATCGTGTGGTGGGAATGGCTGGCGTGCTCGACTCCACGCGCCTGCGCACCTTTGTGGCCTGGGAGCTCGGCGTCTCGGTGGAAGACGTGACCGCCCTCGTGCTCGGGGGCCATGGCGACACCATGGTCCCGCTTCCGCGCTACGCGCAGGTCGCGGGCATCCCGGTCACCAAGCTCCTGTCTCACGAGAAAATCGCGGAAATCTCGAAGCGCACGCAGAACGCAGGCGGCGAGGTGGTGAACCTCTTGAAGACCGGCTCCGCATTCGTTTCGCCGGCGGTCTCGGCGATCGAGATGGCCGAGGCCATCTTGAAGGACAAAAAACGGGTCCTCGCCTGTGCTTGCTACCTCGAGGGCGAGTACGGAGTGTCGGGCCTATACGTCGGCGTCCCCTGCGTGCTCGGGGCCGGGGGTGTCGAGCGCGTGCTGGAAGTTCAGCTCGATCCCGACGAGCGAAAGCTCTTCGACGCGTCGGTGGAGCACGTCCGCTCTCTCATTGCGCAGATTAAGCTCTAGCAACCCTGCCGCGTTGCAAGCGGGGCTTTGCCCCGTGGCCTGCGCGGCGCAGCCGAGCGAAGTCAGAAATGAACATCCACGAGTATCAAGCGAAAGCGCTCTTGCGCGCGTACGGAGTGGGCGTGCCCGAGGGCAAGCTTGCCACGACGCCGGCCGAAGCCGAGGTGGCCGCGCGCGCGCTCGATTCCGACGTCGTCGTGGTGAAGGCGCAAGTGCACGCCGGCGGCCGCGGAAAAGCCGGAGGCATTAAGCTTGCGAGGTCGGCCGCCGAGGCGAAGAAGGTCGCGAGCGAGATCCTCGGCATGACCTTGCATTCCCACCAAACGGGCCCTGAGGGCAAGATCGTTCACAAGGTGTACGTCGAGGCCGGCTCCGACATCGCCCGCGAGCTCTATCTCGCCATCCTGCTCGACCGTGCCGCCGAGAGGTTCGCGCTCATCGCATCAACGGAGGGCGGGATGGAGATCGAGGAGGTCGCCGCAAAGGCACCGGAGAAGGTCTTGACCGTACACGTCGACCCCGCGGTCGGGCTTCAGCCCTTCCACGCCCGGCGCATCGGCTTTTGGCTTGGGCTCGACCCGGCGCAGGTCAAAAAATTCGAAGTCTTCCTCGCCGGACTCTTCCGGCTCTATTTGGAGCGCGATGCGTCGCTCGTTGAAATCAACCCGCTTGTCGTGACGGAGCAGGGTGAGCTTCTCGCGCTCGACGCGAAGCTCAACTTCGATGACAACGCCCTCTACCGCCAAGCCGAAATCCGGGACCTGCGCGACCCCGAGGAGGAGGACCCGCGCGAGCGCGAGGCCAAGGAGATTGACCTCGCCTACGTAGGTCTGGACGGCGACATCGGCTGCATGGTGAACGGCGCTGGCCTCGCCATGGCGACCCTCGACATGATCCAGCTCTCGGGCGGGAAGCCGGCCAACTTCTTGGACGCGGGCGGCGGGGCGGACAAGGAAAAGGTGAAGCAGGCGTTCAAGCTCATCCTGCGCGATCCGGCGGTACGGGCGATTCTCGTCAACATCTTTGGCGGAATTGTGCGCTGCGATCTGATCGCGGAGGGCGTCGTCGCTGCGGCGTCCGAGCTCGGCGTCAAGGTGCCGCTCGTGGTCCGCCTGCAGGGCACCAACGCCCGCGAAGGTCGCGAGATCCTCGCGAAGTCCGGTCTTAACATCACGCCCGCCGAAACTCTGGCCGAAGCGGCCGAGAAGGTCGTAGCGGCTGCCCGCGCTGCGGCCGAGAGCTGAACGGAGCCTGCGCATGGCCATTCTGTGCGACAAAAACACGAAGCTCTTGGTGCAAGGCCTCGGCAAGATGGGTCAGTTTCACGCCAAGCTGTCCCTCGAATACGGCACCCAGGTGGTGGGCGCGGTCGCACCGGGCAAAGGCGGCACCGTGGTCGACGGCGTTCCCGTCTTCAACACCGTGCGCGAGGCCAAGCTGAGAACCGGGGCCAACGCCTCCGTCATCTTCGTGCCGCCGCCGGGTGCCGCCGACGCGATCCTCGAAGCCGCCGATGCTGAGCTCGACCTCACCGTGTGCATCACCGAGGGGATCCCGGTCATCGACATGGCGCGCGCCAAGGCCGCGCTGAGCGGAACGAAGACGCGCCTGCTGGGACCCAACTGTCCTGGGGTCGTGACGCCCGGCCAGTGTAGGATTGGCATTATGCCCGCCCAGATCACCCGGCCGGGTCCTGTGGGTGTCGTCTCTCGCTCCGGAACGCTCACCTACGAGGCGGTCGACCAACTCTCCCGGCTTGGGATCGGCCAGTCGAGCTGTGTGGGGATCGGCGGCGATCCCGTGATCGGCACGACCTTCGTGGATGCCCTGCGCCTGTTCGAGGCCGATTCGCAAACGAAAGCCGTGGTGCTGATTGGCGAGATCGGAGGCTCCGCTGAGGAAACCGCCGCCGCGTTCGTGAAGAGCCGCATGACAAAGCCCGTCGTCGCCTTCATTGCCGGCCAGAACGCTCCGGCCGGAAAGCGAATGGGCCATGCAGGAGCCATCATTGCAGGCGGGAAGGGCCGCGCGAGCGATAAGATTGCGGCGCTCGAACGGGCTGGAGTCTCGGTGGCGCGCTCGCCGGCGAATATCGGCGAGACGCTCGCGAAAAAGTGTCCGGATCTCGTGGGCCGCTAGCCCGCGAGATACCAAGCCCCGAAAGCTCCGCGCGCGACCCGAGCGTCGCCTTGGGAGCGCGACGACAGCGGCGCCCCTCCAAAGTCCTTGGGATTCCCGTCGGTCAACGCGGCGTGAGGGAGCGGCCGCACGCGTTCTCTGGGACCGCGACCGCCCGTGTCGACCCAGCTCGTCCGCCCCGGACCGCGACGCCGGAGCCCGCCTCCCGCCTCGGGTAGAGAAAGACGAGGCCTCAGCGCTGCCCGCATGGTGGCGCGATCGGCCGACGAAAACATCTCCGCCGGGTGTAGGATGGATGCGAGGCGCCGACGAGGGATGGGGGCGGCACCTTGGCCCAGGAGGAACTCCAATGCGGCTGTCCCGGTCGATCGGATTCGGTCTATTCGTGTGCGGCACGCTCGCCTGCGCGGGCGACTCGTCGGATCGCCCGCCCGGACTCGACTATGCCGAACACGCACCGGCCGAGTTTCCGCGAAAGGGTGCGACGCTCTCGGAGACACTGGGAGGCGTCGTCGCGCCTCGCACCACGGATGCGATCGTGACTCCCCGAGACGTTCGCGTGATGCGCATCGACGTGGAGCCCTGGCAGCAGATCCCCAGCGACGATGTGGAGTCTGGGCGCTACGCACCCTTGCCGAATGCGCGGTACGCCGTGGTGGCGAGCCTTTACTGCTCCGCCCGCGTCAACCTACAGCGCATCTACGGGGAGAAGCTCTCTTGGTATCTGCTCCCCGACGGAAAGCTCGCGGCACGGGACCACCACGACTTCGGCGACTCTTGCACGATGCTCGACGAGTTCGAGCCGGCTCGAGGGAATGAGATCGCCGACGAGAAACACCTCCTTGAGTACGTGCAGAAGTCGTTTCCATCCTCGGTCGTCCATGTAAACGAGCTGTACCTCAAGGGCATCGCCTACGTGCGCGCGCAGCGGCTCGACGACGCCCAAGCCATGCTCGATGCCGGCGACCGTGGTTTCGACTTCACGGCCGACGAGAAACTTGACACGAACGAGGGCTACGACCATCGCCATACCGGAGATCGCGCGAAGATGCGCAGTCTGCGGGGCCAGCTGGTGCGCGACCTCGAGCGGGCGCGTGCGTCGCAGGGCGCTACCGCCTCACCCTAAAAGATGCACAGGTCGAGGGGACGGAGGCTTTGGGATGACGGACCGGCTGACCTCACGATTTGGGCACGACTCGACAGCGCTGGAGGTCGTTGCCGGCATCGATCTTCACGGCAAGTACGCCATCGTGACGGGCGCAGCGTCGGGAATTGGGATCGAGACCGCTCGCGCGCTGACCCACGCCGGTGCAAACGTGACGCTTGCCGTGCGCAGTCCATCCAAGGGCGAGGAAGTGGCGCGCGAGATTCGAAAGAGCGCCGGACATGACGCAGTCCACGTCGAGGCGCTCGACCTTCGTGACTTCGGCAGCGTTCGGCGCTTCGCCGATCGATACCTCGCCCGACGCGTTCCCCTCCATATCCTCGTCAACAACGCGGGCATCATGGCGTCCCCCCTGGGCCGCACGCCGGAGGGCTACGAATCGCAGCTCGCGACCAACCACCTGGGCCACTTCCTCCTCACCGGGAGGCTGGCTTCCGCCCTTCGTGCGACGCCCCACCCCCGCGTCGTCTCCCTCACCTCGATCGGTCACCGACTCTCCCCCGTCGTCTTCGACGATCTCCATTTTGAGCGCCGCCCGTACGACAAATGGCTGGCCTACGGCCAGTCGAAAAGTGCAAATGCGCTGTTTGCGGTCGAGCTCGATCGGCGCGGAAGGGCTTGGGGCCTCACGGCGAACGCCGTGCACCCGGGCGGCATCATGACCGGCCTCCAGCAACACCTCTCCCGCGAGGAAATGAACGCTATGGGCTGGCTCGACGCCGACGGGAAGCCGCGCGTCGGTTTCAAGAACCCCCAGCAGGGAGCAGCCACCTCGGTATGGGGCGCGACTGCACCCGAACTCGAGGGGCGGGGCGGCCGCTACCTCGAGGACTGCAACGAGGGCCTCCCTGCGGCGGCCGATCGGCCATTTGCGGGTTACCACGCGCACGCCGTCGATCCGGCGAGCGCGCAGCGGCTCTGGGCGGTGTCGGAAAAACTCGTCGGGGAGACGTTCGTCCTCTAGGCAAGCACCCCACCCCTTCGCGCGGCAGCGTCTGGATCCGCGCAGCGGCAACGCGCCGCGCTCTCCGCCGGCAGCGCTCTCCTCCCCACAGCTCTCGGCTGTGCGATGGTTGGTCCGGGAGGCTCCGCGTGTACTCTGGAGGCTGCTATTGCCGCGCCGTCCGCTATGAGGTGGAGGGCCCCCCTTTTCACGAGACCCTTTGTCACTGCTCGATCTGCCGGCATACGAGCGCTGCCCCTTTCGTTGCCTGGGCGAGCTTCAAACGCGCGGGATTCCGCTTCACCTCGGGTTTACCGGCGCGGATCCGATCGTCCCCGGTGGCCTCCCGTTCCTTCTGTGCAGCCTGCGGCACTCCTCTCATTTTCGAGCACGACGAGTTTCCGGATGAGCTCGATATCACGCTCTGCAGCCTCGATGACCCCGAGTCGATTCAGCCGAGGGACCACACGCACGTGCGGAGCAAATTGTCCTGGGTAGAGCGCATGGACGGGCTTTCCCAGTACTCGCACGGGCGGGAGGAGCGCTAGGTTGCAGGAGCGAGCTGAACCTGCGGCGCCTCCCGTCTACCCCTCGAAGCGTGATCGATGGCTCGAGGTCGTGGTCTGGACGACCTTGCTCGTTTCCAGTTCCGCCGGTCTTGTGGGATTTGCTTCGCGCGCGGGACCGCGCATTTTAGCGGTGCCCTTGACGCTCTGTCTTGTCACCCCAGCCCTCCTGTTCTGGTTGTTTTACGGCACGAACTACGCACTCCTACCCGACGAACTACTCGTCCGAAGCGGCCCCTTCCGCTTCCACGTACCGCTGGCCGAGATCACCTCCGTTGTGCCCTCGCGAAGTCCGATCTCAAGTCCGGCCTGCTCGCTCGACCGCTTGGAGATCCGCTACCGAGGCGATCGATCTCGCATTCTCATCTCCCCCGAAGACAAGGTGAGTTTCCTCGAGGCGCTCCTGAAGCGCTGCGATCAGCTTGAACGCCGCGATGACCGGCTCGTCCTGCAAGGCCGGGCGTAGCGCCCCTCTCGCGCGAGGTCGGCGGGCTATGCATCGGAGCTGCGGCGGCGGCGAAGCTTGCGCAGCGCGCGATCCCCTCGATCCTGTGGACGTGAAAAGCGCTAGTCCTTACCTTGAAAGAGGTTCCGCGTTCGGCCAGCGACCCCCGAACCCGCCTTAGGGCCGGACGCTCGACCCGTTCCTTGCCGCGGTCGGATGGAGCGACCCAGCTTACGAAAAGAAGGCGCGGCGCGCGTGCAAGGGGCGGTGGAGGTTTACGCCGTGCCGCGACTGCCTGGCCTGTGCCTCCTGTAACCTTTCGCCGGCGGCTGCGTCTATTCTGGAAGAAGCCAGGTTCTAAGCCGCGGGATTCCATGGAACCGAGCCTTCGATCTTCGGGTGCAACCGCCACCGAGAGCGCGCTCCTCTCGGACGCCGAGGTTGTCGAACGAGTGTGCGCCGGTGAGACGCCGCTCTTCGAAGTGCTGATGCGCCGTTACAACCAGCGCATCTACCGCTGCGTCCGCTCGATCCTCCGCGACGAGGCCGAGGTCGAGGACGTGATGCAGCAGGCCTACCTCGCCGCCTTTGGCCACCTCGGCGAGTTCGAGGGACGCTCGAGCGTGGCAATATGGCTGACTCGCATCGCCGTAAATGAAGCCCTCAGCCGACAGCGCACCCGGGGTCGATTCATCGTTTCCGGTCCCGACCAAGACGGAGAGGATGCAATGTCGCTCTGGCCATCCGCTGCGCCCGATCCCGAGCAGCGCGCCATCGCGCACGAACTCGGGCAGGTCATCGAGACCGCAGTAGACGCGTTGCCCACGTCCTATCGCACCGTCTTCGTGCTGCGCGAAGTCGAAGGCCTGAGCACCGTCGAGACCGCCGAGGCTCTCGGCGTTGCCGAGCCAGTGGTAAAGACACGTCTCCATCGCGCGAAGGCGCAGCTCCGTGAGCAGCTCTACGCCCTCACGCAGCGGTTGGCCGGGGAGGTCTTCCCATTCGGCGGCACGCGCTGCGACCGCGTGGTCGCCGCCGTCCTCGCGCGGCTCCCTCGGCTGCCCTGACCCGATGCAGGATCCGTGGATGTAACCTTTGGCTCATCTCCCGCGTCTTTCAGCTGGGCGAGCGCACAGACGCTCACAACGGGAGGAGCCCATGTCCCAGACCCTTCGTGCTCTTCAACTCCTGCGACCGCTCGCTGTAGCGTTTGCCTTCGCCGGTGTACTCTCGAGCCCCGCCCGTCCTCTGGCAGCGGAAGACAAGGCCGCCCCGCCGCCCGACGACGCGGAGATCGCGCACATCGTGGTTACCGCGAACCAAGTGGACATCGGCGCCGGCGAGCTGGCGAAATCCAAAGCCTCCGGCAAGGAGGTCAAAGAATTCGCGCAGCGAATGATCATCGATCACACCGCGGCGAACCGGAGTGCGACCGATCTCGCGAAGAAGCTCTCGCTGACGCCGAAGGACAACGCGACCAGTCGCAGCCTCGCGCAGGGTGGGGAGTCAAATCGCGCGGCGCTCTCGAAGCTCTCGGGAGCGGCGTTCGACCGCGCTTACGTCGATCATGAGGTGATCTACCACCAGCAGGTTCTCGATGCCATCGATCAAGTGCTGTCGCCGAATGCCAAGAACCCCGAGCTGAAGGCGCTCATCGCGAACGTGCGGCCCGTGATCGCGTCCCACCTCCAGCACGCAAAGATGATTCAGACGCAGCTAGCGGGCGGAGCCCCTCCCACCGGCTCGCACTGAGGAACGCGTTCGAACGTGGGCCACGAGAGGGATCGCCGCGTCGTCGCGGCGATCCCTCTCGTGGCCCTAGCGCGCGCGTCGCCCAGTGCACGAGGCGCTGCTCGTGCGAGGGCGTCCTCCGAGAAGGCACGCATCGCCTTATCGAATGAGCACCCGAGGCCTTGCGAACCTTATCGAATGAGCGCGCGAGGCCTTGCGACGGTAGGGCGGCGCGCGGCCGACCTCTAAGGGAGCGGTTCGACGGGCGCCGCGGGAGTTGAGTCCTCGATGCCTTCAGGACGCGGCGGGAGCTGGTTTGGATCGACCGTGTTCTCGACCTGCGTGTCGCACGGCAGGGCCTCACGCTCCACGCAATCCTTGTGGTCCCGTTCTCCCTCGCATTTCTCCCAGGCGGCTTGATTGCAGGCGTTGCGCCGCATCGCTTCGCGATCGTCGAAGGAGGGCTTCTCGCGGCGCCCGGCCTGCGCACAGGCCAGGGCGAGCAAGACCGCGGCGAACGCGGGAAGGAGGCGCATGATGCGGGGGTATAGCTCTCACGAAGATCGCTGCGCCAATGCGAGTCGTTCATCTTCGCCCCGCGTTGTGCGAGTCTTGCGCCATCTTCCGCGGAGGTCCTATGCCCGAAAAGGAAGTTAAGCCTTTCACCCCGGCCCAGGAGCGCGTTGGCAACGTTGTGATTCGGATCATGTCTACTCTGAACGTCCTCGTGTTTCGCCTCTCGAAGGGGAAGCTCGGCGGCCGGTTTCGGGGGGGTGCACCGGTCCTCCTCCTCACCACGATCGGCCGCAAGTCAGGCGAGCGGCGTACTGCGCCCGTGCTCTATCTGGCAGACGCCGACCGCTTCGTCGTGGTGGCGTCGAAGGGCGGCTTCTCGAAGCATCCGGCTTGGTACAAGAACCTCGAGAGCAATCCGAACGTCGAAGTCGAAGTCGGAGGCGGGCGACAGAAAATGACGGCGAAGCGCGCGGGAGACGCAGAGAAGCGTGTGCTTTGGCCGAAGCTCGTCGGCATGTACCGCGACTTCGATGACTACCAAGCGAGGACGAAGCGCGAAATTCCCGTTGTGATCCTCTCACCGCTCTAGCTGGCGGCAAAGACGGGGAGGGCGGGTCTCGCGCTTCCTCGGGCTTGGGGATCGGGAATCAAGGAGCGAGTCGGAGCCATGGCAAAAAAGGAAAGAAGGCCCCGCAAGTCCGAAGCCAAGACGTTCTCCCTCCACTGGGGAAGCGGCGTCATCGAAGAAGAGGTGCAGATCGCGACGCCTTATCATGTCCCTACCATTCAGCTCCTGCACTTCTTGGACGGCGAGGCGAAGGGGACCTACGAGATCCGCTTCTGCCACTACGACCACCGCGGCCGCTTTCAGCGCTCGCCGCTGATCGTGGATGAGAAGGACCTGCCCGAGCTGCGAAAAGCCTTGCTTCACGCACCGAAGCTGCGGCGTCTCCTTGGCAGGCTCTTGAAGTAGCCGCGACCGCGGCCCGCGCGACCCAGCTACCGAAAGAGAACGAGGGGGAGATGAAGGAGTGCCCACACGGCGTGGCGCCAGATGGTCTCCCGGCGCTGCGCCGGCACGAGCGCACCGTAGTAGATGCCGCGCACGACGACATTGCTCATGGTCGCGACCACAATCGCGCTCATCGCCAGCTGGGTAGGTTCGCGTGCGTAGCGCACGATCGGCATGATGAAGGGCACGATGTCGGTGACACCGACCACCGCGGAGAGGCCAAGCAGCCCCGCATCACCCATGGCATTGCGCACGAGGACCGTGATGACCGAAAGCACGACATAGAGTCCTGCAAAGAGCAGCGCCGGCGAGAGTTCAAAGGGATTCTGGAGTCCGGCAGCGCCTTGCCCCGTCAGTGTCTCGTGCTGCGGCGTTTTCACCGTTGTGGCCAGCGCGAGTCCGAGCAGCCCGAGGACGGCGAATCGCCAGGCGAGGGGCCAAACGAATTGCGAATTGACGAACGCGATGATGATGAGCAGGCGCGGGTACAAGACCGCCCCCGCCAGCAGCGTCGTCTGCAATCCGGACGCTCCGGCCTGCGGGTCTTGCTCCGCCCTGCGACCCGATGCGATGGCCACGGCTGTACTCGAAACGAGGCCGCCCAGGATCCCAGAGAGCCACATGCCCGCGCTCTCGCCGTAGCGCTTCGCCAGCACGTAGCCGAAAAAGCCGATGCTCGAGACCAGTACGACAACCTGCCAGATGGCATAGGGATTGAGATGAAATTGGGTGTAGTCCTCGTTCGGTACGACCGGAAGGATGATGACCGAAACGATCAGGAACTTGAGTGCTGCCAAGAACTCGATTTTGTCAAGCCGCTCGACGTACTTCTCGAGCACCGGCTTTTCCGAAAGCACAAAGGTGTTGACCACAGCGATCGCTGCCGCCATCCAGACATCCGCCAGGAGCGCGAGGGCGCCGACCACGAAGGTAAGGAGTGCAGAGATCTCGCTCTTGCTGCCATAGCGGTGCTCGCCGAGCTTGGTGAAGTAGGAGATCGCGGTGAGCACGGCGAGGGAGAGGAGCCCGACCGGCAGCATGAACGTCGTGCCGCCCTGCGAGAGCCATGCGCACCCGAAGCCATAGAGGCTAATCAGGGGATGGGTCCGAACGCCGCCGAAGACGACCTTGTGCTCCTCCAGGCGCGTGCTCTCCCGCTCAAGACCGATCAGAAAGCCCAGTCCGAGTGCGACGGCAAAGCGCAGAGGCGGAGTCCATTCGATGGCGGGCATGGGCTGGGCCATCATACTCGGTTGCCGGGCGACGAAAGAAGAGGAGAAGCGCATGCCCCACGGCTTTACGACCCAGGATGGCTGGTTCATCGACCGCCATGGCCGCCACACCCTCCTGCGGGGGGTGAACCTCGGCGGGAGCAGCAAGATGCCCGCGCGGCCGGACAGTGCGACGCACCGAGGCGTCGACTTCCTCGGCTGGCGCGACGTCTCCTTTGTCGGTCGGCCGTTTGCGCTGGAGGAGGCCGATCGTCACCTCGAACGCATCGCGTCCTGGGGATTCTCCATCCTGCGCCTGCTGACGACCTGGGAAGCGATCGAACATGCGGGGCCCGGGCTCTACGATGAGGCGTACCTCGACTATTTCCGCGCCGTGGTCTGCAAGGCCCGCGCCCACGGACTCCTCGTTTTCGTTGATCCCCACCACGATGTGTGGAGCCGCTGGACCGGCGGCGACGGCGCGCCGTTCTGGCCCTTCGAGTGGGCGGGTCTCTTGCCCGAGCGCTTCGTGGCGGCCGAGGCCGTGGAACTGGATGCCCACGACTGGCCCAGCAACGTCCAGCGTGTGCCGTGCGCGACCATGTGGACGCTCCTCCTCGCCGGGGACGCTTTCTGCCCCGAGCTGAGAGGTGTGCAGAGTGCGCTTCAGGATCACTATGCCCGCGCGCTCTGCGCCCTTGCCGAGCGCCTCGCCGACCTCGACAACGTGCTGGGCTACGACACTTTCAACGAGCCCTCTCCCGGCTATGTGGGCCGGGGCGACGATCTTCTGCGCGGGGCTCGCTTTATGGGCAGCGGCCCGAAGTCCTTTTCGCCCCTCGAGCATCTCGCGGCGGCGGACGGCCAGACCGTTGCTGGGGCGGACGGCCGAGTCTTGAATCCTCGGGGACTCTCGATCTGGAAGGGCGGCTGTCCTTGGCGACGCCTCGGGGTGTGGGATCTCGATTCGGAAGGCCGGCCCGTGCTCGCGAAGCCCGATTACTTCCGAAAGTTCGAGGGTCGCGAGATCTCCGCGTGGTCTGATTTTCTCGTTCCCTTTATCCGGCGTCTGCGCGAACGCCTGCGGCGCGCCCATCCCGGCTGCTTCCTTTTTCTGGAAGGCGTGCCTGGAGTGGTCGCAACGCCATGGAGCGACTCGGATCCCCTCGTCTGCGATGCGCGCCACTGGTACGACGTGGTGATGCTGATCCAGCGGCGTTTTGATCCGGAGGCCCATCCCACGCTTGGGGGCGGCGTTCGAAGCGGTGTGGAGGACATCGCGAGGGCGTATCAGGATCAGCTGGGCGGGCTCGCTGCCCTGTCGGGCAAGATGATGGGAGGGCTTCCCGTGCTCCTCGGCGAGCTCGGTATTCCCTACGAGATGAACGACGGCGAGGCCCACCGAACCGGCGACTATGCGAAGCACGAAATCGCTCTCGACGCCACCTACCGCGCCCTTGATGCCAAGCTCCTTAACTCGACGCACTGGAACTACACCGCGGACAATACGCACGCCCACGGCGACGGCTGGAATCACGAAGATCTCTCGCTCTTTAGCCGCGATGACCAAAGGGATCCCCAAGATCTCGATTCAGGGGGACGCGGCACCCGGGCCTTCGTGCGTCCCTACGTACGCCACGCGGCCGGAAGGCCAACGCGCATGCAGTTCGCGCCCGCGACCGGGGTATTCGAATTGGAGATCGAGAGCGACCCGTCCGTGCGTGCGCCCACCGAGGTCTTTGTGCCGCGCCTTCAGTATCCGCGGGGGCCACGGGTCAAGGTCTCCACAGGCAGCTTCGCCCACGACGGTGCGCGACAGATCCTGAGATGGGACACGGGAGGCGTGCGCGGGCCGATGGCGATGTGGATCTCCCGCTAGCCCCAAGCGCGCCTCACCCTGAGGGGGGAAGGCCGGAACGATCGAAGCGTGCGCACTCGTTGAGATACCACGGCGCAATAGAGACGTGCGCTCTTCGAGCGGGCACCTCGCCCACCTCGGCGTCGAAAGGCGGGCCCTGGGAACCTACGCTCAGCGTAGCGCCGGCGTGGCAGCAGCCGCAGCCATCGCGGCCCAGATTCCTCACAGCCAGCTCTGGAAGCGCCGGATATACCAGGTCTTCACGCCCTGGGTGAGGACGCAATAGCTGAGCAGGATGGCTGCAAGCCAGAGGAAATAGGTGCCAGGCAGCCGCACGAGGCTGCTCGCTCCTGCGATCGGTGAGAAGGGGAGCCAAATTCCCACCGCCATGATGAGACCCGTCAGCAGCAACACAGGGGTCGCGGCGACACTCTGAATGAAGGGGATCCTCTGTGTGCGGATCATGTGCACGATGAGGGTCTGCGAGAGCAAGCCCTCGACGAACCATCCCGACTGGAAGAGCGACTGCCGCTCCGGGCTATTCGCTCCCAAGGCCCACCACAGGACGAGGAAGGTCAGCACATCGAAGACCGAGCTCACCGGACCGATGAAGACCATGAACCGCGCGATTCCGCTCGGCTCCCACTTGCGGGGCCGCTCCAGGAACTCCCGGTCCATCCGGTCCCAGGGCAAGGAGAGCTGCGAGAGGTCGTAGAGGAGATTCTGGATCAGTAGCTGGATCGCGAGCATCGGAAGGAACGGAAGGAATGCGCTTGCGATGAGTACGCTGAAAACGTTCCCGAAGTTCGAGCTCGCGGTCATCTTGATGTACTTGATGATGTTTCCGTACACCTGCCTTCCCCGCAGAACTCCTTCTTCGAGTACGAGCAGGCTCTTTTCGAGAAGGATCAGGTCCGCCGATTCCCGGGCAATGTCGGTCGCCGTGTCCACAGAGATCCCCACGTCCGCATCTCGCAGGGCCGCGGCGTCATTGATCCCATCGCCGAGGAATCCGACGGTATGCCCCTTGTTGCGCAGCGCCCTCACGATCCGCGCCTTCTGCAGGGGCGCCAGCTTGGCGAAGACCGAGACCCGGTCACAAAGCTCTGCGAGCTCCTTCTCCGAGAGCTCATCGATCTCGCTCCCGAGTGCCAGATGGGTCACGTCGAGCCCGACTTCTCGGCACACGCGGCGCGTCACGATCTCGTTGTCCCCGGTCAGGATCTTCACGGAAACGCCGTGGCGGCGCAGGGCCGCGAGCGCCGCCGCTGCGCTCTCCTTCGGGGGATCCAAGAAAGCGATAAACCCGAGGAGGACCAACTCGCTCTCGTCGGCGACGGTGTAGGCGTGGCCGGAAATGCGCATCCTCTTATAGGCCACTGCGACGACGCGCAGGCCGCTTTCATTTTTCTTTGCGACCAGTTCCGCGCACTCGCCCCGCAGGTCGTCGGTCAGAGGGACGACGCCGCCGCGCTCTTCGGCGTAGCCGCAGACCTCGAGGATCTCCTCGGTTGCGCCCTTGCAGATCAAGAGGTCATGGCTGCGTTCCGTCCAGACGACGACGGACATCCTGCGGCGCGCAAAGTCGAAGGGGATCTCATCGACTTTTTGGTAGCGCGCGCCCAGGAGCTCCTGCCGCTCGGGAGCGACGCGTTCGAGCACCGCGCGGTCGAGGAGATTCTTGAGTCCAGTCTGGAAGCGACTGTTCAGGTAGGCGTAGTCCAAGACACGGGCGTCTTCTTGACCGTGAATGTCCAGGTGCTCTTCGAGCACAATGCGGTCTTCGGTCAGCGTCCCGGTCTTGTCCGTGCACAGGACGTCCATCGCTCCAAAGTTCTGGATGGCGTTGAGCCGCTTCACGACCACCTTGCGACGAGCCATTCCGACGGCGCCTCGCGCGAGGTTGGCCGTCACCACCATCGGAAGCATCTCCGGGGTAAGACCTACGGCGACCGCGATCGCGAACAGGAAAGCCTCCTTCCAGTCCCCCTTGGCGAGGCCGTTGATCAAGAAAACCACCGGAACCATGACCAGCATGAACGCAATCAGAACCCGCGTCACACTGTTGACGCCGTGGTCGAAGCTCGTGAGGCTGCGGTGCCCGATGACGCTGCGCGCGAGAGATCCGAAGTACGTGCGACGCCCGGTTGCGACCACAAGCCCGAGCGCCGAGCCGCTGATGACGTTTGTTCCCATGAAGCACAGGTTTCCGCGCTCAAGGGGGTTGCGACGAGCGACGCCGGAGTCCTTTCCCTGGAGCTCCCCCAGCGTGTCGTACTTTTCGATCGGCATGGCTTCTCCGGTCAGCGCGGACTGACTCACGAACAGGTCCTTTGAGCGGAGAATGCGAAGGTCTGCGGGAACCATGTCCCCCGCCGAGAGGTGAACGAGGTCGCCCGGAACGAGTTCTTCGAAGGGAACGTCCCGCTTCTCGCAGCGCCAAAGGGGCCGTTCGTCGGGCCCGGTTTCGCAGGATTGCCTCATCACAGTGGCGGACGTTTGGACCATGGCCCGAAGCGCTTCGGCCTCCCGCGAGGAGCGGAACTCCTGGACGAATCGCATGAGAACGCTGACCACGACCATCACGGAGACGACGACCGTGCCTCGGGTGTCTCCGGTCCAGAAGGAAACGGCTCCGAGGACGACGAGCACGAGCACAAACGGATTGCGGAGGTTGCGCAGCAGGAGGCGATACCAGCGGGGCGGTTGCTGGTGAGCGATCTCGTTGGGGCCGTATTCCCTAAGGCGCTCGGTCACCTGCTCAGGAGACAGCCCATTCCCGTTTGACCCGAGCTGTTCGAGCGCAGCGTTCGCGTCTGCATCCGAAACGGCGAGAAGGGCGGAAACGTCGTGGACCGCGACGCGGAGCCGGCGCCGGCCGGATCCTTCTCCGGATGTTCGGGTCCCGATCCTTCTGAAAATGCGCGCACGCAGCATTGCCTCGCACCTCCCCGCGCCTGGCTGCGGATTTGGCTCGAACGGGCGCCGGACAACTTCGCGGCGAAGTCGCTCCGAGCCTCGAGGCGTGGAGCGGCACCCGCGATGCCGAACCCGTACGAACACGTATTCAGTTGTCAGGAAGCGGGGAAGGAGAAACGTCGAACGAGGAGATCTCTTGGGTTGCTTCTGCTTCCGCTAGCGGCCGGCCTTTTGGGCGGAAGCGAGGAGGGCCCTTGCCTTCGCGGATCAATCGGCGCGGTCGCGCGCTTCCATTCGTTGGTGACTTGAACTACTGCCTTCCGGCATAGAGCCAGATGATCCTCCAGTCCTTGCAACCGCCTCGGCTCACCGTGGCCGAGTCCGGTCGCTGGTGGGCCGTTTATCCCAGGCCCACTTGAGTGTCAACCCTTTTCGGCACCTTGGTGCGAGGAGATGAGGCGCCTGCTTAGGCTCCTCTCCGGCTCGGTCCCGAGAGGGGCAGGGGCCCGCTCCGTCGGACTCGCGAGCAAGAGACAATCCCAGAGAGGTCCGTAGCGGCCGCAGTCTTCGCAACGGGCGCGCCCCGTGCGAAAGTGAAGGTCCGATGTCCGAGCCGCTCGGGATCGGAATCTTCCTTCGAGCAGCGAGGGGAAGCTCAGTCGTGGACGAGAGGTATGACGTCGCCATCGTGGGCTACGGGCCGGTCGGTCAGACCCTGGCGATCCTGCTGGGCGAGCGGGGCGCGAATGTCGGAGTCTTCGAAAAACAGGCCGCGCCGTACCCGATGCCACGAGCGGTCCACTTCGACCATGAAATCGGGCGGATCCTCCAGGCCGCGGGAATCGCCGACGATCTTGTGGGGCGGACGGAGCCCGCGCCCATCTACGAATGGCGCAACGCGGCGGGAGAGACCCTGCTGCGGTTCGGGCGAGATACCGGGACAAGCCTTTCCGGTTGGCCCGAATCCAACATGTTCGCCCAGCCGGAGCTTGAGGCGCTGCTCGACGCCCGGGCACGCTCCCTCTCCTCGGTGACGGTTGTGCGGGGCTGCGAGGTAGTGGCCGTTCGGCCGGGGTCCGAGGAGGTCGAGCTCGGAGTTGTCGGCCCTCACGGACAGGAGCGCCCCGTGCGTGCACGCTACGTCGCAGGCTGTGATGGCGCGAACAGCTTCGTGCGGTCTCATCTTGGAGCCCGCGTCACCGATCTCGGTTTCTTCTTCGACTGGCTGATCGTCGACATCATCCCGCATGAAAAAAGGGTCTGGGAGCCCCTCAACTGGCAGCTGTGCGATCCCGCCCGCCCGACCACGCTCGTTTCCGGAGGGCCGGGACGGCGGCGCTGGGAGTTCATGCGGCTTCCAGGAGAGAGCATCGAGGAACTGAACAGTGAGAAAACCGCCTGGCGGCTGCTTGAGCCGTGGGGCGTCACCGCTTCTACCGCCACGCTCGAACGCCACGCGCTCTACAGGTTTCAAGCTCGGTGGGTCGACACCTGGCGCAAGGGGCGGCTGCTCCTGGCCGGCGACGCCGCTCACCAAATGCCACCCTTTGCAGGTCAGGGCCTGTGCTCGGGGATTCGGGACGCCGCCAACCTGGCCTGGAAGCTTGACCTCGTGCTCGCAGGCAAGGCGGGCGAGGCCCTCCTCGACACGTATCCCAGCGAGCGCATCCCCCAGGTGCGCGCGGTGATCGAATTCTCAATGGCGCTTGGCAAGGTGATCTGTGTTCCGGATCCCGATGATGCGGCGGCGCGCGACGCCCGCATGATTGCCGCGGCAAAGTCGGTGGGTCTCTCTCCGCCGCTTCCGCCTCCTGCCCTCGGGCCAGGCCTCTTCGTGCCGCGGGACCCTCTTGCAGGTCAGCTCTTCTTGCAAGATCGCGTGCGCCATGGAGCCAGGACGGGTCTGTTCGACGACGTCGTCGGTCGCGGCTGGACGCTCTTGAGCCCGCATTGTGACCCCGCGACGCAACTCGCCCCGGAGCTCGCCGCGTTCTTCGCCTCGCTGGGGGGCATCAGCGCATGGGTGGGCAACGACGGGCCCGTCGTCGACGTTAACGGGAGCTACGCGCGCTGGTTCTCTCGGGCTGGGGTGGCCGTGGTTCTCCAACGGCCGGATTTCTACGTTTTCGGTACGGGACCCTTGGAGGACGGCGCGAGGCGGCTTGTAAGCACGCTGCGCGAGCGGCTCGCACGGCATTAGCGTCACGGGTCGCACCTGCGAGCGCGAAGCGAATGGACTGCGAGACGTCCTCCGTGGTCCGCGGCGGGGCTCAACAGCGCCATTGCTTCGCCGCAGGGTTACCGGCTCGACGCCCCGAGGTCGCGACATCACAGAACCGTGCTACGGTTCGGCCGTCCGGATGCCGATGCATCCCGTGACCACCTGAAGGCCTTCTCCGAATAGATCTTCCTGCCTGGTAGCCCCACCGCAAGCGATCTCTCTGAAGAATGCCTCACCCGGATCGACCGGAACAGATGGATTCGTTCCGCGTCGTCCGCGTTTTTCGTAGGCTTCGCCCCGGCCAAGTGGCCGGTGTGCGGGCACAGCTGCGGCGTATCGCCGCATAGAAGGAAATGGACTCTTGATTCGATTCGATGACCTCTCACTTCATCCCGCTCTGCTCAAGGTAGTGCAAGACGCGGGATTCGCCGCGCCCACTGCCATCCAGGCGCAGGCGATCCCTCCCATCCTCGCAGGCCGAGATGTCCTCGGCTGTGCACAGACCGGTACCGGCAAGACTGCAGCCTTTGTGCTTCCGCTCGTTCAGCGTCTGGCTGCACTCGTCGAGCCTCCCCGGCGCACGCGCGCGATCCGCGGCCTCATCCTCTCGCCAACGCGCGAACTCGCGACCCAGATTGCACAGGTGGTCTCCGATTTCGGCGCTGGGCTGGGCATCGAGAATGCTGTCATTTTCGGCGGCGTAAGCGACGTGCCCCAACGGCGCGCACTGCGCCGGGGCGTGGACGTTGTCGTCGCAACCCCGGGTCGCCTCGAAGACCTGATGCGTGCCCGCGAAGTCGATTTGCGCTCGGTCGAGATTGTCGTCCTCGACGAAGCGGACCGAATGCTCGATGCGGGCTTCTTGGTGGCCGTGCGGCGCATCCTCAACGCGACACCTCGGGAGCGCCAGACGCTTCTGTTCTCGGCGACGATGCCCCCCGAGATTCGGACCCTGGCAGACTCCGTGCAGCGAGATGCGGCGTGGGTTGCCGTATCACCCGTCGCTACTCCGCCTGCACAGGTCGAGCAGGCCGTGCTCTTTGTGGAGCGACCCGACAAGCGCCGACTTCTCGAGCACCTGCTTGCCGACCCTGCGGTGACGCGCGCCCTTGTCTTCACTCGCACCAAGCGCGGCGCCGACCGAGTGGCAAAGCATTTGAGTGCGGCGGTGGAACGCGTCGAGGCCATTCACGGCGACCGCTCGCAGGCGCAGCGCGAGCGCGCCCTTGCGAGCTTTCGTCGGGGTACGACGCGCGTGCTCGTGGCCACCGACCTTGCAGCCCGCGGCATCGACGTCGAGGGCATTTCCCACGTCATCAACTTCGAGCTGCCGGACGACTCCGAGAGCTACGTTCACCGCATTGGACGCACGGGGCGCGTGGCAGCCCAGGGGGTTGCCCTCTCACTCTGCGACACCCACGAGCGAGATCAGCTCGCGCGCATCGAACGGCTGATGAAAAAGGCGATCCCCGTGAGGCGCGAGCATCCGTTCACCACGCCCTCCGCAGCGGTGAAGGGCGCGAACTCACACCGCCGGGATCGCTCCCACAGGCGTTCACCGAATCGGGAGCACCGCTGGGCCTGAGCGCAGGGGGCCTGGCTCGGAACCAGCGAGAGCATCGCCGACCCTCACGCCAGGTGGACCCACACGGACTTCGTGCGCGTGTAGGCGTCGAGCGAGTGAAGCGCCATTTCCTTGCCCCAGCCGCTCTGCTTGAACCCGCCGAAGGGGCTGGCAAAGTCGTAACAGCCGTAGCGGTTTACGAACACCATTCCGGCGTCGAGGCGTCGTGCGACGCGGTGCGCCCGCGCGAGATCGCGCGTGTAGAGCCCGGCCGCAAGGGCGTAGTCGTTTGCGTTGGCCAGCCGCACGGCTTCGTCTTCGTCCTCAAAGGGCAGGACGCACAGCACGGGACCAAAAATTTCTTCCCGCGCAATCCGCATCTGCGGTCCTACTTCGTCGAAGATCGTCGGACGGACGAAGAAGCCCACAGCGTTTGGTCCCTTCACGTCAGGGCCGCCGCCCGCCCGCACGCGCGCACCCTCACGCCGCCCGATCTCGATGTAGCCGAGCACCTTCTCAAACTGCGGTCGATTGCACTGCGGGCCCTGCTCGCTCGCGGGGTCGAAGGGATCGCCGCACACGACGGCCTCCGCCTTCTCCGCCAAGCGCCGGACGAAGTCGTGGTAGAGCCTGCGCTGGATCAGAAAGCGCGTGGGCTCCGAGCACTTTTCGCCCTTCTGGGAGAACATCAGGTCGAACGACCGTGTCACGGCGAAGTCGAGATCGGGCACATCGTCAAAGACGATGCTCGGCGATTTTCCGCCGAGCTCGAGCGACACCGTCTTCAAGTTGGAATCCGCGGAGCCGTGCACGATGCGGCGCCCGGTGTCCGTGCTGCCCGTGAAGGCGACCTTGTCGACCCCGCCATGTCGCACGAGTGCTTCGCCGGTGGCGGCTCCGCCCAGAACGAGGTTCACGACCCCAGCGGGGAGACCCGCCTTCTCGTGGAGAAGCTCGAAAAAGCGTACCAGCGAGAGCGAGGTGAAGGGCGAGGGTTTCAGCACGGCGGTGTTGCCCATGGCGAGCGCCGGCGCGAGCTTCCACGCCGCGAGGAGCAGCGGAAAGTTCCACGGTACGATGAGCGCACACACCCCGACGGGCTCGCGGAGCGTGTAGTTCAGAAACGGCCCCTCGACGGGGCAGGTCTCCCCGTAGAGCTTGTCCACCCAGCCCGCATAGTAGTCGAAGACATCGGCGGTATCGGGCATGTCATCGTGGTACGCCTCTCGATAGAGCTTGCCGTTCTCAAGCGCGATCAGGGTGGCGAGCTCGGTGCGATGCGCACGCACGATTTCGGCGATGCGCTGCAGTAAACGTCCGCGCTCGCGGCGCGGGAGGGCGGGCCAAGGTCCGGATTCAAACGCGCGCCGCGCCGCGCGGACGGCCTGGTCCACGTCGGCGGATGACGCTTCGGGGACGAGCGCGAGGCGAGCGCCGTTGGCCGGATTGATTGCGCTGTAGTGGCTTGAACCCGACGTTTCGCAAAAGCGCCCGTCGAGGTACGGCCGCAGCGGCTGCGCAAGCCATGTCTCTGCCCACGCACGGCGGGGCGGCTCGATGGCTGCGTCGCTCGTCACGACGTTCTCCCGAAGCTCGCGAGCTCCCGGCAGCGCGCCTCGTTTGCAATGAGTCCCCGGACACACCCTTCGTCAAAGCGAACGATCGCGTTCGAGAGCAACTCGAGGGCGTCGAGCACGTTCACCGCTGCAAGGCCGTCGAAGACGTTCAAATGCAGCTCGCCGTGCTCAAGCGCAGCCTGCACGGCACGATCGCAACCCAGCACCTGGAAGCAGGCCTGGAGAAGCGTCTCGGGTACGAGGGGGTTCGACTTGTCCGCGAAAAAGCTCGACCCCTCCTGCACGTGGGGAAGCCTGAGCTCCCCCATGCCTCCGCGCGGTCCGGATCCAAGGAGTCGCAGGTCCTGGGCGATCTTGGCAAGCCCGTGGGCGAGGAGCGCGAGCTGCGCGGAGACGGCGCCGACGTCGTCACCGTTTTGAAGAGCGTCGCAGGGTGCGGGATGGCACCTCAGCTCTAGGCCCGCGCGCGCGGCGAGCAAAGGGACGACTCGCTCGCGATAGCGCGCGGGGGCGCCCTCGCCGCTCCCGATCACGGTACCGCCGAGCGCTACCGCATGAAGCGCCTCGAGACTGTGCGCGAGCTCCTTGGCGCGGCGGCGGATCAGAGCCGCGTGGCCGACGAAGAGAAGCGCGAGCGTCGTGGGTAGCGCGTCCTGGAGACAGGTTCGTGCGAGGGTCGGCACGTCCCCGAGCTCGCTGATCTTGGCGTCGATCGTCGCTGCGAGGGCTTCGAGGGCTGCTCGCAGGACCACGCTGCGCTCAAGGATCGCGAGCCGCAAGGCGGTATGGCACACATCCGCCGTCGACTGCGACGCATTGACGTGCCGCTTGGGGTGGACCGGCACGTACTCACCGCGGTGGCCACCGAGGCTCTCGCTTGCCACGTTCGCAATCACCTCGGCCACGTTCATGTGCACGGCGATCGAGCCGCCCCCGCCCAGCAGATCCGCGACGAGGGCATCGGCGAGTGCTCCGGAGGAGATCCGGCGGGAGGCAAGGTCAATCGCGTGCGCCAGCTCTGGCGCAAGGACGCCGGCGTCCGCATTCGCGCGTGCGGCGGCGCCCTTCACCACGCCAAGGGCTCGGGCGTAGGGCGCGCACGAGCCGAGCGAGCGGAGGGAAAAGGACAGATTCCGGAGCGCCCGCGCGGTGTGAATGCCGTAGAGCGCGTCCGCGGGAAGCGCGAGCTCGCCGAGTGCGTCACGTTCGAGGCGGGTGGCATTGCAGGGCGCCTCCTTCCGCGGAGGCGCTTCAGCCTGCACGGCCGTACCGCGCTCGGCGCAAGAGCTCCGTGCTGGTGGTGCCGGGTTTCGTGTCGTAGGCGAGAAGCCCGACGAGCCGATCGGTTGTCCCGCGCACCGGGCTTACGCGGTGGATCGAGTAGCGGCCCTCGAAGATGAGCAGCGTGCCCGGCGTCATGGGCAATCTCACCACCTCGTCGGACGCTCCCTCAAGGACTTTTGCTACACGCTCGTATCGCTCTTCGTCTTGGGAGCGGATGCGGGGCGCAACCTCGAAGTCACCGCCGGACTCGGAGGACTGGATCGCAAGAGACACCACGAAGTCGGTTTGGTCGAAGTGCCACTGCAGAAGATCACCTTCGCCCATGACCGCGACGTTCAGCGCGCCGAGCGGATCCGCATAGCGATAGAGCCGGCCTCTTTCGAGCACCGCTGAGATGAACTCCATCATCGGCTCCCACTCATAGAGCTGACGCAGCGGAGAGTCGGCCGGAAACTGATCGTAAGCGATCACGCCCACCGCGAAGGCGCCGAGGTGTCGGCGCGGGTGTTCCGGGGCAAGCGCTGTGTCGGGCAGTTCGAGGTAGGGCGTGCCCTTGCCTTGGCTGCGGTACGCCTGCGGCGCGAGCGCGCGGGCGTCCTCCGCGAGGCGCGTGAGCCCCTCCGGGTGCACGAAGCCTGGCAGCTCGGAGGCGCCCATCATGCGAAGCTGAGCGCGTGCCGCCGAAAGAATGCGCTGCGCACCGGGCGAGTCGAGATCAAGGATGGGGTAGCGGACGAGATCCACGAGCTCCTGCGGCGCCGATGACCTCGGACCGAAGCGCGCAAAGGACGGAGGGGCTGCCGGGGTCGAAAGGCTCATCGGGATTGCTCCTTGGCCGGCTCGAATGCGCTCCGGGCCAGCGAGATCATGAAGTGAAGGAGACGCCTTCTGTGCGCATCATCTGCATCCACGACCCGGGAGAGTGCCATGCCCTGCATGAGCTCGAGCATGGCATCCAGGACGAGATCGAAGCGCGGCCTTCCCGCGGCTTCCGGGAAGAGTCGCCGGGCATGCCCGCGCAGCTTTTCAGCATGACGGGCGACCACGGGCGCAAGGCCATGCGCGAGCTCGCGGTCGGTGCGCGCCGCGATCATGAGCTCGAAGGCCGCGGCGAGCTCAGGACTCTCGAACATGCGCCAGAGCAGGCGTGCTGCTTCGGCGACACGATCGGCCTCCAGCGGAACCCGAGCAAAGCCATCGAGGTAGCGCGCGAGAAGGGTGTCGAACAAATGCTGGGCCGCCGCAGCGAGCAGGGCCTGCTTGGTCGGATAGTGCTTGAAGAGGGCACCCTGGGAGACCCCGGCGCGCTGACAGATCTCCGTGGTCGTGGTCCGGGCATGACCGAGCTCGAAGAGACTTGAGACCGTGGCGTCAAGGAGCGCCCGAGCCGTCGCTGCACGGCGCTCGGCCTGCGTGCGGCGAGGCGCGGGCTCGCGCACCGGACGTCGAGGGAGGGGCGAGGTGGCCGAAAGGCCGCGCGCGGGAAGCTTGGACACGGGTGCGAGCCTATCCCGAACTAAAGAAAGTGACAAGTCACTTCTTTTATTGGCCTGGCCTCGCGCTGCGGGGCGGCGGACAATGGCCAGAGGAGAGGAGGAAACCCACCATGGCACTCCGACTCGAGGCCCATCACATGTCGTTTCCGGTGAGAAACCTCGCTCGCTCCCGGGCGTTCTACGAAGGTGTTCTCGGCCTTGCCGAGATTCCTCGCCCGGCAGGCCTCGGGATCCCGGGCGTCTGGTACCGCGCCGGTGCCTGCGAGGTCCATCTCATCGAGACGCCCCCGGGCGTCGACGTGGGCGTGCCAGCGCCGGGCCTTACTCCCCTCGCGCGTCACGCGGCATTCGCGGTGGATGACTACGAGGCGACGCTCAAGCACCTGCGCGAGCATGTGAGCGAGGTCCTTGCGACGAGCCCGCAGCTCGGCCAAATCTGGGTGCGCGATCCCGACGGCCACGTGCTCGAGTTCATCGTCCCGCGCGAACCCTAGATCCGGCTAGGAGAGTGACCCAAGACTCGTCATTGCGGATAAAATGACAGTCATGGGGGATGAGATCCAGTTCAAAGCATACGAGCAGGGACAAGGGCAACTGCTCC
>DATGZK010000083.1:0-10874 GCA_035489755.1 Myxococcota bacterium
AAATGCGCTGGACAACCGCGGACGTCCCCATGTGCTGGATCGGTTCTACACTCGTCAGACCAACGGCGTGCGATTCCTCGATTGGTTTACTGCGGCCGTTACGGGCAAGCCGGTAGAGGACGTGGCTTGCCTGGACAGCGAAACCCCTGAGCACCATTGGACCCGCCCCGCGTTTCCTCGGTGAACCATGCGATGGTCTAAGCCCAGGCCCTGCTGACGAGCATAGTCTGGGGCTTTCGCGCCATGGGCATGTGGCATGGTTGGACAGGCCAGTGGCCAGCAGCATCGGCGTTCTGTGACGGCGTCGTCCGATGCGGGTTCCTTGATATGTAGAAGCCCTTGGCCGGATTGATCAGGAACTTCGCCCCGGCACCCTTCTTGCTGTCGCGGGGCACGAGTGACAACGGATCGCCTGGCAGCTCGAAGACACGCGCGAGCTCGATCGCGGACGAGAGCGCTGAGCCTCGCGCCGCGAGGTCACCTGACCCGCGCAGCGAGGCGATGACGCCGCGTCTCTACTCCCCACTGCGACAGCTTGCGCGTTCTCGGTTTCCATCCACCGCGAGCTGTGACGTCGACAGGCAATTCCCAGGGGCCCCTCACGTCGATTCTGAACACTCCCCGCGCGGTGCACTACGCTGCTATACGCTCACTTGCGACGCTATACGCCGTTCGTTGTCTCACGATAATTTCCCAAGATTTCCCATTGTTGAGCCTTGCCTGAGTTCCTAGCTTCCCGCCGCTCAAGCTATTTCGGTGGTGGGAATGACAGATCGACACACTGTTCTCGAGCTGCACTCCGAGCGGGTACACCGTCTCCACCGAGTCGACTCCCGGCTGCAGTCGCCCTTCAGCGCGCGTAGGTGCTGTTCTGAGCCCAGATCCGAGCCGCAAGGGTAGGTGGATGGCGGGGCCCGCAGAACTGCCCAAGCGAAAGCGCAAGCCCGTCGCGATTCACCATCTCCCTCCGAATGTGCGCGCTTTCGCCGAACACCTGGCCGCCGCGGTTGCCGCCGACATCCTGCGCGAGATTCGCGCCCGCCGTTGCGGCAAACTCCCGCGCAAACCCGAGGAGGGAAGGGGAGGCCCGGAGGATGAAGAGGGGAAGTAGCGCCCCTGTGCGCGCCGCCATCTACGCCCGGATGTCCACGGACAAGCAGTCCACCGACTCGCCGGGAGACCAGATCGCCCGCTGCCGCGACTTCGCTGTGGCTCGTGGCTGGATCGTGGCGGAGGGCCTTGTGGTGGAAGAGCCTGCGGTCTCGGGCGCATCGCGCCACAACCGGCCCGGCTTTCTTGGTCTCTTCGAGCGCATCGACGAGTGGGATGTGCTGCTGGCGTGGGACTACTCCCGCCTCACCCGCGATCCTGAGGACTACTTCTGGATTGCGAATCGTCTCGCGGAAGCGGAGCGCACCGCCTACGACTGCATGAGCGGCCGCGACCTCTTCGACCTGGCCTCCCAGATGATGGGCGTCATCAACCACCATGAGCGGCTCAAGATCGGCGAAAACACGCGACGCGGAATGCGCGGACGCTGGGAGCGCGGCTTCGCGACGGGCGGCGCGCCTCACGGCTACACCATCGGGGCGGACAAGAAGGTCCTGATCGACGCCGACGCGGCTGAGACCGTGCGCCGGATTTTCCAATGGTCGGCCGAAGGGGAGGGGCTCCGCGCCATCGCGTACCGCCTGAATGCCGAAGGCGTAAGGGCGCCCCGTCCGCGTCGCAACCGCAACCTGGCGCAGTCCTGGGCCCCGTCCGCGGTCCAGGCAATCCTTAAGAATCCGCTTTACAAAGGAGAGCTCATCTTCGGGCGAACACGCTGGAAGAAGGTCCACTCCACGGGAGAGCGCCGCTGCCGCCCACTCCCCGAAAGCGAATGGCTCCGCCGGGCTGTGCCGGAGCTTGCGATCGTCTCGCCCGAGCTGTGGGAGCGTGTGCAGGCCATCAAACGCAGCAAAGGCTCGACCTACCAAAGGCAATCGGGGGGCGCGTTTAAGACCACGCAAGGTCACCCGGCCTATCGGCATCGGGGCCGCCATCTCCTGACCGGCTTCCTCCGGTGCGGGATCTGCGGCGGGGGCTTCTTCGATGTTCACGGGACGGGGCTTCTCGGCTGCGGCTGGAGCCGAGACCGCGGGCCGCGGGCGTGCGTGAGTGCCCTGCGCGTCTCCGCCGCGGATCTCGAGGCGCGTGTCCTCGGCGCGATTCGCGAGCAGGTCCTTGTCCCCGAAGTCGTGGCCTATGCCGTGCAAACAGCGCTCACGGAGATTCGACAGACGCTAAGCCGTGACGATCCCGAGAAGCTCCGAGAGCGGCTGGCACAGATCGACGCTGCGCGCGAGCGGCTCCTCGATGCGATCGAGGACGGGAGCGTGGACATGGAGGACGTGAAGCGTCGGCTCGGGCGCTTGCGGACCGAGGAGGCGGACGTGCGGAGCCGGCTGCTCGAGCTCGAGGCCGAACCGCTCGACGCCGAGAGCCTTCGCCCGCAGATCGAGCAACGGATCTGCGAGATGCGGGCTGCGCTTGAGGGCGCGGCCGACGAGCGCCGCGCCGCCCTCAAGGCTTTCCTGGGCGACGACCGGCTGCGGGTCCTGCCCGATGCCGAGCGCGGTTTCCGGGTGGAGGGGCTGCTTCGGGTGAGGCTAGAAGCAGGACCGGCCCGAGAGCTCGAGGGCTTCCGGGCCGGTCGTATAGGTGGTAGCGGGGGGGGGATTTGAACCCCCGACCTCCGGGTTATGAGCCCGACGAGCTACCAGGCTGCTCTACCCCGCAATAGGCAACGCGGAGTTTATCCACGCGAACTTGTAGCGTCAACCATGAGCGGTTGCATCCAATATGCGCATGTAACCCATTATAGAAATGACATTTTTTGTCGTTCGAAGCCACTTACTTCTGGTAGGAATACGCTCTGATCCACCAGGAGGAAAGCTGATGCTGAGGATCCTCTGTTGCCGCGTTCCTGGGACTGTCCTCGCCGCTGGTTTCGCGCTGTCTCTCGCCGGACCGGTTTTTGCTGCGGAGCTCTACCGCTGGAAGACTGACGACGGGGGTATCGCGTATACCGATGATGCCAAGCGCATCCCCGAGCGCTACCGCAAAGTTGCGAAAAAGATATCGACAGGAAGCCTTCAGGCTTATTCCCGCTACACCCCGGACCGTTCTTCGACGAAGGACTATGAGCTCGCACTTGCCGAGCGACTCGACCGTCTACGCGCAGCGAACGCGGCAGACGCCCGTGCGACCGCGCCCTATACGCAGGTGACTCAGACTGGGCGCCCTAGCGACAATCCGATGGTTCGGGTAGGTCCCCAGGGCGAGCCGGCACTAGAGGTCCCGGCAAGTCGCGAGGGCAGTGGACCGCTGATCGTCGAGCAGCGACGTTATCGCATGGCCGGCGGGTTCGTGACGCGCACCGATACCGTAGTGCGGCAAGGCAATGAAATTATTGCAGTCGTGAAACCGAACCCGCACGGGGTAGATGAGGTGAACACATCCGACTTCCAGGATGAACGCGATCTCGAGCGCCGCTAGTCGATAGTCCGAGCTACGGCATAACCCAGCTCGGAGGAACTCCCGCGGCACGCGCCTCGTCCTCGAGGGAGGCACGCTCAGCCTGAGCTGCCGACAGTTCCGCCTTGGCGTCGTCGATTTCCTTTAGGATAGTTGCGCGAGCGTCGCCACTCGGGTAGCTGCGCATCCGCATGTTCGTGTACGCGAGCTGTGCCTGGTCGAGCCGCGCCTGTGCGGCCCCAACGCGCTCGTCCGCCTTTCGGGCCTTCTCCTCCCACTGCGTGCGCGCAGCCCGGTCAGGGTCGGTAGCCTGTGCCGCGGGCTTCTGGGAGGGCTCTTGGGCGTTGTCGCCCGCGACCGAATCCGTTGGGTTGGGGGCCGCGTTGCCCTTAGCGCGCCGGGGTACCGTCGCTTTAGGCGAAGCCGGCTCCGTACCCTCGGTAGACTCGTCGGTTGTGTCCGTCGTTGAGTCGTCAGATGTCGCTTCGACGTTGTCGCTGCGCGTGGATGGCTTGGCGGGACTGGTTGTCGCTGGAGTTGGCTTGTACGCGTCACCCGCCCATGCGCCGGAAGCGGGGACCGTCAACATGACGAACGCGAGGAAGAGCCGGATCCAGGGCAGGCACGAGCCGGTCATATGCCTCCTTCTGCCATCGCGACGGCAAGCGCCACAGGCGCTCTTTCGTGCACGTAGTCATCGAGGTAGCGAGCGCTGCGCGCATCGAGCCCGACAAAGCGCAGGCCAACGCCGGGGCGCTGGCCTCGTTGATCGGCGCGTTGCCAGACGACCCTCGCGGTCGGTGCAAAGCGCCGCAACGTGTCAGGCAGCTCAAATTCCAAAGCGACTTCGGTGCGCGGCGGAACCGAAAGCGCTGCTTCGACGAAGAGGCCTCCGCGAGACACGTTGCGGGCTTGTCCCCAGCTTTCGCTTGCGCCGCATCGAATGCGAACAGGAGCGTCGATCTCGACGCGAGGAAGTCCGCGTACTGTGCTGAAGCGCAAAAAACGATTCACGGTTTCCAAGAGCGCCACACGGTTCAGCGGCTTTGAGAGTACGTCGTCGGCTCCGGCGTGAATCGCACGGGCGTGGTCGGCGGCGAGCTCGCTGGAGACAATTAGAATCACGGGAATTCCCGAGAGTTCGGGGTCCGTCTTCACGGCGGCGCACAGTTCGGTTCCGTCCATTCCGGGCATGACAAGGTCGGAAAGAATCATGACTGGGCGGTCCTTACGCGCAATCGCAAGAGCTTCCTCACCATCGGCTGCAGTTACGACTTTGCCGGAGCGCGCCAAGAAAAGCGCACCGAGCTCTCGGAACATTTCGACGTCGTCGACGAAGAGGATCGTGCGACCCGACTCCACGGGGCTCTCCTCGCGGTTCGCTCCGCGTCAGGGCCTTGTTCCGGCCATCCCGGCGCTCAAGACCGTCAGGTCCGGTCGCACCTGCCACTGACCTGTGACCGGATCTCTGGACCACTCCTGTTTCTCCTCGACAGTGCGCTCGACGAGAGAGTTCACCTTGTATCCGTTGTATGTCACCCGGACGGTTGCGGTCATCTTCTCAATATCGAACTCGTTTGATTGCGTCGTGTATTCCGTGAAGCGAACATCCGACAGCAGCGGACGGCTGGCATCCCAGCGCTCAATCGCATCCTTTGCGACGAACTGACGCGCCTGCTCGAAGGCTCCCCAGCGAACATACTGGGTGTACTGGCGCTGGTTATCCTGGAAGTCCCCCCGCGTGTCCATGAGATCCCAGCTCCTCACGGCCGCGCAACTCGCAAGGGTGAGTGCGAGGCACGCCGCCCCCACGATCCGTCCGACTGCCCAGGCACCCTTCGTCGCGTGGCTGATCATGGCTTCCCCTTCTGGTGCAAATCGCCGGCAGCCCGCCCCGCAGGCGATAGGAATGTTTCGGCTTCTACTTCTCTATCGGCAGCCGGCGCCGCGCCCTTACAGGGATCGCTACCCCCTGTGGTAGCCTCGCTTGAGGCCGCCTAGAGGAGCTTGCGCATTCCCCACGCATCGCCTGGGCTCGTCCTTGGGATTGACCTCGGGGGCACCAAGATTGCCCTCGCCGTTAGCGATGTCTCGGGAGGCCTTCGGGCGGTGTTTCGGCGCGCCGCCGCGCTTTCAGGCGACCCGGAGCGGGATCTCGCGGCAATCACCGCAGACGCGCTGGGGATTCTTGCGCGGGCCGGGGCTACCCGAGCGGATCTGGCGGCCATTGGACTTTCGTCGCCGGGGCCGATTGATCCCGACACCCGACGCATCCTCTCCCCCCCGAATCTGCCCGGGTGGCGCGACGTCCCCGCGCCGGCCGTCTTGGAAGACACCCTTGGGTGCCCTTGTTTCCTGGAAAACGACGCGAACGCTGCGGCTCTCGCCGAGTGGCAGTTCGGCGCCGCCCGGGGCGCGCGAGATGCGGTTTATCTCACGATGTCCACCGGCGTTGGTGCCGGCCTCGTTCTGGACGGGCGCTTGCATCGCGGTATTGGCTGGTACGCGGGCGAGGTGGGACACGCCCCCGTAGAGTGGAATGGCAGGCCCTGCGCCTGCGGACTCCGGGGTTGCCTCGAGGCCTACGTGGGCGGCCGGGCATGGACTGAGCACCTGCGATCGACGGCATCGGTGGGAGGTCGCGTGGCCCTTTTGGCTGGCGGCAAGGAGCGCATCCAACCAGAACACCTCGTGGCGGCAGCGCGCGAGGGCGACGCCTTCGCAATGGCTGAGCTCGATCGATTTAACGACTATCTGGCGCGATCCCTCGTCCAGATCCTCTGCACGGTGGCGCCTGAGGTCGTCGTACTCGGTACGATCCCGACCGCGGCAGGTGAGCGGCTCTGCTTCGAGCCGGTTCGGCGCCGCGTCCGCGAACATGTGTGGCCGCAGCTCGGCGAGCGGGTGCGGATTGTGCCCGCTGCCCTCGGGGAACGTCTGCCCTATTACGCTGGGATATGCGCCGCGCTGGCAGGGATCGAAGAAAGCGGGAGGGGTCGCTAGGCGCGGAACCGCCCCACCTCTTGGGCCAGCGCGTCGGCGTCGGTGCGGAGATCCTCCACCGTTGAGAGCACCTCGGGGATGCGCTGGCTGCTCTTGCGAGCGGTTTCGAGAATGCGGCTCACCGCGCTCGCAACGGACTCGCTCGCACGCGCGTGCGACGCGGTGTTCTCTTGGATGGATCTGATCATCTCGGCGACCGAGGCGATGCTCGCGGTAATGAACTTGGCTGTCTCCCGTTGCTCAGAGGTCGATCGATGGACCTGTCGACAAACTTCGAGTGCGCCTTCGGAGTTCTTCAGCATTGCCTCACTCGCGCGCGACTGCTCTCCGATTGCGCCGGAAATCTGCTGGACCATCTGGGATGTCCGCTGTGCGGCTTCCGCGACGTGGCGTGAACTCTGCGCCTGCTCTTGCGCCGCGCGCGCGATTTCGGCCACACGGGCGCTTGCCTCTCGAGCGGACGTGCGGATGGCCTGGAGCGCCTCTCCAGCCCGTGACGACCGCGCCACGCCGGCCTCGACAGAATCGATCCCTGCACCCATCGCGCGCATGGCGTTTTCCGATTCCGCTTGGACAGCTCGAATGAGGCGCTCAATCTCTTGGGTGCTCCCCGCGGTGCGCTGAGCCAGCGTCTTCACATGGTTGGCAACGACGGCGAAAGCCTTGCCCTGTTCCCCCGCCTGGGCGGCGATGATCGCGGCATTGAGCGAAAGGAGATTGGTCTCATCGTTGATGCTGCCGATTACGTTAACGATTTCGCCGATCTCATTGATTCGTGCCGCGAGCCGCTCGAGCACATCCTTCGCGCCTCGGGTGAGATTCCGAATCTCTTCGATGCCTTCGATGGTGTCTGACACAGCGCTCGACCCGACCTCTGCACCTTCGCTCACTTGCTGCGTCAGCACCGAAGCCTCTCGTACGTGCTCCCCCACCTCCTGAATCGTGCGGTCCATCTGGGTCATCGAGGACGCGGTCTCCTCGGCCATCCGCTGGACTGCATCGGCACTGTCGGCAACCTGTCGAATGCTTGCGCCCATCTCATGGATCGACGACGTCGACGAGTCAACCGAATCGTGAAGCGAAGCGGCGCTGCGGGCGACCTCATCGATCGCACTTCCCATCTGCAGAACGGACGAGGAAGCCTCCTCGGCCGATCGAGAGAGGCTGTCCACCTCGGCGTTGATGCCCTTGATGGACGTGTTGATGTTCGCAAGGAGAGACGCGGTTTCCTCGACTGCCTCGGTCTGTGCTTCGGCCCCCGTTGCGATCTCATCCATGACCTGCGCCACGCGTTCTGGCGCGCTCTGCATGCGCTGCGTCAAGTGCTGCACTCGTGAAAGGACGCCGCCAAGCGCCTCGGCCAGAGTGTTGAGTCCGTGGCCGAGGCCCCCGAAGGAACCGAGCTTTCGCGCATCGAGCCGTGCGCCCACATCGCCCGAGGCGAGGGCGGTCAGTACGCGCTCGCTCTCCGCGACCGGTGAGAGAAGCGCTCCGACGAGGCGCCACAAGACTGCGAGGAGAGTGGCGATCACGACCCCGGCGGCGGCCACTCCGACCACGAGTGCCCGCCCCGCCGTAGTCGCCGCACGCGGTTCGACGAACCGCAGCGCGAGGCTCCCGATTGTGGCCGTGCCCGAGCGAACCGGCGCAACCACAAGTGTCGTCGAATCGCCCGCCTCCTCGGATCCGCGCGGGAAGACCGCAGCCTCACCACCTGCGCGCCACGCCCGCGGTGCCATAAGTCCGACTTCACTGCTGCGCGTGGAGACAACGGTGTGACCCGTAGCGTCAACGAGAGCTGCGTCGGCAACTCCGGGGAGGGACTTCGCTGCGGACAGGATGGGTGCCAGGGCTGCGCCCACGGCGGGAGAAGCCATCGGCTGCGTGGCAAGTTGCGCGAGCTGGGCCGCGGCAGCGCGCACCCATTCCCGGCTGGCCTCGCGCGTATCGTTTACGGCGCGAGCGACCAGCATCCCGCCGACGAGCGCCGCCACGAGCACCAGCGCGCACGCCATGAGGAGCACGACGCGCCGCTGTGCGCTCAACAAGAGCGCGCCCTTCTGCGACCTGTCCAAACGAGATCCCCCGTCCCGCGTCGAGAACTCAGTATTGGCAGGGTCGAAATCGGCGAGGCGGAGGATGCGCTTGAGCCGCTGGGAAGGATCTCGCGTTTCGCCCGAAGGGTCAGGGCGCGCCGCCGAGCGAGTCCAAAACGCTTGCTCGGAGGTCCTTGAAGGTGCGACCGTGGATTGCGGCGCGCACTTCTTCGAGCAGCCGGAGGTAGAACCGGAGATTGTGGATCGATGCGAGACGCGCCCCCAACGCCTCATTCACGTGCAGGAGGTGCCGCAAGTAGCCGCGGGAGTAGCGCGAGCAGGTAGGGCAGTCGCAGCTCTCCTCGGGCGGTAATGAGTCGTTTCGGTACGACGCATTGCGTACCGCCAATGTTCCTGAACGCGTAAAAAGAAGCCCATGTCGACCGTTTCGTGTGGGGATCACGCAGTCGAAGAGATCGACCCCGAGCGCGATCGCCCGGATCAGGTCGGTGGGGCGACCTAGACCCATCAAATAGCGCGGCCGGTTCTCGGGCAGCTCCGCGTGTGCCACGGCGATCAGCTCCTCGCGCTGCCCGCTTTCCTCCCCGAGACCGAGACCGCCATGCCCGTGGCCGTCGAACCCGAGGGCGCCGGTGGCGCGTGCGCTCGCTCGGCGCAGCGCAGATGAGCACCCGCCTTGGACAATGCCAAACAGCGCCTGGTCCACCCGGCGGCGCGCGCGGATTGAGCGCTCCGCCCAGCGCAATGTGCGCTCCGTCGCCGCGCGCGCACGCAAGGTGGGCGTCGCAGCGTCGTCGGATACACATTCGTCCAGCACCATCGCAACGTCCGCTCCGAGCTTCTCCTGTACCTCGACCGCCTTTTCCGGCGTGAGTGTTCTAGATCGACCGTCGTGCGGTGACCGGAAGGTCACCCCGTCTTCGTCGATACGTACGCGCGGAGCGAGGGAGGTGATCTGGAAGCCACCGCTGTCGGTGAGCCAAGGTCCCCTCCAGCCCGTGAATCGATGGAGTCCTCCTGCGCGGGCAACCACTTCCTCGCCGGGTCGCTCGTGAAGGTGGTAGGCGTTCGAGAGCAGGATCTGGGCACCGAGCTTCTCAAGTTCATCGGGCGCGACACCCCGGACGGCACCGAAGGTCGCGACGGGCATGAACCCTGGTGTCTCGACGACCCCGTGGGGTGTCACAAGCCGAGCAGACCGCGCGAGGCCGTCGCGCGCGGTGATCTCGAAGGCGAAACCCTGTGCATTCACAGGATGAGCATCGCGTCGCCGTAGGAGAAGAGCCGATAGCTGCTTTCGATGGCCGCCGCATACGCCGAGAGCACCGCCTCGCGCCCGGCGAAGGCAGAAACAAGCAGGAGAGGGCTAGAGCGCGGGAGGTGAAAGTTGGTGAGAAGGGCGTCGACGACCGCGAATGTGTGGCCCGGTCGCAAGAAGATGCGGGTCTCGCCCACTCCCGCCGAGACCCGCCGGTCGGCCGCTGCGCAGCTTTCGAGAACGCGCGTGGTGGTGGTACCCACGGCGATGATCCGCCCGCCTCGTGCTCGCGCCCTTGCCACCGCTTGGGCGGTCCTCTCGGGCAACTCAAAGCGTTCGGCGTCGAGGCGGCCCGTGGCGAGGTCCATGGGCCGTAGCGGACGGAACGTACCCGGGCCGACATGCAGCACCACCTCGGCGCGTTCAACACCCGTAGCCGCGAGCTCGTCTAGCAGCGGCTCGGAAAGATGCAGGCTCGCGGTCGGCGCGGCGACGGAGCCCGGCACGCGGGCGAACACAGACTGGTAGCGCTCGAAGTCGGCTGCGCGTGGAGCGTCGCGTCGGATGTAGGGTGGGAGAGGCGCCTCACCGATTTCGAAAGGGGAGGTGCCTCGCGCAAAGGCGAGGACGATCTCACCCTCAAGACCAAGCGCGATCAGTTCGGCCGGAATCTCTTTGCCCGAAGGGCCAAAAGCGAAGCGCTGACCCACGCGCTGGCGTCCTCGGCAGCGCAGCAGTGCCCGAAAGCAGCCTGGCTCATGGGACGGCCCAAGGAGGAGCGCTTCGGCCGCTCCTCCTGTCGCCTTCCTTCCGCGCAACCGTGCCCGCAAGACCCGCGTCGCATTCACGACGAGGAGGTCGCCCGGTCGAAGCCATTGTGGAAGCTCGCGCACACGGCTATGTGCGAGCGTTCCAGCGCGACCGCGATCGAGGACGAGGAGCCTTGCGAGATCACGTTCGGGCGTGGGCTCCTGCGCGACAAGTTCTGTCGGGACTGCGAAGTCGTACGCGTCGAGCTCATGAGCTCCGCTCCCGGC
>DATGZK010000084.1:0-4132 GCA_035489755.1 Myxococcota bacterium
TGCGCCGGCTGCGGCTGCGCCTCGCAAGCGCCTCGGCCCTCCGAGGGTCTGCAACGCGGGATACTTCTCGCCTTCGAATGAACCCGGATCCAGGCCCCTCACCTCTGATCGGTGGGCGACTCCTGAGTCACTCTCCTAGCGACTCGGCTGCGATGGCGCCTCGCATCAGCGCCAGGGTATTGACGGGGAAGAAGGGATTCGGCTTGAAGCGGGTGATGCCGTGCCGCCGGATGAAGCGCTGCATCTCAAGGCGTTCGTACTCGGGCTTGTTAAGGATTCCCGCCAGGCTCTCGGCCGGCGATCGATTGTGAGTCAACTTGAAAACGCCTCCAAGCAGGATCGGGACGTACTCGAAGTCGACGCCCGTCCGGCTCTCGATCTCGGGAAGGATCAGGTGACTCAGGTACGCGTTAGGGCTGCCGAAGTCGAAGTGGAACTCCACATCCGCCATGTCTCACCATTTCTCTCCGAAGGGTCGGATCTCGTGTTCAAAGGTCCATGCATCGCGAGGTTGCTGATGGAGCTGCCAGTAGGCGTCCGCCACCGACTCGGGCTTCATGAGCCGGTCGGGTGCGAGCTCTGCGAGAGCCGCGGTGCCCCCTTTCTCCTGGATCCGCTCGCGCACCCATGCGGTATCGACGCCGGCGTCGATCACGAGATGCGCGACGTGGATGTTCTGCGGACCGAGTTCCCTCGCCGCGCTCTGCGCCAGAGCCCGCAAGCCGAACTTCGCGCTCGCGAACGCCGCGTAGCCGACCCCACCGCGCAGGCTGGCCGTCGCGCCGGTGAAGAAGATCGAGCCGCGCCCGCGCGGAAGCATGAGGCGAGCGGCCTCGCGGCCGGCAAGGAATCCCGCATAGCACGCCATCTCCCAGACCTTCCGGAAGACGCGCTCGGAGGTCTCGAGCAGCGGAAACTGGACGTTCGCGCCGACGTTGAAGATGCAGACCTCGAGCCGCGCGAGCGCGTCGGCCTGCTGCAGGAAGGCCGCGACCTCGTCTTCCTTCCGGGCGTCAAGCGATCGGCCGACGGCCCGTCCGCCCCGGGCCTCGATCTCCGTGACGAGCGGCGCGAGCTTCTCGCCCTTCCGTCGCCCGGCGACGACCGTGAAGCCCTCAGCCGCGAACCTCCGCGCGATCGCGGCACCGATGTAGTCCCCGGCCCCGATCACGGCCGCCGTGGCGGTCCCCCCGCTTCGCTCAGGCATCGAGCTTCTCTAGGTACGGACCGAGCTCGCACGCGAAGGCGGGCTCCTGACAGAGGCGATCAAAGTGACCGAACGCACCTGAAAAGCTCTGTCGCAACGCATCGGTGTAGAGGGGTTGAAGCCCGGCCTGGGCAAGCACCTCTCGCTGGGCCCGCTCCGCCGAGAACAGCGCCAGTTCGGTCGCGAAGCAGATGTCGGCGAGGGTCAGCTCGGCTCCCACAAGGAAGCGGCCCGCCGGCGCGAGAGCCCGCTCGATCCCGCTGAGGTAGGACGCGCACGCGGCGCGTGCGCGCTCGTACGTGTGGCCCTCGGGCTGCCGCGCGGCGAGCTCCAGCAGATACACTTGGACCTCCCGGGCGAAGATCAGGCTCGCGTCGAGGAAGCCGTCGATCCGAGAGGCGCCATATGCGTCATTTCCATAGAGGCCCGTTCCGTGGGGGGCGAGCCGCACCACGGCGCGCGCGATGGAGTTCGACTCGAAGATTCCGACAGTCCCGTTCGGGCTGAACGCGGCCGGCACATTCCCGAAGGGTTGAGCCGCCAGGAACGCCTCTGTCTTGTGCAAGGTGCCACTGAAGCCGGCGTGCGCTGGACGAGCGGTGCCGGCCCCCGCCTCTCCTGCGCCGAGCGGTCGGGCGTCGAAGTCCCAGAGCCAGCCCGCGAGCTCTCGCGGCGCGGCGCCGCGGACTTCGAGGGCGACGCCGCAAAGCCGCGCCGCAATTGACGCTTTTGCGAGCCGCGGGTTCGGCAAGTAGGAGAAGATACGAAGTGCGGGGGGGTAGCCCGCGGCGACGCTCACAGCGCCTCCATCCGCACGTCCGTGTGCTTGCGCTGCGAGGTGCCCGTGAGCCAGTCGCTACCCGCATCGCGTGTGGGAACGTTCGGCGCGAGGGCGGTCGCTGGGTTCGAGCCGCCCCCGTCGGGGAACTCTACGGGTCTGTTCGGAAGCGAGACGCGACCGCGTTGCGTGCGGTCCGAGAGCTCGGCCGACACCTCTGCGGACCCGATCTCCGTCACGATGCAGTCCGGCTGTTCCATAAGCCGATGAGTATCCGATTTGGTTGCTTCATGCAACCAAACTTAAAGCTGCGAGCGTAGGGTGGGGCTGTTCGCACCAATCGCACGAGCGTCTCGCGCTCCGAAGGAGCCAACCTCAAACGGGCCTTCGGTTCTTCACCTCAATCCGCGGAAGCAGGCGCGGACCTCGCGGACAAACGTCTCCGGCTGCTCGAAGGCAGCGAAGTGCCCGCCCTTTTGAAGCTCATTGAAGTAGAAGAGCTTGGCGAAACGTTTCTCAGCCCAGCGCCGTGACGTGCGAAAGATCTCCTTTGGGAATATCGAGCAGCCCACCGGAACGCTGACCGGATCCATTGGCGGGGAGCGAAAGCTCTCCCAATACAGACGTGCAGAAGATGCCGCGCTCGCGGGCAACCAGTACAGCATCACGTTGTCGAGCAACTCGTCGCGGGTAAGCACGTTCTCCGGATGGCCGTCGCAGTCAGTCCACGACCAGAACTTCTCCAGAATCCATGCCAGTTGTCCGGCGGGCGAGTCAGTTAGCCCGTAGCCGAGCGTCTGCGGGCGCGTACCCTGCTGCTTGGAGTAACCCGAGTCCCACTCATTGTAATGCTGCATCGCCGCGATCGCGGCTTTCTCATTTTCGGTCATATCATCACGCGTCGCCGGATCCGGTAATGCGATCGGCATGTTGATGTGGATGCCGATGCAGTTGCGGGGATCCTGGATGCCGATGCAAGTCGTCACCATCGCACCCCAGTCGCCGCCCTGCGCGGCGTAGCGTGCGTAACCAAGACGCGGCATCAGCTCCGACCATGCTCGCGCGATACGCTGGACGTCCCAGCCGGCGCGCGTCGGTTTATCCGAGAACCCATAGCCCGGAAGCGACGGGCAAACGATGTGAAACGCATCTGAAGCCTCTCCGCCGTGCGCGGTTGGATTGGTAAGCGGCTCGATCACCTTGTGGAACTCGACGATCGAACCCGGCCATCCATGAGTGATCACGAGTGGAAGTGCGCCGGCGTAAGGCGAGCGCACGTGCAAGAAGTGAATGCCGACGCCGTCGATGGCGGTCTTGAACTGTGCGAAGCGATTGAGGCGCGACTCGCGCTCGCGCCAGTTGTACTTCTCGAGCCAGTACGTGCAGACCTCTTGCGCGTAGGCGAGCGGCAGGCCCTGCGACCAGTCATCAACGCACTCGCGCTCCGGCCATCGAATCGTGCGGAGGCGGCGCTTTAGATCATCAAGCTCGGCGTCGGTAGCCGCGATGCGGAAGGGGGTGATGTTGTTGCTCATTGGGAGCAAGACCTCCAAAACGATCCGGCCAGGATCGACCGCATCGGTCGCTGAATGGTGCTTTCAACTAGCACGCTGCTGCGGCGATGGCGATGACGCCGCCAACAGCCTTCGTTGCTCGTTCGAACTCTCCTCCGCCGATCGATCATTTTGATCCTCCCCTCGGTATCGGGTAGTTTCGATCCATGCCGGAGGAGCGCCGCGAAGGCGTCGAGCGCTTAGCGCATCGCAGGAGGTGCCGCGGCGTAGTCGATCCAACGGACCACATCCTCGGCGGTCTCATCACCCAGAAGCGGAGTTCCCTGCGTTCGCCGATGTTGTGCCGGTGTGGACGGCAACCCGGCGCGCCAGGACGACTCAGCGCTGAGCGCTCAGTGTTAGACGGCGGCCGGGCTCGACGCATACTCAACATCCTCACCGCCGAGCCGGAGGCGGGTCCCGCGGTCGTAATCGCCGAGAACCGCGCTGGTCAGGCCGAAGTCGGTGATGGCAAGAAGCACCAAGTCCTCATCGCCTTTGTTGCAACTCTGGTGGAAGGTCCAGCGCGGCACAAATACGGTGTCTCCCGTCTGAACGCTCAAAATGCGGTCGCCCACTACGACCTCACCGCGT
>DATGZK010000085.1:0-25277 GCA_035489755.1 Myxococcota bacterium
TGCGCCGGCTGCGGCCGCGCCTCGCAAGCGCCTCGGCCCTCCGAGGGTCTGCAACGCGGGATACTTCTCGCCTTCGAACGAAGCCGGATCCAGGCCCCTCACCTCTGATCGGCGGGCAACTCCTGAGTCACTCTCCTAGCGCATCCGCAGCGCGCGCAGATCGGATGCCGACCGCAAAGACCCGAGTCGCGCCGAGGCGGATGGCTGGGCTGAACGGAGCGACGAGCCGCAGGCCCCCGTCGCCGAACCACAGCTCTCCCGACTCCGACGCGACCCGCACTGGAGGGAACACGATAGGAATCGCGGCGGAGGCTAGGATGTGTTCGGTACGGAGAGTCACCGGTAACACGAGGCGGCGGCTCTTTACCCACATGGGATGGCCCGGTCGGCCCTGCACAAAGGTGACAGAGCGGCCGGAATGGTAGCTCGTGGCCGATACGGCGATCGCGTAGAGATGTCCTCGGCGAATCGCTTCCGCGATCCCGTGCGATGGGAATACACGCTCGAATAGTGCGTAGAGTGGAGACGCGTCGAAAAACGAGGTTGTCACCGTCCGGCCCAGAAGTCCGCCGAGGACGAAATCGCGCGCGAGGCCCGCGGCACCGCGCACGAGCGACCGCAAGTCCGTGCGAACCACATGGTCGACCTGGAGCCCGCCCCAGACGCGTGCGATCTCGGCGGTGGCTTCATCGAAGCGCGTTCCATGTGCCGCGATCAGGCTGCCATTGATAGCGCCCGCCGACGCGCCAGCGATGATCGCGAACGGCAACGGCGACTCTCGCAGGGCGCGGATCTCCCCTAGCCGCCGCAGAACTCCCGCTTGATAGGCGCCGCGCGCGCCACCGGCCGTGAGCACAAGTCCAAGCATCGAATGGAGGTAGCAGCAACCGCAATGCCAGGGGCAAGAGCGGGTCGTACTGTGCCGATGCAAGCTGAATCCCGCACGAGACCGGTCTCAAACTGCTCACTTGTGCGGCACAGCGGTGCCGCGTTGGTGCGCAAGGGAGGCGAGCCGCTTGCGGTTCGCTGTTCTGGATCAGCCGCGCCGCCGGGGGAAGTGAACCGACGCTCGCCCGTAGTGCTTCCGGTAGTCCTATCCCCTGAGAAAAGCCGGTCTCGCGTTCATCGAAGGCGAAGCGTGGCAGCGCCGCCCTGCTGCTATCCAGCCCGCGTCAGGCGGATGGATGTCGTTCTCGCCCCTTCTCGTGCGGAGTCTCCCCCCGGGAAGCGCCTGCCGGGGGTTTCACCCACGACACGATTCACGTCGGTGAACGAACGAGTTACGGCGTGGACGACGAGGGGCTACCGACGGCCCCCTTCACGAGGTCGCCATCCACCCTCCCGGAAACGAGCCGCTCGGCGGCGGTCCGATCCGGACTTCGAGGTCTTGCGGCAGCGGTGCAAGTACGACGCAGGGGTCAATTGGTGTCGATTGCGCGGCGGTTCCTTCGACTACTTATCGAAAGGAGAACCGCCATGGAAGACATGGAACGGAGAAACGCCATGCAAATACATGCTGATGGTCTACCTCGACGAGAAGCGGTGGGCGAAGATGCCGGAGGAGATGAGGGGGCCCGGGTCGAAGCGACGCTCGTACCCGCCGCAGAGCTCGGAATCGCGCCAGGGGGTGGCCCTGTCGAATTCAGCCTCGCCCGAACGTCCATAGACTAGAAGAGCCCTCGTGGTTGGCTGGTCGACAAGGTCTCGACGAACAGGCTGGGCGCAGAGTCCCTTGAAGCTGGGAAGGAGGTACAGATGAGCGGCGTACGAGTACTGGTGGGTACGCGCAAGGGGGCGTTCGTCCTAACCTCGGACGCAGCGCGGCGTCGGTGGCACGTCAGCGGCCCTCACTTTGCTGGCTGGGAGATCTACCACGTCAAGGGATCACCCATTGATTCGGATCGACTGTTCGCCTCGCAGTGCAGCACCTGGTTCGGTCAGCTGATCCAGCGTTCGAACGACGGCGGCAATTCGTGGGAACCGGTGGGCAACAAGTTTGTATACGACGGCGTCCCCGGCACGCACCAGTGGTACGACGGCACTCCGCATCCTTGGGAGTTCGCGCGCGTCTGGCATCTCGAACCGTCCCTGACGGATCCGGACACGGTCTACGCAGGCGTCGAAGACGCCGCGCTATTCCGTTCGACCGACGGCGGATGGACATGGCAGGAGCTCCCCGGTTTGCGCGGCCACGGCTCGGGGTCCGCTTGGCAGCCGGGAGCCGGCGGCATGTGCCTGCACACGATTCTCCTGGATCCAACCGATCCCCAGCGCATCTTCATCGCCATCTCGTCCGCGGGCGTGTTCCGTACCGACGACGCCGGCAAGACGTGGCGACCGGTCAACCGCGGCCTGCGCTCGGAGCAGATTCCGAATCCGACGGCCGAGGTCGGTCACTGTGTCCACCGCATCGCGATGCACCCGTCGCGTCCGGGCGTGCTGTTCATGCAGAAGCACTGGGACGTCATGCGCAGCGACGACGGCGGCGAATCCTGGCGCGAGGTCAGCGGTAACCTGCCAAGCGACTTCGGGTTCCCGATTGAGGTCCACGCGCATGAACCAGACACCATCTATGTTGTTCCTATTAAGAGTGACTCAGAGCACTTTCCGCCCGATGGCAAGTTGCGCGTGTACCGCAGCCAGAGCGGCGGAAACGAGTGGGAGGCGCTCACGAAGGGCCTGCCGCAACACCACTGCTACGTCAACGTGCTGCGCGACGCAATGGCTGTTGACGGCCTCGATCCGTGCGGCGTCTACTTCGGCACCACCGGCGGGCAGGTGTACGCGTCGGCGGACGCCGGAGACAACTGGGAACCGATCGTCCGCGATCTTCCACCTGTGTTGTCCGTCGAAGTCCAGACGCTGCCATGATCCGAGTCATGCTCCCGGCGCATCTGCGGAAGCTCGCGCAAGTCACCGGCGAGGTGCAGCTCGACGTGGTCGGTCCGGTCACACAGCGCTCGGTCCTCGATGCGCTCGAGGCTCGCTATCCGATGCTGCGCGGGACGATCCGCGATCACGTTATGCAGCGCCGCCGAGCGTTCGTGAGGCTCTTCGCCTGCGAGCAGGATCTGTCCCACGAGCTGCCGGACACCCCATTGCCCGACGCCGTTGCGACGGGCGCTCAGCCCCTCGTGGTTCTCGGGGCCATGGCCGGCGGATAGGGCGCAAGAGGAGGAGACCCCAGTGAAATACATGCTCCTGATCTACGAGGACGACGCCGACCGGGTGGCGATGATGGACGAGCGGATGCCCAACTGCTCCGCCTATACACAGGCGATGATCAAGGCTGGAATCTACGTGGCCGGGGATCGCCTGCGCGGGGTCGCCACAGCGACAGCCGTGCGCTTGAGCCACGGCAAGACCCACGTGGTGGATGGACCCTACGCAGAAGCCAAGGAACAGCTCGGCGGATTCCACATCATCGACGTGCCCAATCTCGATACCGCACTCACGTGGGCCGCTCGCTGCCCAAGTGCGAGCCGGGGTGTGGTCGAGGTCCGACCGATCTGGCCCGTTGAGTGACCCGTCACGAGGCCCTCGCTTCGTCCAGCTCCGGGACTCCACCGGACGCCGCTTCGATGCTTATAGAGCGACTATCCGATCGCGGGGCTCCGAGGCTGGTATCAGAAGGAGACACGAAAATGCGATTCATGATGCTGATGATCCCGAAGGGCTACGAGAAGGCCGTGCCGGGCGCGATGCCCGATGCCAAGGCCGTTGCTGCGATGATGAAGTACAACCAATGCTTGCAGAAGGCCGGCGTGCTGCTCGCGCTCGACGGCCTACACCCCCCCTCCATGGGGGCGCGCGTTTCGTTCTCCGGCGGGAAGCCCAAGGTGACCCACGGGCCCTTCCGAGGTGCAGGAGGTGCTTGGCGGTTACTGGATGATCCAGGTGGGCTCGAAGGATGAGGCGATCGAATGGGCGTCGCGCTGTCCCGCCTCGGATGACGAAACAATCGAGGTTCGCCAGGTGCAGGAGTTCTCGGACTTCCCTGCCGACGTCCAGGAGACCGCGGCCGGCTCTCCCGACCCGCAAGCGCATTCTCAGCAGCAGAAGGAGTCGTGACGCTGCAGTCGCTGCGTGACTCGGTCCTCGAAATACGCTCGTGACCTCGTTCCCAATCCAGGGAGGAATCACCTTGATCAAGGTCTGCGTGGCTCTCGCAGCAAGCATCGCCGCGCTCGTAATCGTCGTTGCCATGCAGCCGTCGTCGTTCGCCGTAGAACGATCGACCGCAATTCGGGCACCGGCCGACATCATCTACGGTCACATCGAAAATCTCCGTACCATGGATACATGGTCGCCGTGGTCCATGATGGACCCGCAAATGAAGATCACCTACGAGGGCCCCGAAGCCGGCGTGGGCGCGAGCTCGTCGTGGGATGGTCCCAAGGTCGGTAGGGGCCGCATGACCATCACTGCGGCGAAAGTCGACCAGGAGGTCGACATCCGGCTCGAGTTCCTTGCACCCCTGAGGGCAACCAATCGCACCGTCTTCGCGTTGAGTCAGGCTGACGATTCTACCCGCGTGACCTGGCGCATGGAAGGCACGAATGGGTTGATCGGCAAAGCCTTTGCGCTCTTCATGAACATGGACAAGACGGTGGGCGGTGACTTCGAGAGAGGCCTCGCGGCGCTGAAGCTCCTGGCCGAGACCGACGCGGAGAAGCGCACGACCCAGTAATTGCCGCTTACACCCACCCATGCGGTTTCGCATGGCTCGCTACGTAGATGGCTTCGATCTACCCAACCGTCCACCGCCGCATGGCGCAGAAGGTAGGAAGAGTGTGGCAAGTGCGAGGCGTTCTCGAGTACCGCTGGTGCCTCGGTGATGATCGAGCGCGATGACGCTCGACGGTGATACAGCAGCCCGCGACGCCGCCGAGGCTATCGCTCGGCGGAGCTACGGCAAGCTTGTCGCTCTTCTGGCGTCTCGGACGCGCAACGTCACCGGTGCAGAGGATGCCTTGTCCGACGCGTTCGCGGCCGCCCTCGTCGATTGGCCAGCCAGCGGGGTTCCCCGGAATCCAGAGGCGTGGCTCTTGACCGTGGCGCGGCGCAAGTGGATCGACGCGACCCGACGGCACCGCAGCAGCGAGGGCGCGGTCGGTCATCTGCGACTGATCACGGAGGAGATCGAAGCGGCAGCGACCAGTGAGACGAAGCTGCCGGACAAGCGCCTGTCTCTCATGTTCGCCTGTGCCCACCCCGCGCTCGACCCTGGCATCCGCGCGCCGCTGATCCTGCAGACGCTCTTGGGATTCGACGCCGCCACGATCGGCTCCGCATTTCTCGTCTCGCCCGCCACCATGAGCCAACGCCTGGTGCGCGCCAAGAGGAAGATCCGAGAGGCGGGTGTGCCTTTCGAACTCCCCGAGGGCGCCGAGCTCGTGCTACGTCTTGACGCCGTGCTTGAGGCCATCTACGCCGCCTTCGCCGAAGGCTGGTCGGACCCTGCGGGCACCGACGTGCGGCGCCGCAACCTCGCCGAGGAAGGGATCTGGCTGGGCCGCCTCGCCGCCTCGCTCCTGCCGGACGAGCCTGAGGCGCTGGGCCTGCTCTCGCTGATGCTCTACGCGCAGGCGCGGCGCGATGCACGGCGCGATGCGCTCGGCGAGTACGTACCGCTCGCGGATCAGGATCCGGCCATGTGGGATACGCGGCTAATCGAGGAGGCGGAAGCGCTGCTCTCGCGCGCCAGTGCTCTGCCTGGGACTGGCCGCTACCAGCTGGAGGCGGCGGTGCAGTCGGCTCATGTCGTACGCCGTCTCACCGCACGCGCCGACTGGACCGCGATCGAGCGCGTCTACCACGCCCTTCTTGCGATGACGGGCTCGCCCGTCGTGGCGATCAATCGGGCCATCGTGTTGGGCGAGACACGTGGCGCCGCCGCCGGCCTAGAGGCGCTCGACGCGCTGTCGGACGATCAGCGGCTCGCCGAATATCAGCCCTACTGGGCGGCGCGCGCCGGGTTGCTGGCGCGGACGGGCAAGTTCCAAGCGGCCGATGCAGCCTACGAGCGCGCGATCGGTCTGGAAAGCGATCCCGCCGTGCGCAGGTTCCTTGAGCGGCGCCGCGCGGAACTGCGCGCGTCTCGGGCGTGAGCTGTCGTTTCCCAAAATCTGCTTCCCCCGGAGAGCCTTGAGATTTTCCGGGGTCTGGAAATCTTGCCCCAGGCCGCAAATGCGGGCGTTCCTGCCGAATCATCTTCGGGACGCAGGTCACTTTCGAACTGCTCGGGCGCATCGTCGCATTCCCTCAGGGGGCGGACTTCATCATCGTTACGAGCGGGCGGCAGCTTGAACGGTGATCGATGACTCTTTCAGAAGCAAAGTGGCCCCGCGGGCTGACGCGAGCTTCCGACTCGCGCGCCGCGCTTACGGCGCGGAGCTGCGCCGCGAGAACGACACGGAGTACGCCGCGCTGCGCAGCGCGATGAGCGGATCGTCCGACGGCTTGATCCCGTCGGTGAGGAGCGTCGGGAGGAAGAGGAGCTTCTTCTGCGCATCCGCGCTGTCGGGTACCACCTTCTCGACCGTGATCACGCCGAGCTCGGCTACCGGTCGGTCGTCGGGCCACGCCTGCGTGGGATCCTTTGTCGAATCGCCCGGGGCCGCGAGCTGGGCGTTTAGGTGGAACCTCACCGTCCCCTTGGCGAGACGCGCCGGCAGTTCGTCCACGATGAAATCGGGCCGCTGCTTCGCCGCCTCCTCCGAGGTCAAGTGGACGACGCGCTCGGGGGCGATGACGTATCGGACGGGCTGCTCCTTGCCCGCGGCGTTCGTGAACACGAACGCGTCGATGCCGTAGTAGACCTCCTCGGCGAAGCTCGCCGGCGTGCTCACCGATCCGAGGGCCCTCGGCACACTCGGGTGGCTCGCGACGAACGTGTCGAGCGCCGTCGGTTTCGGCGCGCCGGGCGGGCTCGCGGCGATCGCCAGGTTCAGGTCGCGGAACTCCTCCCCGGTCGCGACTGGGAAGACCTTCAGCGAATTGAGCACCATGTCGGTGTCGGCGCCGCTCGGGAGGTGGAACTTGATCGCCATGCCGTGGGGGTTCGCCACGGGCGAACCGTCGTGGACGTTCGGGATCCCGCTCGCGTCCGAGAACCGGACCATGACCGGGAGCTTGCCGCCGGCGAAGAGCGGCGAGCGGCTCACCTTTGCAGCCTCCCGCGAGGGCTCGAAGCTCCCCTCCGCGACGATGCCCTTTGCGTGGTTCGCGCGAAAGCCGGGATGTGCGCCGTAGGCCTTGTTCAGCGCGTCCACGATCTGCACGGCGAGGGATCCGTCGTCGGCGAGGACCGGGGCCGGCGCCGCGAGGGCGGTGACGAGGACCACGACCGCTTTAAGGACACGCTCCGTCATCGCGCGGGAAACCTCCGAGCGCGAGCGACCCTATCTCATCCGCCGGAGACCGGCAAAGTGTTCGGGCGGATTCGCATCCTAGGGAGAGTTTCAAGCGGGCATTCTGCGCCCGGAACGCAATTTCCCCGGGAAAGAAGCGGCCTCGAGCGGGCGCCGACCTGTGAGTAGCCCCGGCTGGTCACTCAAGCGAGGCTCTCGCCGAATCCGCGCATCGTCGCATTCCCCTCAGGTGGGCGCACTTCATCACCGATACGGGTGGCAACTTGTGAGCGATGACACCGAACGGCGACGCGTCTTCTCGCCTGGCCTGGTTCGTTGAACTCGCTGCGGATGGACCAGAGAGAGTCCAGGACCTCCCGGATCGTCTCGTTACTGCTGGCATCGAATCTATTCCCGTCGCCGACCCCGGAGCGGACCGTGTGAACTGGACCAAGCATTCGTGTCTGTTTATTCGTGGCCTGCCGAGCTGGATCGAGCTCAAGCCATCGAGGGTGAGTGGATGCGCGAAATGATTCCGGACATTCTGTCGTCAGCGAGGGGCGGACGATGCATCCTTCTCGTGTCCTGCCTGTGGCTCGCGCATATCGCTTGACGGATCACGCTGTCTTTCGTCGGTCTGGAGATTCCCCCGTCCGACAACTCCGGCTAGAACCAGAGCGTAGGCCCGGCTGAAAGTCGATGACCTTTGTGCGGAATGCCGCTGACCCGGCGACTCTCCGAGCGTCGCCGGGAAGCTACATCGCAGCCTCCGGTGCCTCACGGTGATTCCGACGAAGGTCCCCCCTCCCGTCAGGGACTTCCGGCCCGGCCGAATCCGCGGCAGGTACCGCGATACCATGAGATCCACCTCGCCACTCATCTCTCCGCTAGGCAGATCCGCAGCAGGCTGCGATAGCTCGCGAGGTCCGGGACGCTCCGGCTTGGATCCTTCGCGTGCTCGTCCCAAGAGCGAAGCCGCAGGAGGTCCTCGTGATGCGGGAGCGACTCGAACACGTGTCGCTCCGCGGGTGACATCGGACCGCCCTGATGGTTGAGGGTCACCCGACTCGCGTCGGAGAGCCGGCGGAGGTAGCCCGAGTCGCGCGAGACGAGATAGCGCTTCGCAGCGACGTGCCCGCGGACGAGCTCCGTCACCCGCTGCGGCAGCCCGAGTCGGACCAGGTAGGCGGCGCCAATCTCCTCGTGGCACATCACCCCCACTCCTCCCATCCGCGGCGCGTCCGGCCCGGCGCACAGATGACCCACGTCATGGAGGAGGGCGGCGAGAACCGCCTCGTCATCGGCGGCGGCCCGGCGCGCGAGATCCGCCGCCTGGAGCGCGTGCACGAGCTGGGATACGCCCTCGCCGATATAGTCCACTTCGCCCGCACGCTCGAGCAGCGCGAGGATCTCGTCCACGCGGTCGTCCGCCCGCGGGTCGTCAACGCGAGGCTCGTCGGGCGTCGTGCTCATGGGTCGCGCCAAGGATAGTGCAAGCCCCGCGCGAACGGAGTGCCTCGATGATCGAGCTCAGCGAAGGTTCTCGGAGGTCGTGGCGCGCGAACCGCTACGTCGTGCTACGCGGGGCGCTCGACGGGCCCGAGCGCGAGCGGCTACGCAAGTGGACGGAGGAGCTCGCCGCCTGGCTCGAGACGCCGGGCAGGTGGATGAAGTACTTCGAGCCCGGCCCCGCCCGCCTCTTGTGTCGGGTCGAGAACTTCTTGCCCTATCACGACGGGCTCCGCGCGCTCCTCCAGCGCCCAGATCTGCTGCGTTGCCTTGAGGAGTTCATGGGCGAGCGCGCGGTTCTCTTCAAGGAGAAGCTGAACTTCAAGCTCCCGGGCGGCGGCGGGTTCGCGCCGCACCAGGACGCGCCGGCGTTCACAAGCTTTGGTCAGACCTACCACGTGACGCTGCTCTTCGGCGCCGACCGCATGACGCCTGAGAACGGCTGTCTCGAGATGGTCGACGGCTTCAGCGCCACGCGCATCTTGCCCCAGGAAGAGGACGGTACCCTGCGACGCGACGTTGTGGATGCGCTCGTCTGGCGCCCGCTACCGCTCGAGCCGGGGGACCTCGCGCTCTTCGACTCCTACGTGCCGCATCGCTCCGGACCGAACCGATCCGCTGAGCCGCGCCGAGCGCTCTACGTCACCTACAACCGCGCGTCCGAGGGCGACCGCCGCGGTGAGTATTTTGCGCTGAAGCGCCGTGCCTTCCCGCCAGAGTGCGAGCGTGTCCCGGGAGCGCCCCTCGACGAGGCGAGCCGCGTCTTCAATCTCGGGAACCCGATCCGTTGACGTGTCGCCGCCAGCGGTGCGGCGGAGGCATCGACGGCCGCGGTCGAGGTGCGCCAACACAGTCAAGCCGCGTCGTCGTTTCCCTGCAATTTCGGTCCTCTTCGCCGCGCTCCTTTTCTGCTGCGCCGGGATCGCTTTGCTCGCTCACCCGGCCCGCAAGGCGTGCGCGACGAGTCCCGCGGCGGCGGCGAGGATCGCCGCTCCCGCAAAGCGATCCCCCGTCTCGCCGAACGGCGACACCTTCTCAAACAGCACGAAGAGGGAGAGACCGGCGATCCACATCAGGCTCATCACGCCTCCGGCGAAGAGCAGCAGCATCAGTGCCCAACAGCAGCCCACGCAATAAAGGCCGTGCTGCACGCCCATGCGCAGTGCGCCGTACACGCCCGGCCGCCAGTGGTTCGCGAGAAACGCCACCGGCCCGCGGCAGTGGCGCAGGCAGGCGCGTTTCCAGTCGCTCCACTGGTAGACGCCGGCGAGGGCCAGCAGCGCGGCTGCGAAATACGGCGTCGCGCTCTCCATCATCGGCGTCACCAGCGCGCGCGCGGCGAGCAGACCCTGGAGGACGGTTGCGGCGAGGCTGAAGCCGAGCCACACCACGAGGTAGCCGGCCGCGAAGAGATACGCGCGCAGCACCGGCCGTTCGGGCGACTCTCCGCTGCGCGCTACACGCGCGTAGATCAGGATCGCCGGCGCCGCGGATGGCAGCATCATGCCCGCCATCATCACCGACCACATGGCGTAGACAAGCGCGACAAACGGGGCGTCCCAGGTCGCGCGCATCATCCACGCGGACGACCCGCTCATCGGGCCGTACATGTCGAGCGAGGCGCGGACCAGGTAGAGCCAGGCCGGCGCTAGCACCGCGGCCAGCCCGAGCACGACGAGGGCCCGGTCGCGGCGCAGCGCGCGCTCGAGGGCCGTCACACGACGACGCCGCGCGTGCTCCAGTGCACGCGCGCTAGGTGCGCATGCGAATCGGCGAGGGAGAGCTCCAGTGGGCCCCGGGCGCGCGTGGTACCTCGCGCGAACTCGGCGACCCTGAACTCGAAACCCGCTGGCAGCTCGAGCCGCACGCGGTGCGGAGCGCCGCCTCCCGGAATCGGCGCAGCCTCGGATTCAAGGAGATCCGGCACGCGTACCCTCGCCGTGCGGTTTTCGACGTCGATCGCGAGCGAGATCGGCTTGTAGAGCGTCGGCAGCGTCCGGGCCATCGTGGTGCTGAAAATCTGCCATACGAGTGTGCCGGGCTCCGTCTCGCGTCCGTGCGCAATCGCTTCCAGCGCCGCGCGCTGCGCCGGGTTCGCGCGCTCCTCGATCACCACCATGGACGTGCCTTCGCCCTGGTGAATCGCCTTCGGCCAAGACAGCAGGATTCCCCAGTCGAGGCCGTCGAGGGATACGTCGCCGAAGCGGCCCTCTTCGACGTGTACGAAGGTGTGCGCGCAGCAGTTGCCGTGGGTCGGGAGCGAGTTGAACTGGCAGGGGCAACCAAAGTCGCAATTGCAGTTTGCGAATTCGACGCCACGCAACCACCACTCTACGTAGGCCATGGGTTGGTCCTCCGCGGGTATTCTGCCATGGTTTGTCAGTTCTTCTTGGGCAAAAGCAGCAGGACCCCCCCAACCACTATAGCCCCGACGCCAGCCCAGACCGGCACGTTGACTGTCTCCGTGTTCTTAACCGACAACTCGAGCGGGCCCAGCTTGGCCTCGTGGGTCTCCTTCGTGTAGCTGAACCCGCCGTACACCAGTCCCAGAATGCCCGCTATGATCAACACGATTGCGACCATCTTGACTGCGCTCATCTCGTCTCCTTCCGGAAGAACTCCCATAATAGTTCCGCGCGCGGCTGAAACTGTGGTTTCCGAGACCCTGGCCGACAATGAAAACATTGATGTATTCGGGCCGCCTTCGACACCCGCCTCAATCGGCCGTCGCATCGGGTGTTGCGCACACCCGCAAACAAATTCTTTTTCTTCAGGACCTTCCCGATCCTGCGACCATCTGAACTTGTAGCTTACAATTGTTAGATGCCGTTAAGGCAACCTAAGGAGCGTTTGTGAAGCGGGCTTTAAGACTGTTTGCCGCACTCAACCTTTTCTCTTCCTCCACCCCAACTACGGGAGAGGCATACGCGACGCACGAAACAATCGTTTCGCGAAATGCGGAGGTCGACGGCGTCAAACTGCGCTACCTGGCGGCCGGTCATGACCCGACGGTGATCCTGCTGGACGGCTATACGCAGACCTCGCGAATGTGGAAACCGATCATCCCGCTCCTCGCTGCGAAATTTACCGTGATGAAGGGAGCGTAAAGAGTGCCACCGGTTCGGAGAATGAATGCGGCTCCTTCAGCTTCGAGGAGCGCCATCGATTCCAGGAAGAGGAAGAGGCAGTGGATGCCTAAGCGCCCTGGGAGGGCGCGATGGGAGAAAATCCCTACCAGGAATCGCGGCCCAACTGAGCTGTCGCAGGCCAGGATAGAGGCGGAACGGTCCCCTCCCCGCCGGGGCCTGGGTATCCACATGAACGACGATGCGGGGGCATGAATCTCGACGATGCCCGGCCGGCGAGCGCGGCCTTTTGGCCCCACGTCCAAGGCGGGCGATAGAAGCGGGGCTCCGCCGAGTCTCCCTTCGGTGAATTCCCTCCGCTACTGTTCAGCGACAGCCCAAGGTTTCGGGTCTTGGGGCTGGGCGTCGTCGCATTTCCTTGATGGGCGTCCTTCATCATTGATATGAGCGAGTAGCAGGTTGAACTGTGACCGATGAGATTTTCGGAAGGCACACCCCGGATCTCCGGCACCGACTCCCGCATTCCATGCCGTGACCGAGATCACAGACCACCACCTGTCCTTCGGAAGAGACTGCCATTGGTTGCGCGCTCTCAGGGAGTTCGCGGGCCGCCTCGAGGAGGTTGCGTGATGGCACAGACGGACGGCTTTGAGCTCCTCAGCCCGCTCCTCTTCCCCTCTCCGCAGCACGTGCGCGACTTCGTGGCGGGCGAAGCATTCGACCGACTCATGCGCTTTGTCGAAGAGCTCGTGCAATCCGAGAACGGACACCGCCCTGGCGGAGAAGCGATCATTACGGCGGCGCGGTCCGCAGGGTCGGTGCTTGCCCACGATCTGCGTCTGTTGGCAAGGGCGGCAGCGCGCGGCAGCGGCGTACCTCAGGGCCCGTGCGTCGAGCCGAATGCGGAGGACCTATCCCCGTTCCTCGACGACGTGGTAGCGCTCACGCGAGCGGCCGCTGAGTTTGAAAACGAAAACGCGTTGGCGTCGCTCACGGAACTTGTGACCGAGATGATGAAGGCACACGCTGACATGCCGGAGGAGGGAGAGAAGAAAACAGCATTCGAGGCCCTATCGGACATGATCTTGGCGAAGGACCCGAAGCGAGTTGAGGCAGCGCTGCGTCGGTTCCCTGATCCCGAGGCTTTCCTGCAGCACCTCGAGCGGTTCAGGCGCGACGAGTCGGAGGGCGCGGAGTGAACATGGGCCGGCGCCAGAGAGCTCAGCAGGCTCTCAGGAGCTCGCGGCGCCGCGGTCGCTCCATGCGCACCTTTCCGCCGCGAGTAGCGCTCGCACGGCATCGACCGCATCGGGCATTGCGCCTCACTCCCCGTCTCGTGGGGTCTTTGCGTCGCGAGTCGGCTCGTTCCCGATGCGGACCCCCCCCGCTACCACCCTAAGCCCTCGGGACCTCTCGAGGTCCCGCGGCTTCGTTCTTTCAGACTTCTGCCGCGCCGTGGGGATTCTGGGGACTTGCTGGCGACGTGCGCGAGCCGGTCTGCGGCCGCCTCACCCTCACAAACATCGAGCGGGCCTCGATAGGCGTCTCCACCGGCCCAAGGCCGTGGCGCGCAACTTGTTCGCAGCATAATCGGAGCAGGTACGCCGCATCACTCTTCCGGGATCTCGAGCATCGGACAGGGCGCATGGCGTACCACGCGCTCCGTGGTGCTGCCGCGCAGCGCGCCCAGAAAGCCGCTACGGCGCCGGGTGGTCATCACAATTAGATCTGCTGGCAGCCCGGCCGCTATCTGCAGGATCTCATCGACCACCGGGCCACGGCGGACCACGCGCTCCCAGGCCGCTTCCTCCGCAGGGCCCAGGCGCACCGCTGGCATGTCCTCGGGGTCGCCTACGTGGAGCAGCGTGAACCTCGGGTGAGCACCGAACGCTCGGGCGAGTCCGCGTGCCACCGAGGCGGCGGCATTCGGAGGGGGCTCTCGGTCTGCAGGCAAAAGGACATGGGCGAGCGATATCGATCCATCGTCCGGCGACACAAAACCGCGCGCACTCTGGCCCACGAAGAGCGTCATGATGCCGGACTCGCGAGCCACGGGCTCCGCCACTGCCGCGTGGAGCCAGCGCGGCATCCCGTCTCGACCGTGCGTTGCCAGGACTGCCAGCTGAGCGGGATTCTGGTCGAGGAAGGCGAGAATCCCACGCACGGGATCGGCGTCCCGGATTGCGACCTTCTCTACTTGGATGCCGAGTTTGGGAACCGCGTTTCTTGGACTGCCCTGCGGTAGCAGGCCCCATCGTTCGAGGGTTGCCCGAATCGCCGGGAACTCGTTCCACGCTGCGGGATGCGCCTCGCGGTCGATGTGCAGAATGGTCAATGCCGCGCGCGCGCGAAGCGCAATGGCGAGCGCGTGGACGAAGGCGAGATCGCTGGCAGGCGAGAAGTCCGTGGGATGGAGGACGTGGTCGATCGGAAGCGCCGGGAGGTCATTGGGCATGGAGAGGCACCCTCGGAGTTCACGGGACTGTAGCCTGTCCGAAAACCTGGTTCATCTGGAAGACGTTGAGGGTTTGGCTGCACTGGACATTTGCGTTTGCCCTATGCCGTCGGTGCGCCACCTGCCTCGATCCGGTGTCGCATTGGCCCTTCTCCCACCCACCACCCGACGACGCTCTGAATTGCGAAGGGTGATGGGCATCTCGGAAACGTCGAACCGGGAGGGTGGATGGGCCCTACTCTGTCCAGCGAATCCGCACACGACGTTTTCCCCAGGTGCGCGCGGCCTCGACATCGTTTCCCATGAAAATGTCAATGCGTTGCCTCCATTCGTCGCTCAAACGGTCGCCGATCTCCCACTCGCCCTCGATGCCATCGATCGTGATGCGAACTCCATGGTGCAGTCCTTGGGTCTCGAGGTCCCGGGAGATCGCGACGATACGCATGCCCGGGTGAAGACGCAGGCCGAAGGCTGTCAGCGTGCCGTCGCCTGTGGTCTGGTTGTAGGCCGTGGCCGTGACCTCGATCGAGTGCTGTGGAAGGGGCAAGGGCGTCGGAATGGGTTCCCGCGGCGCCGGCGCGGGACGCACGAGAGAGCACGCCGAGAGGAGGGCTGTGGCCGCGATCAGGCCTCCCCAGTGAACGAGCGTGACACGCCTCGCGAGGGTCCGCACGTCGAGTACCCGTTCGGCCATGGGGGGCCTCCCTTTCACGCGTGCAGTCTGACACGGAGCGCGGTACGCCACCGAGCCCCGCTCGACCCGGAACCCTCCGCGGATCCGCGCGGGTTCCCCCCGTCTCATCGCCATCGAGCACGAGCGCACGGTCGCGGTGGTCTCGACGCGCCGAAACGGAAAGACACATGCCTAGGTCAGCCCACCGCACATCGAATCCTAAGCTGCACGGGCATCGCGCTTCTCCGTCCGCTCGACGTGTACGGTCGACCGCAGCTCTCCCCGATACATCACGTCCCGCACCGCGTAGCCCCGCTGAAGGCTCGCAATCCGTCATGATGCTCGCGTCTCCTCTCGCGAGCACGCCAAGGAAGGCGTCCGCCCACGCCTTCCCCATGATGCTGAGCGTAGCGGCCTTTCCCGCAGAATCACCGCCCCTTCGATCATCCGCAAGATCGGACCCAAAAATAGGTCAGGACTTTCAGCAACGGTTGCCTTTTCTTTCTTCAATCTCGTGAGGTCCATATTGCATCGCCCGGTTCTGAGCTCAGTTCGACAGCGGCAGGGATTTCAAATCGAAATTTCATCCCGCTTCGATTCGGAGCCTTGGGTTATTCGCCTGGGATTCATGATTTTTGGTCGCCCCACTTCCAGTCTCGGATTTCCGGCATGTCTTGGCCATGTTCATCGATGTACTGCTTGTGCTCGATCAACTTGTCCTTGAGCTGCTGCTTCAGGTAGATGCCTTTGTCACCGGTCTGCGGCAGGCGATCGATGGTGTCCATCACGAGGTGGAAGCGATCTAAGTCGTTTAGCACCGTCATGTCGAAGGGTGTAGTAATGGTCCCCTCTTCCTTGTAACCGCGGACGTGGAAGTTGTCGTGGTTAGTCCGGCGGTAGATCAGCCGGTGGATCAACCACGGGTAGGCATGGAAAGCGAAGATGACGGGCTTGTCCTTGGTAAAGAGGGCGTCGAAATCAACGTCGCTCAATCCGTGCGGGTGTTCGGTTTGCGGCTGCAGCTTCATGAGGTCGACGACGTTGACTACCCGAATCTTTAGGTCAGGCAGACGCGCGCGCATAATGGCTACGGCGGCCAGCGTCTCCAGCGTGGGCACGTTGCCGCAGCAGGCCATGACCACGTCGGGTGCGACGTCCTGGTCGTTGCTAGCCCACTGCCAGATGCCGATACCCTCGGTGCAATGCTTTACCGCCGCATTCATCGTCAGCCATTGCGGGGCCGGGCGCTTTCCGGCGACAATGACATTCACATAGTGTCGGCTGCGCAAGCAGTGATCGAAGACCGACAGTAGGCAGTTGGCGTCGGGCGGCAGATAGACGCGCACGATATCGGCCTTCTTGTTCACAACGTGGTCGATAAAACCGGGATCCTGGTGCGTGAAGCCATTGTGATCCTGCTGCCAGACGTGAGAGGCCAGGAGGTAGTTCAGCGACGCGATCTTCCGCCGCCACGGCAGCTGCGAGGTGACCTTCAGCCATTTGGCGTGCTGGCTGAACATCGAATCGATGATGTGTATGAAAGCCTCATAACAGTTGAAGAGTCCGTGACGTCCGGTGAGCAAATAGCCTTCGAGCCAACCCTCGCACTGATGTTCGCTTAACATCGAATCGAGCACGCTCCCGGCGGGCGCAAGGTACTCATCGTTCCTTTCCCGCCTGGCCTGCCACTGCCGATCGGTCACTTCAAAGACCGCCCCCAATAGATTGGACAGCGTTTCGTCGGGACCAAAAATCCGAAAATTCCGCTGCTCCTGATTCAGCTTCGTCACATCCCGTAGGAATTTCCCCAACACGAACGTATCTTGCGCCTCGACCGCCCCGGGCGCAGGCACCTGCACAGCGTGGTCATGGAAGGCCGGCATGCGCAAGTCGCGCAGCAGCATGCCGCCGTTGGCATGGGGATTGGCGCCCATCCGTCGCTCGCCTTGGGGCGCGAGTTCCGCCAGTTCCGGCCTGAGACGGCCGCGCTCATCGAAGAGTTCCTCTGGCTTGTAGCTCTTCATCCAGCTCTCGAGCTGCTTGAGATGCTCGGGATGCCCAGCATCGACGAGCAGCGGAACCTGGTGCGCGCGGAAGGTGCCTTCGACCTGCAGGCCATCTACCACGTTCGGCCCCGTCCAGCCCTTGGGCGACTTGAGGACGATCATGGGCCACCGCGGCCGCGTGCTATCGCTGTTCGTTCGCGCATTGCTCTGGATGCACCGGATGTCCTCGATGGCCCTGTCCAAGCTCGCGGCCATGGCCTCATGCATCGGGCCGGGCTCGTGACCCTCGACGAAGTATGGCGTCCAGCCGCAGCCGCGCAGAAATTGCTCCAGTTCCTCGCGCTCGATCCGCGCGAGGACGGTCGGATTGCTGATCTTGTACCCGTTGAGGTGCAGGATCGGCAGCACCGCACCATCGGTAATGGGGTTGAGGAACTTATTGGAGTGCCATGCGGTCGCCAGCGGGCCGGTTTCGGCTTCGCCGTCGCCGACGACGCAGGCGACGACGAGATTGGGATTGTCGAACACGGCTCCGAACGAATGGCTGAGCGAATAGCCCAACTCTCCGCCTTCGTGGATCGAGCCCGGGCACTCCGGCGATGCGTGACTCGGAATTCCTCCGGGAAACGAAAATTGCTTAAAGAGCGTCCGAAGGCCGGCCTCATCCTGGCTGATATTGGGATAGATCTCACTGTAAGTACCCTCGAGATAAGTGTTGGCCACGACGGCCGGGCCGCCGTGACCGGGGCCGGAGACGTAAATCATGTCGAGGTTGTATTTCTTGATGACCCGGTTCAAGTGCACATAGATGAAATTCTGCCCCGGCGTCGTGCCCCAGTGTCCTAGCAGCATGGGTTTCACGTCCGCGAGCGTCAGCGGCCGCTTCAGCAGTGGATTGCCATAGAGATAAATCTGGCCGACTGAGAGATAATTCGCGGCCCGCCAATAGGCGTCCATTCTGCGCAGGAGGTCCGGAGCCAGCGTCTCTGTATCTCCTTTCATGTTCCATTTCTTTCATTTCTGCCAAGGGCGAAAGCGCAACAGACTAACCTTGCAATCAGGCATGCGATCCGTTCCTCCGAGGTCTCCTGCTGCGTCTCAAGGACCCCGCGGCCGAGGTCACGTCGCTTCTCGGGCTGGACGTTAATATCGCCTTAAGGGCCACGCGGCCGCGTACCGCGCGCCATCGCCTCGGAAACATCCATCGCTGCGAAGCCTTTGGATCGGCTCCGCGGTCCCTAGCCTCCGAGCGGTTGCGGCGATCCGAGGTCGATGAAGATTGGCGATGACCAAGCCCGCTCCTCGATCGTCGCGAGGCAGTCGTCGGACGCGGAAAGCCGGTAATCGCCCCAGCACGGGTTTACCTCTATGCAGCGTCCGGCCTCGTCGAGCTTGCAGCGGAGCCCGCCCGCGTTCACCGCCGGGCTCGGCTCCTCGATCGCACGCACATAGTAGATCGCATCCCGGGCCGCGCTCTCAAAATCTGGATCTTCGAACTGCGCGACACAGCCGTTCTGGCTAGGCTCGCAGGGGATTGTTTTCCACGGATCTTCGATCAACTGTCGAAGCGGCTCGTCCTTGACGCGCTGGGGCCGAATGCGCACCACTTCGATGCGGGTAATCAGCTTGCGCTCGTCGGAGGGGTTGTAGCACTCACCCTTGCACACCTTCTCGATCCGTTCCGCGGAGAGGGCGTCGGTGCTCGAATCCGGGCAGCCTGGCTTCTGCTTGAACGCACCGATCGCGCGGACTTCGAACCGCGGAGTCTTGTTCAGCTTCGTCGCGCCCCCCATCGGAACGGTTACGATCGAACCGTCAGGCCCTTCCGCGTTCAGAAGATTGAACCAAAGCAGGACGTGGTCACCGCTCGTTCCATAGACCTCCTTGCGCTCAAGAGCTTCCCAGATGGCCTCGCGGGAGCGGCCTTCTGAATGCACCGCCGCGAGCCCGCCGGTCATGAAGAAGGACGCTTGGCGCTCCGCCTCGAGTGTTGCAAAGCCCTTCGAGAGGTTCATCGCATCGCCCGGGGCACGCGATTCGGCGGCCGCCTCTTCCTGGTAGATCCACGGGTTGAGCCGGCGACGCCATGTCTCGTCACGCGGGCCTCCTGCCTCAGTGTTTCCGTGCCGACCGAATTCCTTGTAGCCCGTTCCCGGCCGCGCGTGGTGGTTGTCGCTCGACGCGAGGATACCGAACCGGAAGCGTTGGGGATTGGCCGGATCATCGAAGTTCGTGAGTGCAAGAGCGTACTGCGTGGAGACGCCGGGTCGGTAGTTGAAGGACGGAATGAAGCAGTCGCGGCACTGTCCGGAATCGAGCCACTCCTCCACTCGTACGCCCGGTACCGTCCAGTGGCCCGCAACGCCGCCATCGACGTAGTTCTGGCGTGCCTGCGCCGCGCGGCGAGTACACTCGGCGTCATCGAGGCCAGCCTGGTGGCAGCGCCGCCCGATGATCTCACCGGCCTGCCAGCAGCTCGGGAGATAGTCGGGCCGCGGCTCGGGACAGACGGCCTTCCCCGATGCGTCGAACACGACCTCCTTCCAGTCGCGGTATTGCTCCGAGTTGCCGTGGCCTGACATGATCTCGATCAAAAACTGGCGACGCGGGTCGTGATTGCCGTTCGCGAGCTGCTTGTCCCACGTCGATCCGGGCGGCGTGTAGAACCCCCACGTATTCCCGTGGGGAATCACGATCGCCTCGTCGCCCCACTCGTCGAGTTTGCGGAAGAGCTCCTTTGGCGTGGCCGCCGATTCGTAGCAATCGTCGGGCAGCTCGCGGGCGGACACGCCCTGTGCGCACGCCGGCACCGCCCGCACCTCATCCATGAACTTGATGAAGTCGTAGTACGGCTGGCGATTCGAGAAATCGAGCAAGGGGACGTACCACGGCATCCCGCCGAGCTGGCCCCGTAGTCCCTCGGTCGCGAGGCCCGCGGCACCGATCACGCGCGTCGGCACTTTTGACTCCTCGAGATCTCGGAGAATCACGTTCTTGTGGCCGTAGTGCTCTTGCGGCGTCCGCCCCACCTGGCTCCACTCCCACCCCAGAAAAGCCACAACGTCGGGATTCTGCGGGTCACCGGCTGCTGCGTTGCACTGCCGGATGGCCTCCTTCGTTTCCTTCCAACGCCGGGGCGTGGTGGCCTCTGCGTGGTCGTTGATGGACCAGAAGTCGAGACCCGAACAGAAGCGTGCGTAGTCGCAGGCGTCGGCGATCGGTTGCGCACCTTCACCATTCACCATCGGCAGGCTCCACAGGAAGGCGTCGGTTGAGAAGGTCGTGTGGACGTGCAGATCGCCGAATAGGATCTCCTTCGCGGGGGTGGTGGTAATCGCCGCCGCCGCACGCTGCTGCGCTTGGGCGCGCTGCTCCACCACGGCTGCGGGAACGCGCTTGTCCGTGATCTCACCCGGGCCCTGGTGGACACCGTACCAATGAAGGCGAGCGCCAAGCACGTAGGCCGCGGGGAGGAACGCCACTCCCAGCACGATCAGCACGACACGCCGTAGCCTCGACACGATCTCGCCCTCCTTCAGCTGGCCCTGACAACTTATACCCGACCTGGCGTTCGCGTGGGCGCAATTGAATGCTCTGGTCTCGCGCTGCTAGTATGTTTTTTTCGGGAGCCCCCTCAGGCCGCGACAAAATGGAGCTGATGCGGGTACCCCATCCCAAGACCTCCCGACGTCTTCGAGTAGCGGGTGCCGCGGTGGGTCTGGGTCTCGCCCTCTCGGGCGCGTTCTCATCCGCTCGACCATGGAACCGCTGGCCCACCGGGGTTGTGGCCCGGGTGAACGGCCGCCCCATCCTCGAGACGCAGGTGAGAGAGGCGCTTCGCCGGATCGATGTCGACGGAGAGCCGGGGGCAACCGCAGCCGCGAGGACGCAGGTGATCGAGCGACTCATCGACGAGGAGATTCTCGTCCAGAGAGCCGCCGAGGTGGACCTGATCGCATCGGACCGGAGCGTAAGCAAAGTACTCGTTCGCGCCGCCATCGACGCCGCGGTGCGCGAGGCGCGCTCGCAGGTACCCACCGAGCGCGAGATCCAGACGTTCTTTGACGCGAATCGCGCAGTCTTTGCGTCTCCTCGGCGCGTTCGTGTCAGGTGCCTCACCTTCGGCGCCGACGACGGTTCGGGTAGCGCCTGGCGGCGCGCCGAAGAGGCCGCGGAAAACATCGCCGCCGGTCGCGAAGTGTCCCTCGTCGCGCAGAACTCTAGCGCTGGGGAAGGAATCTGCGCGCCAGAGGTCCTTCAGCCGGAGGCTGCGCTGCGTCGCCAAATCGGCCCTGCGCTTGCTCAGGCGGCCCTCGCCCTCTCTCCGGGTGGCGTCTCGAGGCCGATTCGGACACCGGGCGGAATCTACGTGCTGCAACTCGCCGAAGAGGAGACGCCGTTAGCGCCAGTGTTCGAGACCGTGCGCGAGCGCGTGCGGACAGAGTTGCTGCGGAGAAGGGGAGATGAGGCTCTGCGTTCGCTCCTTGACCGGCTTCGCGCTCGCGCGACGATCATTCTGAGCGAGGGGGCTCCGCGATCGTGATCGTCACCGCACCGGACACGCTCAACTCGCGTGCGGACCGACGCGCGCTTTTGATCCTCGCCCTAAGTGCACTGTGCGGTATCACCGCCGGCATCGTCTCGGGCCGCGAGGGTGGTCATCGAACCGCGCTGCCGCCCGGCGCCATCGCGCTCGTGAACGGAACCCCTGTGCTCGAGGCGGAGTATTCCCGCGCGCTCGAGATGGTCGCCGGCGACCGGCGCGAGCCGCCCTCGCCGGCCGACCGAGCACGCGTGCTGCGGCGTCTCGTGGACGAAGAGCTTCTGGCGGAGCACGCGGTGGCCTCCGGGCTGGTCTACTCGGATCGGGGAGTGCGCGACGCCATTCTCGGCTCGATGGTTGAGTCCGCGGTCGCTGACGGGGCGAGTCGCGCGCCGAACGAGGGCGAGCTCCATTCACTCTACGACGAGACCATCGGACGGCACAGCGCACCAGACGTAGAGCCGCCGCCCTTCGACGCCGTGCGTCCGCAGCTCGAGAACGCCTGGACCGAGCGGGCTCGGGCAGAAGCCCTGCGCGCCTACCTCGCCGACCTGCGCCAGCGCGCTCGCATCGAGCGTGCGCCTAAGGCGACGCCGTGATGCGTCGAGCGCGCGCTCCCTGGCTCGCCGTCGCCGGGGTCGCGTTGCTGGCCACCATCTCGGTAGGTTCGCCCGCCCGCGCCCACACGCGGAGCCAATCCTTTTCCACCTGGGACGTGCGCGCGGGCGACGTGGTGGCGGTCTTCAGCGTGCCCGCCCTCGAGGTCGCTCGGCTCTCGGCCAGCGCCGGCGAGGCGACAGACTTGGCTGGCGTCCTGCGAGCCCAGCTCTCGGGGCGGCTCTCTGTGACGCGAGCAAACGTCAGCTGTACTGCCTCGGAGCCCCGTGCCCTGGCGGCACGCTCTGGCTACCTGCGGATGGAGCTCCGTTTCGCTTGCGCGCCGCGGGGGGCACTCCGCATCGTCAACAACACGTTCTTCGACGTGCTGCCGGCGCATCTGCACTACGCACGCATCCGCATCGACGATGCTCCAGCAGTGGAGGAAATCTTCAAGGATGGACAGCGCGATCGAACGCTGGGCAGCGACGGGGGAACGCCGACAAACGATGGAGCGTCCTTCGGTGGTTATGTCGTGCTGGGGATTGAGCACATTGCGACCGGCGCCGACCACGTAGCCTTCCTCCTCGCGCTCCTTCTATTGTGCCGCCGGCTCAGAGATGTCGCGTTCCTCGTGACAGGCTTCACGGTCGGTCACAGTCTCACGCTCACACTGGCGGTGCTCGGGGTCGTGCGGCCGGAAGTTCCCGTCGTAGAAGCGCTGATCGGTTTCACTATCGCGCTCGTGGCCGCGGAGAACGTCGGGGTAGGCGCGCACGCGCAGCAGGGTCTCTCGTTCGTCGTAGCTGGTGCCGTCGTCGTGCTAGGGCTAGCGACTAGCGCCATCGGCGCAGGCCTGCCCTTCGTTGTGACCCTCGGCCTGGCACTCTTCGTGGTCTGTTACCTTCCCCTCACGCAGGACCGCGAGCAGGCTACCAAGCTTCGCCCGCTGCTCACGCTCCTCTTCGGCCTGGTACACGGCTTCGGCTTCGCCAGCGTCCTGCTCGATGTTGGACTACCGCCGGGCCGCCTGGCGAGCGCGCTGTTCGGTTTCAACTTAGGTGTCGAGGTCGGTCAGCTCATGATCGTCGCTAGCCTCTGGGGTGCGGGAACCTATGCTGCGCGGCATATCTTGGGACTGCGCGAGCCGCGGTTGGCGCTCGATCTCCTGTCGGCGTCGCTCTGCGCGCTCGGCCTATTCTGGTTCGTGGGACGATCCGTGGCGCTCTAACTGGCGTGTGGTTGTGGAGGAACTCTGGCCAGTCAGTGCCATCACTGTTCCCCTTGCGGGCTTCCGCTCTTCTTTGCACTCCGCACTGCTCCCCTACCAGCTTTTCGTTCCCAACCGATCTCGCTCGACGAGTGACGGATAGGTTTCTGGACGTCGCCGCTCCTTCGTGCTGGGTCGGGACGCGTCGAAGCTGTGGGTCGGTTGCGGACCTCAACTTCCTCTCGCATACGCAGCAGGTCCGTGGGCGCGCGGGAAGAATCGCAGAGCGGACCGCGCCCTCAGCGCGGACCGAAACGAAAGAGCCAGTAGTCAGCAGGAACCGGCGGGGGTGGGCCAGCCAGACGTCGCCGCGACCTCTGCTCCCATGCCCCTTGGATCACCACCGGATCCGTCACTCGCGTGGCCCGAAGCGGATAGATGCGGTCACCGAGCTTCACGCGTAGGCGAGGATCGCTCTGGAGGTAGGTCGGCCACCGCTTCCCGGCGCAGCGCATGCATCCCACGAAGAGATCGCCACCTACTGGGAAACACATGGCATTGATCGAGTATGGCTCTGAGGGTCGAACCTCGATCTGGCACTCAGGTATCTGCTCGACGAACGACCAGTCAGTGACCGGCTGCGTCACCTCTTGCCCAGAAAGTCGTGTTCCCGGGATCCGTCCACAAGGTCCGAAGCCCAGACAGACCAGCGAAAGCACCGTCGCAAGCCAAAGAGGCGCTCTTGACTCCCTTCTATGCGGGATCGACTCCACCTGCGCTCCTTCATCGATTGCCGCCCGCGGTGAGACCTGCGCCTGACGCGGAGTGGGGTGCAGTTTCGCGCGCCGACTCGTCACGTAACGCACATCGCTTGATCGCAGCGAGTACGATCGCGTGCGCCCTATTCTGGAGCGGCCGGGATCTGCACCCACTGCTCTGGGCAGGTTCGGGCATTCGGGTAGTACGCACGGGCACTCTGGCAGTAATACCAATAGGGCTGCACGGGCGGAGCGGGGGCCGCGTATCCATAGTACGGCGGGTAGTACCATGGCCCTGCATAAGGGGAACCCCACCAGAAAGCCGGCCCGAGGCCGATCACAACGCGCGGGCCACGGAAGCCAAAGCCACGGAAACCAGAGCCATGGCCGAAGCCGTGACCGTGAAAACCACCGTGGAAGCCGCCGTTACCGCCAAACCCACCGTGACCCCAGGCTTGGCTCCGTGACGGCACGAGCAATAGCAAAAGAGCAAGAGAGACTCCGAGCGCCGCCCTTTTCATGGCTATCCCTCATCTACTTATACGTCTGGAACTGAGGAAAGATTCGAACGCGCCGCGACGGGGAAGGATTCCCTCACGCCCCGAGGGGTCTTGGATGCGAACCTTGGCTATGGAAAACTGAGCCTTCGCACCGCCTCTTCTCTCCGGAACGGAGGCACGCTCGACAGATACGGCAATCGCCCGCCACCCACAAGGAGCGGCTCGCTTCGTGATTCCACGGCCACGACGATCATCAAGATGAGAGTGGTGCTCCTTTGGCGGGGTTTCCGTCCTGCCCGTGCTGTAGCTCGACCCCCGTTCCGGAGCTGGTGACTCGACGAGTAACAGCGATCTTAACCGGCTGCCGCGCTCGCCGCGTATTCAGCATTCTCACCACCCAGCCTAAGGCGGGTCCCGCGGTCGTAATCGCCGAGAACCGCGCTGGTGAGGCCGAAGTCGGTGATGGCAAGAAGCACCAAGTCCTCATCGCCTTTGTTGCAACTCTGGTGGAAGGTCCAGCGCGGCACAAATACGGTGTCTCCCGTCTGAACGCTCAAAATGCGGTCGCCCACTACGACCTCACCGCGT
>DATGZK010000086.1:0-66891 GCA_035489755.1 Myxococcota bacterium
CTCCGGCACTGGGCTCCGATCCGCCTCACGCAGGATCTTCACCATCTGCTCTTCCGTGAACCGGCTCTTCTTCATGGCTTCCTTCCCCTCGGAAGCCATTTTCTCAAGAATCAGTCGGTCCGAGAATCACCGGGCAGGTCATTCCGTCTACATTGCCTCGGCAGAACCTGGGCGAGGCTGGAGGTCATCGAGAAACGGCGCCGCTTCGACCACCGGCCGCACCCGCGCGGCGAGGCGACGAAGCAAGAGGGCCGCAAACGACGACCCCCGCAGGCGGAATTCGGCCAAGGTCCCTCGCTCGGAGAGCGTGACTTCATAGCGTTGTGACACGTCCTTCGGGGTTCAATCCGGTTCGCCGCGTGGCCGATGTCTCCGCTATGAGGCTTTCAATCTTGCTCGCCGGGCTGTTCCTGGCGTGCGCAAATTCATGGCCTCTGCGAGAGGCAGTTCGCCCGGAGCCCAATATTCGGGAGTAAGTCAAGACGTGTTGTTAATGGACGGATTCAAAAACCTGTTAAAGCAAATCGACGGGTTCGAAAAGCAACTTGAAGACTGCGAGAGAAGAAATGGCCTTCGAGATTGATCTCCGAGATCTTCGACGGGTAGTCAATCGACTCCTTGATCATGCGCAGGACAAACTGGGGTCAGACGTTCTTGTAGTGGAGAAAGATTACTACTATCAGATTCCTCTAAAATGGCGCTACGAAATGGGTTCAGCGCCTCGCCAACCCACCATCGGGAGCCTGCACGACGACTGGGAGTTCTGTCGGACGCTTGTAGATCCGGAGAAGGAGCCGGTATCGCTTCTGCTCGATGAGCTCGCTCCTCTCCTATCGTATATCGCGTTCGCTGTGCGCGAATGATGAATCTCAGGACTTACGTGGGTTTCGTAGACAGTTGCGAGCTTTGGACCCGGAGGGGCCGGCCGTGTTGATGGCGGTGACGTTCGCACACCTCCCCTCCCCAACAGCACCACGAACTTCGCGCGCACGCGCACACGAAAAAGCGCCGCGCACCACGACCCCCGCAGACCAAGGGGCGGGGACGTGAGCGGGCGACGCTAGGCCGCACCGGGTGGTGAAGCGTTCTCGCGATCTGCCCGGTTTCGGCCTGCGTTTCGCAGCGGGACCATGGAGAGGTGCTGGCGAATGCAACGCTTCCGGTTCTTATCGCCTGGCGTCCTTATTGGAACGTGGTCGTTAGCATCGATCGGAGTCCTGACACTAGTCTGGATGGCGGCTCAGCCGGGCCGGCAATATCACCATATGACCGTCCTTTGGCTCGCGGCGGCCCTAGGAACGGTCTCGTTTGCGCTCTTTCTTCTTTTGATAGGACCCGTCACCCTCTTGCCCGCTTGGAGAGCCTCTACGTCCGGGTTCAAGAAAGTGATGATCACGGTTGCCCTGGTACTCACCGGAACTCTCGGGGTCGTGATCTGGACATACTTCCTCATATTGTTGGCCATTATTTCAGATTGAATCGCAGAGAAAAGGTTCGATGTCGCCGCCATCGGAAGACCGTTAGTGGCACGGCAGCGTAAAGACCCAGCCATCGTCCATCGTCATCGCCCCGCACGACTTCACGGGCACCGGAATCGCCGAGAAGCTCGGGCCGACCTTGCCGTGCGTCGCCCTGAGGGTAGAAGCGCCGCCGATAGCAAGCGCGCAAGCTCCGCACGTGCCGAGCAGCGCGGCCGTCGGGACGAACACGAAGAGGCCAAGCACAAAGCACAAATAGCCGGGCAGGCTGTGCGAGTAGCGGCGGCGTGTACGGGTCGCCGTGATCAGGTCGCGGGCTTGCTCGAATAAGAGCGTCATTTCGGGTTCTCCTCTCGGGCCTCAAGCTACAAGCGGCGCAGAGTGGTCCTGTCGATCGTCTGCTCTGCACATGGCTTCTTGGAGAACAGGGCGGCCAGGGAGCGCACGAAGCGCATAGTGGTCAGGTACTCGCGCTCAAGCGTCAATGCGTCTTGGGCTTCCGCGAGACGTTGGGATGCGGCCCGCACCGCTGCCTCTCTTTCTGAGAGGTGGTGACGACCCGGTGACAAGCAACTTGCTGCGCAACTATCGAGAACTTCTAAAGTCCAGCTTGAAAGTCGCAGGTTCGAATCCTGCCCGGGGCGCCACCGAACGTCGCGGTCTTCTTATTTTTTGGTACCCGCGCCCGTGTCACGCGGCGCTCTCCGAGAGTCAGGGTACGCCTGGGGTGCGGCCAGAGGCTTTCTCGACCCGAGATTTGTCGCACCAAGGGCGTCGGCGAAGCCGCTATACTCGCTGGGCAGGAAGTGACCGTACAGGTCGAGCACGAGCTTGGCGCTCGCCCGGCCGCCTCGACCCTAGATCCACTTGATGGGCGTCCCTCGCGCGAGGTGCAGGCTTGCGAAGGTGCGGCGCAGGCCGTGAGGCGTGAAGCGGCGATGAGGCCTCAAGCGCCTCCCGGACGATTCGGCGGAAGACTCGATCTCGGAAGTTGTTGGAGTGGAGGAGCGTCCCGTCGCAGCTCGGTATAGAAATGATGCAAAAGCTACCTTTCGGCCGCACCGTTGCGGGCGTGACAACGATTGCGGCCATAGGTTTGCTCTTCCCAACTCAGGTCAGAGCGGAAGCTAACTTGAACGCCTGCTTCTTTCCCGGATAGCCTCCCTCAATGGCCTCGATCTCCGCCGTACCCGCCCTCAATTCCGCTTCCGATCTCGCCGCGCGCCCCAGGGACGTCGCATTCGACTACCTCAAGGCTACGGTGGTCCTGATGGTCGTTGCCCATCACAGCTGCCTTGCCTACACCACCTTCGCGCATTTCGACCCCGCACGATATCTCGCCGCCCAGCCGGTTGTCGATCTGGCACGCTGGCGGTTCTTCGACTACGCCGAGAACTTCAATGACGTGTTTTTCATGTCGTTGATGTTCTTCATCTCGGGGTTGTTCGTTTGGCCCTCGCTACGGCGCTCCAGGGCTCTTGTCTTCCTGCGCGGTCGGCTCCTCCGGCTCGGTGCACCGTTCGCGGCCGGCGTTCTTCTGCTCATGCCGCTTGCCTACTACGCCTCCTGGCAGCTCACCGGGCATGATGCAGGGTATCTCGCCTATTGGCGCCAGAACATCACCACCGACGGATGGCCGCCGGGCCCCCTATGGTTCATCTGGCTTTTGTTGTTCTTCGACACTCTGGCGGCTGGCTTCTTCATCGCATGGCCCCGCCGCATCGGTGCCGTGCCACTCATCTGGACCAAGCGCGAGCCGCTGCTCGCCGCCGCGGCGATGTTTGGCCTCTGCGCCACAGTTTACCTACCGGCGCTCAAGGCCTTTGGATTCCATACCTGGGGTGCGTTCCTTATACCACCGCTCTATCTCCAGCTTAGCCGCTTCGGTCTCTACCTGGTCTGGTTCGCTTCCGGCGCCTGGCTCGGACGCGATGATCTCGAGCGCGGGCTTCTAGCTCAGGACTGCAGCCTGGCGCGCCATTGGCGATGGTGGGTCGCGACGTGTTTCGTCGCATACAACGTGCTGGTATTCCTGCCGATGGGACTTGCGGCGGCAGGAGCCCTGACTGCGTTTCAGCGCGGCACGATCGGAGCCGTCCTTTGGGTCGTCAGTTGTGTCGCGAGTTGCTTCGCCTTTCTTGCTCTCTTTCGCGGCGCCGTCCGAACGAGGCGACCTTGGATGGATTCGCTCTCCAGATCGGCCTACATCATCTACCTCGTGCACTACGTATATGTGCTTTGGCTGCAGCGGGCTTTGGTGGGCTCGGAAGTCCACGCCAGTTTGAAATTCCTCGTCGTGTTCACGGGAGCGACTCTATTCAGTTGGCTCACCGCTCAGGGCCTACTGGCAGTCCCCTGGCTTCGAAGGGTGCTTTAGAGGTCAGCCTTGCGTACCAAGCCGGGGATGCAGATTGCCGAAAATGGAAGAGCAGAGAGTGAATCCAGAAAGTTCACCCTCCGAGGGTGCGCGTCTCCCCCGGTGCCGGTCCACCTTCGCACGAGCTTGCCCATCCCCGCAACGGTGCAACGCTCCGCTCGCGGGTCCTTCACTCGCTGACGCGCCACCTGACGAGGCGCTTCGGCGGCGAAACGCCTGCTCGGACGGCGGCCGTGGTACGGTCCGTGAAGTATGAAGCGACTGCTCGTCGGAGCCGCGATCCTCGTCGTCCTCGCGGTGGTCGTCGTGGCCGCGCACATGGCCTTCATCGAGATCGGGCGCGAGGTCGTCACGCTGCGCACGCAGCGTCCTGACGGCAGTTGGCAGGACACGCGGCTTTGGATCGTCGACGACGGCGGCTCGTCGTGGCTCCACAGCGGCGGCAGCGCCTGGTTGAAGCGATTCGAAGGAGATCCCGTCGTCGAGCTCGAGCGCGGCGACCAGAGCCGCCGGTACCGCGCGCACGCGGTTCCAGGCTTCCATCCTCGGATCGACCAGCTTCTTGGCGAGAAATACGGCCTGGCCGACCGCTGGGTTCGGTTCATCAGCCCCGACAACGAACGTACGGTCGTCGTTCGCCTCGACCCGCTCTGACGAAAGAGTCGATCACGCGAGGGAAACGAGATCCTCGTCGTCTTCATTCACGGGCCAGCGGCCTGGGGGAAGCACACGATCGGATTGCTGCTCAGCGCGCCAGGACGGGGTTTCCGCTCTTTGACAATCACCTGGCCGTCGAGCGGCGGCAGGAGGCGCCTTCGGCGCGGAGACCGGAACCACTCCCCCTGTGGACTCCGCTCTCAAGAGCCACACTGCTCTTCAGCTCGAAAGCTCCAACCCACCCACACACGGTTCGCGCGACAGCCCAGCGCGGCGTGATGAGAGCTGCTTCCCGCCGCGCCCCTCAGGATGCGCGACTACAAGGGCCCACGGCGCTCGAGCAGACGCCGCGCCAACCGTGGCGACAGCAGGGCGCCGAGTGTCGATGTCGGAGCTCCGGATTTCGGCTTGAAGTGTCGCTCGCCTGTGGGCAGCATCGGTGGCGGAGCAGTGACCACGAGGCCGAGTACCGCTCTAGACGGGCTCGCTTCTGCCTTCGAACACCACTCGATCCACAGCCTCGCGCGTGCTTGTCACAGTCACCCGACGTCCTGTGGTATAGGCGAAACAGCGCTCGATGAAACCCTGCCCCGTATATCGGACAGCGTCCGGATAGTCTGCGGCCTCCGTGACCTCGATGCGGAATCGCTCCATCGTTCCAGTGAATCGCCACCGCGTGAAGTTGTGCGCAGCAGCGGCCAACGTGTTCAGGAAGGGGCCGAAGCGGTCCCCGAGACGTTGCGCATTCTCGGGTTTGAGTTGGTCGTAGATTCCCAAGGCGATGACCCGGTCCGCACTGAGACGCCCCGCCTCGATCAAATACTCGACGTTGCCATGGCCTTCCTTCGCCATCAGGAGCCGCAGCAGCCGGTCCTCAGTTGCCACCGGGTACCAGCTCCCGGGTCGAACTGGCTCCTCGAGGATCCGTAGGTCCTCCGGGGTGAGCGCAGCCTCGAGGTCGCCTTGCGTGATGCGCCCCCGCTTCATGCGTTCCTGGACCGATGCGACGAGCAGCTGCATGAAGCTGCCCTTGATACTCGGGGTCTTCATCTACACCCCCCTCCGAATTGGTTCGTCATCGGTGGACGAGGAGAACCGCTTGAGCGGCGCGGCCAGAACCAGGGCCTGCCGGTCGCCTAGAGCGCCGCTGTTCAAGAGAACACTAGATCCGGGACACCGCCACCTGGTGCGAGCTACGGTTGGAGCCGGATAGAGCCGGGAGGCGCCACGGGGGCAGCCTGGGTGCGGCCTTTCCATCCCTCATCAGCGGGTTCATGAGGCCAGTATGAATCGCTATCGAACAGGGCGTGCCTGGGGCGCCATGAAGTGCTCGATCGACTGCGGCCCGAGTGGGCGCTCACGCGCGACCAGGGAATCGTGGAGCCTGCACATCGGCACGCCTCCGCGTAGAGTTCGAAGAATCCTCGCATCTCCAGGAAACCTCGCGGCTCAATCACTCGGCTTCGGGAGCAACCAACGGCGGCTGCTCACCAAGCATGTCGCTGATTAACATGAGCTGGAGCCGAACGCCCGGCCCTCCGGGCGCACGGTCAGCGGCGGCCGCCCGTCGGTCGAACTTTGCGATACGGCGGCCAGCAGCGAATAATCCGTTGGACGGTCAAATGGCACGACCACGCTTGATACAGGCATCTGAATGGGAGTTCAGGAGCCCAGCGCCTTGTGCGTCGGTTACCGGCATGTGGCATCGCTACTCGGTGCGCACGAAGAGGAACAGACGGGCTGGACATCGCTGTGCGTATGCTTTTCACATTCGCAGGTGGCAGCGGTCACTTGGAGCCACTCCTCCCGATCGCCCGCGCCGCCGAGCTTGCGGGCCACACTGTCGCTTTGGCCGGTCGGCCATGGATGATCCCGGAGGTTGAGACCCTTGGGTTCCCCGCTTTTGCCGCAGGGTCGGATGTCGGCCTTACGCCGAAGCGACTTCCGCTGGCTGAGGTCAATCTGGAGCGGGATATTCTGGCCGTCGGTAAGGGCTTCGGGTGTCGCATTGCACGCGAACGGGCGGCGGACATCCTCCCGTTGTGCGCCGCGTGGCGGCCCGACCTCATGGTATCCGAGGAGCTGGACTTCGGGCCCATGGTCGTTGCTGAGCGGCTCGCGCTGCCCAGTGCAACCGTGCTCGTCATCGCAGCGGGCTCCTTCCTCCGATCTGATGTCGTTGCTGAACCGCTGAACGAGGTGCGCGCGGAGCACGGTCTGCCGCCCGACCCCGATCTCGCGATGCCCAACCGCTATCTTGTCCTGTCGCCCTTCCCGCCGAGCTATCGCGATCCCGCCTTCCCGTTGCCAGCCACTGCGCACGCAGTGCGTTTGCTTACGCGCGACGCTGCGCGAAACGATGCCGTACCCCCATGGATCACACGTCTGGACACCGCGCCGACGATCTACTTCACGCTAGGCACCATCTACAACATGGAGTCGGGTGATCTTTTTCATCGCGTGCTTGCGGGACTGCGTGACCTCCGGGTCAACCTCATTGTGACGGTGGGCCGGGACATCGATCCGGAAGAGTTTGGCCCGCAACCCACCCACGTCCACATCGAGCGGTACATCCCCCAAGCCGTGCTCTTGCCCCATTGCGATCTGGTCATCTCGCACGCCGGCTCAGGCAGCGTGATGGGCGCGCTGGCGCATGGCCTGCCGATGGTGCTGATCCCGATGGGCGCCGACCAGCCGATGAACGCGGCCCGCTGCGCGGCGCTCGGTGTCGCGCAGGTGCTCGACGCCGTGGCGGCTACGCCTCAAGCCGTGCGTGAGGCCGTATCGCGTGTGCTGGAAAACCCAGCGTATCGACAGGCTGCCGCACGCATGCGGGACGAGATTGCCGTCCTCCCTCCTCCAGAGCACGCCATCATGTGGCTCGAACGGCTCGCGAAGGAGAAACGACCTCTCTTCTCAGCGTGAATCAAGCGCTGACAACGACCTGCCCTGGGCAAATCTGTTATCGGCATCGATCCCGGTATCCGGTGTCCATCTCCGACGCCGGTTCGAAGCTCTACCCGTGCTTCGCTCTCTTCTTCTGCGCATAGTCGGGGTCGATCAGGCGCTTCGGGTGGAGGCCGTTCACGTATCCCATGAAGCTAGGCTCGGCGATGCTGTAGCCGAGCAGCTCCTGCACGCGGGGGGAAAGGCCGCCCGCCAGGTGAGGCGGCACCGCGAGCGCCATGTTTTCGAGCTGGCGCAGCCACGGCTGGCAGTACTGGGACGTGACGCCGAGACGGGTCGCACCGCCCCAACTCGCGCCGCCGCGGTGCAGGAGGGTGCCGGCAAACACGACGACCGAGCCCGCGGACATGCAGATCGACACGGCCTGGGCACTGTTCGGTGCGGGCGCATCGTCTCCCCAGAGGTGGCTCCGTGGGATCACCTGCGTGGCGCCGGTCTCCGCCGTGAATTCGTCGAGCGCCCAGATCGCGGAGACGCCGTGCATTGGACGTGGGCGCGGCGCGCGGCAACCACCGTCGTCGAAGTGCCAGCCCTGCGGCGTCTCGCCCGGATGAACGTGGATCGCAAGGAACGCCGAGAGCAGGTAGTGCGGTGCGAGGAGCCGGTCCACGATCGCAAGCAGGCGTGGATGCTCGACCAGCAGGGCGAGCGCCGGTTCTTTCGCGAGGAGCGCGTAGACGCGCTCCGTGTGGAAGCCTTCGAAGTCGTTGCGACCCATCAGCTTCCCCTGCAAATAGGGCGCGAGGGCGGAGCGCATCGCGACCACCTCTGCGGGCGAGAGCAGGTCGCGAAGCACCACGAAGCCCTCCCCGCGGATGGTACTCGCGTGCGCGTCGGCCTCGGGATCGGGTGCGAGTTCCCGAGACGGCGCCACAGGCGCATACACGGGATCGAGATCCGGCATGCGCGAACTCTATCTCAGTGGCCATTGCCGGCCAGAAGAAGATTGACGGGAAGGATCGATTCTTGACGAGGGTGCTCATCGCCTCCGAGCATCCGTCTGCGAGGCAACCCAGCGGTCATCATGCGGTCAATTGTTAGGCTGAGATGCGCAACGCGCTTGTACAGCCAAACAGTTGGGGCTCCAGGCGCGTGAAGCGACGGGTAGTCGAGCGGGTTTGGTCTCAGCTTTTGTCGGGCTCGGGAGAGTGCCGCAAGGCGAGGAAAGCGCGGTGGTAAACGCGACAGGCCCGCATCAGCCGCGGCTCGCTCAGGGCGTTGGGTGAGCCCGCGTGGACCATCCAGGGGTGGCAGAGGACGGCGTCGCCAGCTTGCCCGGTCAACTCGACGACCCGGACCGCGATCCCGTCGACGTCTGTGTCCCTACCCATGAAGCGCTCGATCCGATCATCGCGTGAATCACGGGTTAGGTTCCGGAACCACTCGTGGTGGGCATCGAACTGCTGACGGAGAACCTTCTGTTTCTTTGTGGTGAGTCCGTCAACGCTGGAAACGAACCGGGCGATCACTCGATGTGATGCCTTGACGACGAGTGTGCCACCGCCGCGCGGGGCGACGTCGGAGACCAACAGGAACAGGTTCGCGCCCCACACCGCATCGGGCGGGAACCAGTACGGGTAGTCAAGATGCCAGACCCGTGTCGGTACCGTCCAGTCCTTGGTGCTCGGGAACGTGACCAGCGCTTGGCCCCAGTGCTTGGGCGCGGCCCATGCACCCTCTCCGAACACGTCATCGAGTATCCCGCGGACCACAGGGCTGTCCGCGGGGAGTGGATCCGTAGTGCGGATCGCCTTGAGATTCGTCGCCCTTTCGGGGCTCCAAGTGCTCCGGTCATTGGGGTCTGCACCGTTGTGCGCCAGGCGGTGCCAGACGCGGCGCTGCATGGCGTCCACCACATCGGGGGCGAGGGCGCCGGGGATGTGGAGGTAACCGTCCTCGGCGAACCCGCGGCGCTGTTCAGTGGGGAGCACGCCAACAGTTTGCAGCGTGACCAGTTCTGGATCGAGGGAATCCCGCTATGGACTGCCCTCGAGCCGGCTCTCCCCGCGGGATTACCGTAGCGCCCGATAGCGGGAGGGGCTGCCCGCGACCGACCTCTTCTTGGTGACAAGCTGGCGACAAGTTTCGAGGAGCTCCGGCCTTAGGGATTTCGACCACTTGATCTTGTCCCGTCTGGGTTCGAACTCCATTGGGGACGCCAGCTAAGTCCGCTGATGCCTCATTGTCGGTTGTTGAGGCGAGCAACAGATGACGCGGAGCTGCGCACCGGTGACGACTGTTCAGACGGAGTACAGTCGAAGTGCCAAGTCGAGTAGCGGTGGGCTGTCTCCGCGTCCCCTGGAGTAGTGATTCAAGCAGCTGATGTATTCCTGCTTCACAACTTCGAATTGGATGGCCCTGAGGCCAAGCCCCAATAAAACCCAGTTCAGTAAGAGCCTCGCACAGCCCGTTGACCTACACGGACGCGGTGGCTTTCACAGGTGCGTGAGGTGCCGTCTGGGTGGGTTCCGTCGTGGGCGACCGGCTGAGCACGTCAGTACTGAGCGCTTAGCACTGGGTCTGCACCGGTCCGCAGGGAATTTCCGGGAAACGACGGGAAAGAGTGGGAAGATCAGGCTAGGCGCGCGCAGGCGACAACTTTCACGATCAGCGGAGGAGGTATCCTCTTACGGTTGAGCGCGGAGAACGCCCGGCGTGCAGGCGGCTCCGTGGAAGGGCTGCGGTCGGGGTGCCACGACAACGCGCATGAGGGAAACTGCGATGACCAAGCTTTATGTCACCAACATCAACGATCTCCCGAAAGTGGCAGGACGAATCCAACCCAGCGCCCTGATCTCATTGGTGCCGATGGAGGAGCAGCCACGCACGCCTTCCGGGGTCGATCCCGACCGTCACCTCCGCCTCCTGATTCACGATATCACGGAGTCGGATGACGCCGGCATTCTGCCCCAGTCGGAACACATTCAGACGCTGATAGACTTCATCCGCGGCTGGCAGCCGAAGGATGGTCCGCTTCTGCTTCATTGCATCGCGGGTGTGAGCCGTTCGCCAGCCGCAGCGCTCATCACGCTGGTGACTCTGGCACCAGGCCACGAACATGAGGCGGCTCGGGTTCTGCGCTGCGCCGGGCCCCATTTCATGCCGAATCGCCGGATGATTCAGCTGGCGGACGACATCCTTGGAAGCGGTGGCCGTCTGCTCGCGGCCTATGCAGCCATGGGACCGGCGGACCTCACTGGCGAACCTCCCGCCGAGGTCGAGATCCCCCTTCTGGATCCTGCAACGATTTCCCGCTCTCCCTGACGTGGCCATCTCGTGGGAGTAGCGCGCTTCACAAAATCGCGAGCAGCCGAAACGGGTGCACGTGGGAAGGTGAACACGAGGCGCGGCAGAAACGGGGGCAGCCAAGACGGTGTGTCCTGGAATATGAACCACAAAGGCCGCGAGGGCCTCCCTGTGCAGCAAACCACCGGCGGCACTGGCAAGCGCCCTGCTGGGGCCGGGATCGGACAGGGAATGGGCATTGGATCAGTCCGATCACAGCGAAAGTCGCGCATTCGCCAACGCCCTTTGGCTCCCCCGGATCACCAGATGGGCGGGTACGTCTTCTGGGAGGCGACGCGCCGACGCACGGATTAGGCCAAACTCGAGGCGCGGCCGGTCGTCGGTGTCCAGGCTCGCTGCCTGAACCGGCAACCGCCGCCGACTATCAACCGCGGCTGGATTTTCTCGAAGCTCTTCGGGCTCGTTGGTGCTGACGATCGGCAGGAAACGCTGGCGAGGCGCGATACATTCGTTCGGTTATTTTTGGGGCTCCATGTCCGCGCGGCGAAATCCGGCTGCAGGGTTCGACCTTCTTTCGACACCGAAGAACCGGTTCTAGCCGACCTCGTGCCTACGCACGGACCAGACGAAGCCGTCATACCAAAAGTGCATCATGGAGATTACGATGGTCAGCGACGCCCAGTATACGCCCTTGTTGATTGCTGTGCGGTAGCCGATCCCCATCACCGCCACGACCGCGATGAATCCAAGAAGCGCCATCTGCCGGCCGAAGCTGAGCCGAGCGAGGCCGAAAACGCCAACGATGTTCTTCTTCTCGATCCACCACACGATGGCGAAGTACTGGAGAGCATGGAAAAAGTTCGCCACGAAAAAGGCTTGCACCGGAGGCAGCCGGCTCCAAGCCCAGATCGAGGCTACGGCCGTGGAGACGAGCAGGGAGATCTTCTGAGGGGAGACGCGGTAGCCCTGTCTGCTGATCTGCCAGTAGGAGTAGAGATAGAATGCGAGATAGACGAGACCCGCGATGACCACCGTCTCGGTGATCACGGGCTGCGCGTCTCGAATCTTCGTGACGACTCCGCTCAGATCGACGCCAACCAATCTGAATTCGCCCAACGTCGTCAGGTGGGGCATCAAGTTGATTCCGCCCAGCACAGGTCCGATGTAGATAAAATGGTTGAGCCAGAAGTCCAGGGCACGGCCTTGCTCCGGCGAGTTGCCCTGCTTCGAGTCGTAGATCCGGCAGAAACCGAAATTCTGGGCGCTGGTGTGATAGACATCCCAGAAGACGATGAGCACGAAGCCAATCGCGAAGATCCACTGCGAACTCACTAGGCCCGCATACACCAGGAGGGGAACCGCGATGAAGCGCCCGCGGTGCTGCGCGAAGATGGTCGTGTTCAGGTGGCTTCGAAAAACGACGGCGCAAAGGTGCGCATAGGTCCACACGCTCGAGCAGTAGGCAAGCCGGGGATCGATGAAGATGGCCTGCCCGCGCCCCACGGGTCTCGTCACGAGGAAGGCGAGTCCGAGGCCAAGCAGCGGGGCGAAGATGAAGAACACTGCGTCGTAAGCGGGATTGGCGATGAAACCGCTCTTCCATCGCTCGACCACGCTGGCGGCGACGGTCTCTGTCGACCGGAATCCCCGGGCTCCCGCGCTCATTCTAAGAGTGTCTCCAACCGAGACAGGCGTTTGGCTTTTCTAGCACACTCTTGACCCTCGGAGGGGCGAAATCGAGTCCCTCCTCGGTGGCGGGCATATTTCGCGCGGGAACCCTTTCTCGGTCAGCGGAAAGGGACATCGCGCTTGTCTGCTGCGTGACCCCTGTGGGCTGCAAGGCCGCTTCGACCGCAACGCCCTTTTTGCCGCTCGATCGACGGCGTGGAGCGCCGTCGGCCAGGCGCCCGTGGGCGTATGGTTGTCACACGGGCGGGCGGTTAGCCGCCGTCCATTGGGTTCCAGGAAGCGAGGAAAGGTGCTTCGCAGTTCGGTCCTCACGATCCATCTTCTGAGTGTCATTGTGTGGTTCTGTGCTGGGCTTTACGAGCTCTTCGTAACCCACGAACCTGCAATCGAGCCCGCTTGGTTGGGGCTAACTCCGGGTGCTCTGGTTAGGCACGAAGCAAGCGCTCATGGAACTCGTCCTGACGATCATGGCGGTTTTGGCACCGACCTTCCTTCGTCTCGGGAGGCTTGCTTCCTCGCTGCCGGAAGGCACACCAGAACTCCCCGAAGAGGTCCGGGTGCTTCTCCGACGCTCAGAGCCATCCTGACAATGCGCGCGGCCGGTATGGTGGCTCTCGTACTGGCTGTGTTCCGTCATCTGCCTCGATTGTGAACGAGTGCTTACCGAAGCCCTAGGTGCTCTTTTCGCGGCAACCCCGGTGAGAGATCAAAACTCGGACGACTAAGCCCCCTCGATCTTCCCGAATCGGATGGGCAAATGCAGCCTGCCGCTGTATGCGCGCAGTGAAACGCGCTGTCGTGTAAGCTCGTGTTGTTCCTCGAGTTCCCCTTCCGCTTCTACGCGCAGGTTCGAGTCGCTGTCCCGGGGTGCCACAGAACCCTAGCGATGCGCAGCGTGTTTTCTGTCCCGTCTGCATGATGCCGGATGTGCTCTTCGGCTTTGCTTAGCGGACGAGAAACCGCACGGTCTCGAGCGCTCGTCCTTCGGTCGAGAAGCGCCAGCTCGTGGCGCCCACGCCGGGGCGCCCACAGAAGGGGACGAGCCGCTGAGCCGAGCCGCTGACCGTCGAGAAGGAGAGCGCGAGGCCCCTTCCACGGAGCAGTCGATTTTAAAGGGGTCCGCGGCACTGCAGGGCCCCATGTGCTCCGCCGGGTCGGTCGTTGCTCTCAACTCCGAGCTCCGGGCGACCCACCCAGGCCGAGGCTTGCGGCAGGCCACTCCAGTCGCGCCATCTGCCCGTCGTGGTCACTCGGCAAGGCGCGCCGCCAGCGAAGCATCCGTGGCCACGGCCGTTGAATTTTATCTCGCACTGTGGTCTCTATCGCCGGGTGCTAAAGCGCGCCGCGATTCTGAGCCTCTTCCCTCCACGCCAAGCTGTGCCACCGAAGCCTCGGGTTCTGGCTCGCGTGAAGACCGATTACGGGGCTCGGGAAGTAATCGCCTATGCAGTTGCGCCGGGCGAGCGCGTCCGCGCGTTCCTCTTGCTGCCAGGCGGCCGCAGGCGGCGCCGTGCGGGGATTCTCGCTTCGCATCAGCACGCCGGAAAATATGAAGTCGGAAAATCAGAGCCGGCGGGCCTCGCGGGCGAGAACATGTACCACTATGGGGTTGAACTTTGCCGACGGGGCTACGTCGTTCTTTGCCCAGATCATCTCGGCTTTGAAGAGCGCTACGCGCGGACGACGCTCACGCGGAGGGATGCAGCCTCCGAGGGCCGCGAGCAGGAATCTCTCCTCTTCGCAGACTGTCTCCTGCACGGCTCGAGCCTGACCGCCAAGTACCTCTTCGACATGCTCCAAGCGTTGGATGTGCTCGGAAGCGACGACCGCGTGGATCCCGGGCGCTTGGGAGTGGTCGGCCATTCGCTCGGCGGCCAAACCGCACTGTGGCACGCTTTCTACGATGAACGGGTGCGGGTAGCCTTCGCATCCTGTGGCTTCAGCACGCTCGCTGCCGTGCAGAAGCGCCGGATCCCTCACAATTTCGCGTCGTACCTTCCCCATCTTCTGGAGGTAGGTGACATCGATGATGTCGTGGCTTCGATTTCGCCCCGTGCATTCGGGATGAGCCATGGTATGAGAGATCCCCTCTTCCCAATGGAGGGGGTTCGTCGTATCCAGTCACGGGCACGAAGAGTCTTCGCCGGCCGCGACTTTCTGAGCATCGTATTTCGCGGATCTCATAGCTTCCCGGATGATGTGAAGCGCCGTGCCTATGCTTTCTTGAATCGACACCTGGGTACATGAGGGCTGCTGGTATTTTCTGCGCGGATCGTAGTGTACGAATCTCCATTGCAGGGCGCCTGCTAGCCTACCAGTGAAATCAACTTCCCAGCCTCGTTCTCGCGGAGCCTCGCTTCGGCTCGGCGCAGTGGATGATCTGCTGCGCACGAACGACCGCGGAGGCGAGCGATTGGAGGGCGCATCCCTCCGCCGGCCCGGGTAGGAAGGACAAGGGGTTCCGCCGGCTCGGCTCGGTGCTTCCGAAGGCTCGTCCTAGCGGGCGGCGATCATGGCGAGCGTTGCTTCAATCTGCGCTCGGGAACGCTCGAGCGTGTCGTGTTGGAACGCGAGGGTGGGCAGATAGCCAAGCGCGGCTGTGTAGTCCGTGGTGGCGCGTTTTCCACACGCCGAACTCATGCACACCGGTCCGGCCTTCCGGCTCGGCCTCGCACAGATGCTCGAAGCGAGGACGTAGCGTGCCGTCCACCCGGGATCGCGGCCCCAATAGGCGCACTGAAAGAGAGGGAAGAGCGGTAGCAGCGCATCATAGTCGTGCTCGGCCGCGAGTAGCACGCCCGGGATGCGCTCGCGCAGGCGCTGTACGAGGGCGCGGACCCCGTCGTAGACGGGGCAATCCGGATCATTGATCCAAACATGGACCGTGTCGAGAAAGACTCCGTCGAAGCCGAAGCCTGCCGCCAGTGCCTCAATTTGCTCGCACAGCGTTTCGCGCCAGCCCGGATGTCCGGGGTTGAGCCATGCCTGCCAGCCCGTATCGTGAGCGCGCGAGTAGTCCCAATCGGGCTGATTCCCATGGAAGCGGTTCCCCGTGGCGCTCTTCATGTAGGTGCCGGGTCGAGGTCTCGAAAGCGGTGAAGCCAGTGATTCACACAATTGCCGCCGAACATCGGCATCACATGCGCTTGGCGTTCGCGTGCGAACTCGCAGAGCTTTGCGAAGCCGCGTTCTCCGCCGAGCCGAGGGTCCGGTCGGTAGTCTCCGTACTGCCAGTAGTAGCGGCCCTCCCAGCCCGGGAGATACGCCAGCACGTGTCGTCCGGGGAGTCGATCCGTCACGAGGTGCAATACGTCTTGCATCGCTGAGTAGTCGAGGAAGACCCGACCCGTCCAGTGCATTCCGTGGAGCGTAAGGACGAGCTTCAGCTCGTGCGCCCAAGCGGGGACGTTGCGACGCGCCGCCCAAGGAACGAGATTGTACGCGTCGCTCGCGAAAGCCTCATGCTGAGCCAGCAAGCTCTCGCGTGCGATGCCTCGCATGAGCACACAAGGAGGCGCTTCGAATTCATGGGAACGGTGCGTGGCCTCCTCCTCGCAGATCACCTCCAGAACACCCTGGCCGGCCCGCTCGCCCCCGCGCTCGACGGCGGCCGCGAAGCGCTTCTCCCGCACCCGCGTGTCTTCAGCCCGAACGCCGAACGTCTCATCCCCCGCCCGCAAACAGATGAGCGGAGCGCCAAGGCGGTTCGGGTACGCGAGGCTCTCCCCCCAAGGCCCGATCGGGCGCACGCCCGACTCGTCGACCCATGCGAGGGGCGCGGGAAGACCGCGCACCAAGAGCTTTGTGCAGCGAATCGCCTCTGGAGCTTTCGCGCGCACGTGAACGCGAATTCGCCCGGACCCTCTGGCCGGACGCGGAGCAAGATCGCCCCGGTCGCGTTTTCGCACCGGCCGGCCCAGTTCAGCCCCGCGCTCCGCACGACGAAGGCCTGACCCTCGAAGCGCGCACTCGTCTGCGCCGGATCGAGACCATAGATGTTTTCAAAAGTCACCACCTGCACGGACAGTGCGATCCCGTATGCATCGAAGACGGGATCCCGCATGTCAAAGCTCGAGAAATGCATGGAATGCAGCCTAGCATGCGACCCGCATACGCCTTTTGATGTGTGGCGGGGCGTGAGGCGCAAGGGCTCCGTCCATGCGAGTCGGAGTCCCCTAAACGGGGACGAGGTTGCCTGGGCCCCTCGGCGCTTCCGCATTGGCAAGGTTTCTTACGGATGACACTTTTCCAACCAAGACGTCGGGTGGAAGAGGGAGCGGGCGGAGGTTTCCTGAGAACGCGGCTTCAGCTCTTCCTCCTAGGGATGGGGGGACTCGGGCGTATCAGGGGCTGGGTCGCCTCCGCGCGGCCGAGGGGGGCTGTGGCCGATTGCATCGCCCGGGAGGATCAGCTGCCCAGCTTTCTCTCCCTTCGGGGCGCGGGCAGCATGGAGGCGCACCTCCGGCTCGTTCCCCGGGTGCCATGCGCGCCCCCGACCAGGACTAGAACAGGTTTCAATTCCGCAGTACGGTCCTCGTCAACGCCCAACCCCTGGCCGTATGGCCTTTCGCGAGGACCCTAAGATGCGCACCCCGCTTTGCGAAAAACTCGGCATCGAGTTCCCGATCTTCGCTTTCACCCACTGCCGTGATGTTGTGGCGGCAGTCAGCAAGGCCGGCGGCTTCGGCGTGCTTGGTGCAGTCGGTTTCAACACCGATCAGCTCGAGATCGAGCTCAAGTGGATCGACGACCACGTGGGCGATAAGCCCTACGGCGTGGACATCGTGATCCCCGGAAAATACGAGGGAAAGGGTGAGTCGCTCGATGCCGCGGGGCTCGAAGCGAAGCTGCGCGAGCTGATCCCGCAGCAGCACCGCGAGTTCGCCAAGCGGCTGCTCGCCGAGCACGGCGTCCCCGAGCTGCCCGCTGGCGAGAAGGCCCGCGAGCTCCTCGGCTGGACGGCGACCACGGCGGGACCGCAGGTTGAAACCATCCTGAAGCACCCGAAGGTGCGGGTCGTAGCCAATGCCCTCGGAACGCCACCGGCGGAGGTGATCCGCGAGATCCAAGAGTCTGGTCGTCTTGTCGGCGCTCTTTGCGGCAGCGTAAAGCACGCACTCGCCCACAAGGCGGCGGGAGTCGACTTCGTGATTGCGCAAGGCACCGAGGGCGGCGGTCACACCGGAGAAATTGGGAGCCTCGTGCTCTGGCCGCAGGTGATCGATGCCGTCGCACCGCTGCCCGTGCTCGCTGCAGGCGGCATCGGGGACGGCCGCCAAATGGCAGCGGCGCTCATGCTGGGAGCACAGGGCGTGTGGACGGGCTCGATCTGGCTCACGGTCGAGGAGGCCGAGGCGCCGCCCGCGCAGAGAGATTCCCTGCTTCGAGCGAGCAGCCAGGACACGGTGCGCTCGCGCTCCTACACCGGCAAGCCCTGCCGTATGCTGCGCAACGACTGGACCGAGGCGTGGGAGAATCCCGAGAACCCGAAGCCGCTCGGGATGCCTCTGCAGTTCATGGTCACTGCGGACGCAGTGGCGCGCACCCACCGCTACGCCCCAAAGGCGCAGTCGGTCGCCTTCAATCCCGTTGGACAGGTCGTAGGTCTCATGAAGGAGGTGAAGTCCTCCCGCGAGCTGATCGTCGAGCTCGTCGAGGGGTACCTCGATGCGGTCGAGCGCTTCCGCCAGGTCCAGCCCGCCGACGCGGAGGCGTGATCCCGGGACGGTCTGGCTGGAAGATCAGAAGCGGAAGTTCCTCAGCTCAAACCTACACGGAATAGTGATCTCAGACCGCAGCCGGGTCCACGCCGCCGAGCGCGAATGTCTCTACGCGCTCTGCAACGCCGCGGACCTCCGAGCGCGGGAGCGCCCGCAGAGTAAAACTCGGATTAAGCTTCGCCTTGACCTCACAGGTCAAAAGCACGTCGACGCGGTGTAGCCGAGTCAGCTCCTGCACGCGTGCAGCGACGTTCACTACGGTCCCCACCACCGTGAACTGCATCAGCTCAGAGCTTCCGACGAGGCCCGCCACTCCGGTGCCGCGATGCAGACCGATCCCGAATGCCAGCGTGGGGAGACCCTCTGCGGCGAGCTCCTGGTTGTACTCGAAGAGCTCGGCCCGCATCGCGAGTGCGGCTCGCACGGCATCGTCAGATTGCCAGGGATTCGATTCGAGCGCCCCGAAAAGCGCGAGGATGCCGTCCCCGATCAGGGTAGAGATGTGACCATGGTGCGCGGTAATGGCCCGCGTCATCCGCTCAAAGTATCCGTTCAAGATTCGCACCAGGGCACCTGCGTCGATGCGTTCGCTCGTCGCCGTGAATCCAATGAGATCGGCGAAGAGGACCGTGACCTCCTTGCGCTCGCCCATGCTGGGGATGCCGCTTGAAGCAATGCGCTCGACGATCGCCTCCGGCGCAAACCGCGTGAAGGCGTGCTGAAGCCGCTCGAGCTCAGCCGATGATGTCTCGAGCCGCTCCAAGGCCCGACCTAGCGTTCGCTGGGTGCGTAGATGGAGCGCACCAAGCACCGCGACACATGCGCCGAGCCCACCCGCAAGCCAACCCACGGCGGTCATACGGCCGGGGCAACGACGCCGAGCCGGCACACTGCGTTGGCCAGCGCCGCGATGCCGAGGACCTCGAGAAACTGGCCGGCGGGCATGCGCTCACGTAGCGTGCGCGCGCGACGCTGGATCTCCGCGGGCCTGTAGCGGATCGTCTCTCGCGCGAACGGAACGATCACCGCGTCCGTTGGATCGAGGGCGGGGGAGCCGAGGTGCGCCAAAATCGTGCCGATTTCGTCGGCGGAGAGCCCGGCCTCAAGCAGGAGGCGTGAGGCTTCCCGCTCCGACAAGGCGCAGCCAAGGCCGCGCGCGATCACCGCAAAGATCAGCGCCTTCGTCCGCTGCCCGAGGACGGGTGAAGCCCACGCCTCGTCCAGCAAGCGACGCAGCGCCCGAGCTGCGGGCAGACCTTCGAGCGCGAGGACGAGGTAGGAATACGGGCCGCTCCGCATCTCCGCAGGGAGGGCTTCGACTTCTCCGCGCACGAACCGGGATCGTAGGATCCGACCGACGACGGGCGCGAGAAAGCGCAAGCTCCAGTGGCTCGACAGCCGCTCGCCGCGCTCGGGGGGAATCGCGGGCAGCGTGTGGATGCGATTGAAATAGACGTGCGCTGCGGCGAGGAACGCGAGCTCTCGGACCGCGGCCTCGGGCCAACCAGCGTCCTGCAATCGGTCTTTGTCACTGCCACACGCGAGGGAGCTGGCACGCGAGATCAGCCGGGCAAAGTCGAGCGCCAACTTTTCGCGCGGCGCAAACTGCGCCTTCAGCAGATCGCCCTCGAGTTGCTGGATCCGGGCCTCCGAAAGGCCCTGAAGACGCATCAGCATGCGCTGGGTCGCGTAACAGAAACGGCACGAGTTGTCCTGGCTCACCACGAGACCCACGATGTCGGCCAAGGCAAAGTTCACGTAGACAAGGCGCACGCGGTAGCTGCTCATCGCCACGAGCGAGTGCACGATCCAAGGAGAGGCGGCGAAGTACGGCACGCCGAACGGCAGTGGCGCGGGCGTTTGAGCCACTTCCGCGCGGCATCTCTTTTCGAGGGAAACGCATTTTGTGAATGCTCGTCGGACGAGGAAGCTCTCGGCGACGCCTTCTTTTGGGAGTCCGTAGACCGCATGATGTGTAAGGGCGGCCAAGGCGAATCAGGGGGCCTACGGGATGTCGAAATGTGCCCGAGATTCTCCGCTATGGACTCGGCCGAGCCTTTGGGAAGAGGCAAGCAGCAGGCGCACCCGCTTTTTGCACGTTGCAGGTTCACCCCCACCCGAGAACCAGGATCTCCCGCGGCGAGGTCGGACGCGCGGGCATACAAACAACGTCTTCGCGCAGCCCGATTCCCACCCGACGGTGGTGCAGGTCCTTCCTTAACTTCCGGCGCTTCCTGGGTTTCTGAGGCTCCCGCTCCTCCCTGCGTTTCCCAGTTTGGATGCAGGAATACACATTGGGGAAACTGTGGCGGCCGCAAGAATCGCGCGCGCCCCGGAATCTTCACCGAAGCCACGCCTCGAAGTGAATTTCTGGCTTGACGGCGCGGACCCATCCCGCGTATTGGAGCCTCATGAACGATGCTGATCTTGCTCGCTCCTTCTTGTCCCGGATGGCGACGCGGGGGATCTCGCGTCGGGCACTGTTACAAGGTGCAGGAGCGCTCTGGCTGGGCCTTACCCTTGGAGGGTACAGCGAAGTGGGGGCGACCTTACGACCGCGTCGCCAGCCTGGGTCGCTTCCATACCCGCATCTACCCGAGGGGACCGACACCCTTCCCGAGATCGAGCATGTCGTCGTGCTCATGATGGAGAACCACTCCTACGACAGCTATTTCGGCGTGCTGGACCGCGGCGACGGGTTTCGCATGCGAGACGGCAGGCCGAGAGCTGCGAACCCTGACGGCAACGGCAACTTGGTGCACGCATTCCATATGCCCAACGCCTGTCAGCTACAGGGGCACCCGGGTCAAGACTGGAATGCCAGCCACCTTTCCTTTGACGAGGGCCGCAATGACGGCTTCGTTCTCGCCAGCGGCCCCGTCGCGATGGGCTACTGGACGGGCGAGGATCTCCCCTTCTACTACGGCCTTGCGCGTACCTTTCCCCTGGCGGACCGATGGTTCAGCTCGACGCTGTGCCAGACCTATCCCAATCGCCGGTTTTTTATGGCGGGTACGGCGGCCGGTATTGTAAGCACGAGCTTTGCCGCGCTGTCCGCTCCGCCGCCGCCCAACGGAAACATCATGGAGCGGCTTGACGCGCATGGGATCTCATGGCGGAATTACTTCTCCGATACCCCCTCTGTCTTCGTTCTTATCGAATACGGTCTCAACCACCCGGAAAACCGCAGCCCCATCGCACAATTCTTCAGCGACGCAGCGGCCGGAACGCTCCCGTTCTTCTCGATCGTCGACCCCAATTTTGGCACGCAATCCGAGGAGGATCCCCAGGATATCCAGCTCGGGGAGGCTTTTGCCGCGAGCGTGATCAACGCCGTGTTGAGCAGCCCCGCATGGCCCCGCACTCTTCTCGTCTGGCTCTACGATGAGCACGGTGGATACTTCGATCACGTGCCCCCGCCTCGCGCGATTAAGCCCGATGACATTCCGCCGGACATCCAAGTTCCCCCCGACTTGCCGGGTGGGTACGATCGGTATGGATTCCGCGTGCCAGCGGTGATCGTCTCGCCGTACGCTCGGCCTGACTATGTTTCGCACGAAGTGCGGGATCACACTGCGATCCTGAAGTTCATCGAGAAAAAATGGAACCTGCCGGCGCTGACGTTCCGCGACGCCAACGCCGATGACCTTTTTGACTGCCTCGACTTCCGCCGGCCGCCCGCCTTCCTTGAACCGCCGACACTGCCGCTTCCGGGGCTCGTGACGAATCCGTCGAATTGCACGCCGGGGAATGCGGGGACGATTCCGCCACCGGGCGCGGTGACGCCAGAGCGCGACGAGGACGTTGACCGTCGCGTCGACGAACCTCGAGAAGACCCTTCGAACCAACCCGACTAAGCCGGGGATCCTTTCTTCGTGGAGGACACGTTCGCGTCCCCACCTGCCGTAGTCGCGGACGCGGATCTTTGGGTTTTGTCCCTTTGCGGAGGGGGCGACAAACCTCCTTCGACACCCGAGGACAGTCTCTTTTTTGTGGGGGGATCGCGAAAAGCCGGCCCCTCAACCCTTCACACGCTGCGCTGAAGGAATAGATATCGTGTGCGCAAGGCGCGGGACCTCGGGTAACCAGGCCGCAGGCTGCTGGTCGAGCAGCGTTTTGGCATCCCAGTAGTCGCGCCAGAGCGTGAGCTTTGCGCCCCGAAACTTGAAAACGGCCGCAACGCGAAGTGTCGCGCGTTCCCCGGTTGCGTGATGCCAGACTTCCGTTCGCTCGACGAGCACGGTGTCACTGTCTTCGACCAACTCGTGAATCTCCGTCGGAAGGCGCTCGAGCCCCGCAAAGCCGAGCTCTAGTTTGGCGCGGATCGCGGCGGGTCCGACGACGGTGGCTTCAGGATACGGCACGTCCTCGTAGATGCAGTCATCGGCGCAAAGCTCCGCTACGGCCCCAAGATCAAGGCGTTCAAGCGACTTGAAAAACTGGCGTAAGAGCTCGGCACGGCGACCCAACGGGTTCCCTCCTTGCATCCGAGTGCAGCAGAAGTCGCAGGGCTTAGTCACCTTGCGAGTCCCGGCCAAGATCTTACACCTCGGCGGGTACTGAAACGCACCGAGCGGGAGCGGCTTCGGGTACCGAGGACTCAGCGCCCGGGGCAGAGCAACGTCTTGACGGCACCTTGCCGAGAGCCCCTCTAGGAAGACGGGCGGCTCGCCAAGACTGCAAAGGGTGCCTCAGCCAAGACGGTTGAGGACCCGTACCCCTTTCGCTGTTTCAAAACGGAGGCGCTATTTCGATGGCGGTGACTCGCTGCCCAAAGGCGTGGCTTCCGGTCGCCGGAGCATGCGGCCAAAGATCTCGTCCGGCGACTCGGCGACGCTCGGTCCAAAGCCCTTCGCTTTCAGGTTCCTCGTGAGCCCCTCGCACACCGATTCCGGGTTCTCGACTCCGCAGCGGCACAGGTGAGCCGCCAGGAGCCGATCGATTACCATCTGCATCTGGCTCACGTTCAGCGTCTTTGAATCGAAGAGCGCTTGCTTCAGCAAAAGGCGCAGCGTCCCACGCGCCTCCATTCGGTCGAGATTCGTCGTTCGTTCGAGCTCCTCGGACACGAAATCAAATACCGCGGAGTCGGCCATCAGGATTGGGCCTCCGCAGTGGGGGAGCGAGTCGCAAGCCATCGCGCGTATGCCTTCGGGGGTAAGAAGGCAAGGAACAGAGCCGCGGCCGAGACCATCCCGCAGAGGGAGAGTGCGACCTCTACCCCGGCGCCCAGGTGCTCTCCGGGTGGCAGTGCGAGGACGGCGACGTAGATTCCTAAGAACCCGAGCGCCCCTGCCGAGAGCGCGATCCCCCAGCACAGGAAACTCGCGCTGACGAGTGCATCGGCAAATCCAAGTGCGACACGCCGACGCGTCACACGCCAATAGCCAAGAGACTCCGCCGCTCCCCAGGCGAGGCAGGCAACCTTGAGCCAGATGTCGAGATGGAGGTGCCAGTGAGACCCGCCCGAGGGAACCACCGCGTAGCCAACGAGGGCGACGGCGAGGCCGGCGGCCATGGCGATCGGGAAGGCACGCGCCCATGGCGCACCGGGCCGGAAGACACGCCAGGTAAAGACGGAAGCGGCAAGGAAGCCGAGCCCCTGAAGGGCGAGGCCGGTCACGAAGAAGAGGTGGGCAAGCGGGGTGCCCGGGACGAGGATTGGCCCCCCCATCAACACGCAAAAGCCAAGGGGGCCAATTCCGAGGAGGCCGAGGGCCGCGGTGAGTTCGGGAAGCTGGCGCGTCTTGTGCCACAAGCCGAGAAGTCGCAGGGACACGAGGAGCCCGACGACGAAGAAGGCCCCGATCCCGCCGATCCCGATCATCGACCCTCCGGTCCCCTACACACTGCGCCCGAGAGGCTGTCTCGGTGAGCCGGCTAGGGCTCTTGAGCCCTGCGGAGCATGGGCTCCGAGCTACCCACCGTCGGCAACCAAGCCCTCAGGATACTGGGGCAGAGAGTCCTCGATGGAGTGCCACGGCACCTTCGAGCTGACCCAAAAATGCGCCAGCGGTCGCCGCTGCGGGTCGGAGTCAAGGGTGCCGAGCCGGATGCGCCGAATTCCGGGCTCCACGTCCCGGCGGCTGTAGATCGGCGAACCACATCGGCGACAGAACGATCGGAACTTACCGGGCGAGGATTCATACTCGGACACAAGCTCGTCACCGGAAGTGAGTTCGAAGTAGATCGTTCGCGCTGGCGCGTTGGCAGCGAATGCGGAGCCCGAGGCACGTTGGCACTGTTTGCAGTGGCAGTAAGCCGCAGGCCCGAGCCTTCCGTTGATGCGGAATCGAACACCACCGCACAGGCACCCGCCCTCGAGCATGGGACCTCCTATCGTTCTCGTGCTGTATTGTGCGTCTCCGTACTGCTGCGGTCTAATGAATCCTGGGTCGAGGCTCTTCGGCTCGCAAGACCCCGTCTCGCCCTTCGAAACAATCGTCCCCGTTGAACTCGACGAACTTTCAGACCGGACGCACGTCGTCGTTGGCAGTGACGGCGATCCGCGTGCCGAGGGCCGCGCCGGGGGCTGGCGAGTCTTCCGGGATCTGCGGGCGAAGCTGTGCGTCTCGCTGAGTTGGCCAGCCGGCGTGGCGGGGCGAGCAATGGCCTTCGCCGTACCCGTGCGCCAGAATCAAGGCGAACCCAACGGAGTTGGGGACGAGGCATGTGCGAACGTGAGCAAGGGTCTGCGGTGTAAAGTTTTTCTCCAGATCCAGTGCGTCCATCGAAAACAGCTAAGGCAGGAGCCCTTGCTCTAACACGCCTTGCGCTTCCCCTCCTACACTTCCTTCTACTTGTCGAAGGAATAGGCCTGGCTGATTTCGGCGAGAGCCTGCCGGACGTGTTCTGCCGCTTTCACGCGATGACCACCAAAGTCGTGGGCGGCCTTCTCAAGGTGATTCAGAGCGTTGTGAAGGGCCTGATCGGCGGCAAGCAACTCCGGATGCCTCTCCGCCGTGTAGGCTCGCGTGGTAAAACCGAGCGCAAATGCGACTCCGACGGCGATCAGCGTGAGAGAAGTCGAACGCTTCATCGGTGACGATCCTCCATGGTCTTTAAATAGGTTTGTGTATAGATCCCACGCGGTGATTGGGGCCTCTTGGAACTTGTGTTTTCTCGCAACCGTAAGGCCCGCAATCGGCGAGAGAGCTCCTTCGAGATTCGATCGCCCGGGTGATGCGTGGAGACTCTCCCCGACCTCGCCAGCTTGGCGCCGCCGTTATCGGCGAAATGGGCGTGAGGCTAAAGGGCAAGCGCCACGACGCCAGGAGGAGCGCGGGGACTGTTTCTGAACTCGAACCCGAGAGCCTGAAATGAGGGGTCGGCACCTCGGAGCAACGCATCTGGGGAGCCGCGAGGTCGCAAGGATCCGATCCGCCGTCGATTAGTGGCGCGTCATCATGCGACTCGTTCTAAAGCGTCGCGGGAGCACTCACCCGGGCAGGCCTCTTTTTGATGGGATTCTTACCGGATGGCTCGCCGACCGGTTGATGAGAGGCAGCAGTTGCGGAATCTCGGGGAACATCGTGGTCGGCGTGGTCGGAGCATTGATCGGAGGCTTCTTGTTTCGCACGTTTGGCCTCTCTCCCGGGGCGGTCTTCTCGGCAGCCTAATCGTCGCGGCAATCGGCGCCGTCGTTCCTGCTCTCTCTCCTGCGTCTCAAAGAGCGGAAGTAGGCCGGATGCCTACGGTCTTCCGGTGGTCCACAAGGGTTTTTGAGTGCCGGAGCGTGCACTGTGCCGGGGTGACCGCGCGGCTCGCACCGCCGCCTTTGATTGGCTACGCGTAGGGCCCGCCGCAGGCGAAGGGGCCCTGGAGAGTCTTATGCGCGGGAGCCGGGGTGGGGTCTTCCAGAGAGCGCTGCCCGTCCTTTGGCTCGTGGTCGGCTGCGCGGCGGGCAGAACCCCCTCAGCTCACGATCGTCCGCCCTTTCGCTTCCCCGCGGACAGCTTCGCGTTCGCCAACGAAACGATCATGAAATACGAAATCGACCCGGTGACACGTGACGTCTCCTGGCATCCGAAAGAAAAGACCCCGGAGTTCGCCCTGCGATGCGGGGCCATGGCGAGGGCAGCGCGGCAGTTCTACTCCGTCGCCCGATTCGATCCGTCCGTTCCGGTCGCCGACGCGCGGACCTACGAACGCCTGGTCCGTGAAGTCCTCGACACCGATCCGCGCGATCCTCCAAATCAGCACGTGGTGATTCCCGGCTATCGCGACCTGCGGGATCTCAGCGAGGCGCAAGCCTCGCTCGTCAAGGCGATGCTGGCGGGTCCCTGGGAGACCTACCTTCAGCGCGGCAACTGGCGCATGGTTTTCCCATTTCGCCCGGAACAGCAGCAACGGGTCGCACGGCATCTTCTCGATGAACTCGCTCGTGGCTGGCCACCGATCGTCCATGTGCTGCGCTTCCCCGAACGGACCATCAACCATCTCGTACTGGTCTTCGATGCCGAGCAGACTCCCGCCGAGATCCGATTCCGTGTCTACGATCCCAACGACGCAGATCACCCGCTGGAGCTCGTGTTCGATCGCGGCGCGCGGATCTTTTCCTATTCCGCAACTTCATTCTTTCCCGGAGGCCCGGTCAAGGCGTACGAGGTCTACGATGGGTGGCTTTACTAGACGCGGAAAGGCCTGGGCCGCTCTCGCGCTCGTCACGCTCGGAAACGAGGGCTGCGTGACGGGACACCTGTTCGATGCGGCGCTCCGTCGGGAGCAGCCTATTTCCTACCACGAGGCCCTGGTCGACGGAGATCGGCTCACCCTCGGATACACAGCGCTCGTCACCAGCGACTCGGGCAAGGTACTCGCGCGAAAGGAGCGGCGGGTAGCCCTCTCGCTCACCAACTTGCGCCGCCATGACCTCCCGGTGGAGGGTTTTCCCGTCGAGCACCTGGCGGACGATTCGCCCCTTACCGGGCGGAGGCTTGCCCTCGCGACGGAAGACGGAAAGGGCGGGGGCCCTGCTTATCTTGAGATCGAGACAGCGCCGGATGGGCGAGAGACGCGCTTCGTGCTTCATGATTCGGACGCCGGACCCTACGCACCGTTCTATTCCGTTGCACTCACCCGAACCTCAACCGCACCGTGGGTGTACCCCCTCCTACCTCTCGGCGCAGCCGTCGACCTCGCGACGTTCCCGATCCTCTTGGTCTTCTTCCCAGTTGTGCTCCTGATCGGGGACTAGGCGGATACCGGACGCTCCCTTGCATCGCCGCGAGTGCAGCCGCCGGATGGAGCCAGTCGGAGCCGGCGGCAGTGCCCCAATTTGTTCGAACAGGGCGGGTGGGCACGCCACGGGCGCCAGCGTCTCGGCACCGTAAGTGCGGTGGCTCCGGGTCTCCCACGGAGAGGTACTTCGCGCCATACTGAAGGAAGCGAGGGTCCGCTCGAAACCTGGCTTCTGTAGCGGTCGAGAGCACCAGAGAGGGGCGTCCGGCTTCGGGGCGGTTCATGCCTACTCCCAGTCGATACGACGTACTCGCCGCGAGGCTCCACGGCCGGCGAAAGCTGGCAGGGCTCAGTTTTATCGTCTTCATGCTTTTGACCGCGCTGTGCGTCGTCGCCTTCCGGGCAAAACTCTTGCCTCCTATCCGGATTCTGGTTGCCGGTGTGATGCTCCTCTTCTCTGTGTCCGCTTGGTCCGGAGGCGTGTACATTCTCTGTGATTGGTTCGATCCCGAAGAGGGATATCTCCACTCCTCTTTCCCTCCTAAGAAAAATGCCCGAACCAATTCCGTGATGCCCTGGGTATGCGCGATCTTTGTCGACTTCTCGTTTCTGGTCGCCGCCGCCCTCACCCTTTCTGCGCTCCGCCTCGCCTTCTAGTGAGGGGGTGGCTGCGATGGGGCGCACCGCTCGCCATCGCGTCCACCGCGCGCCGAAGAGCCGCTGCTTCGGCCTCATCGCGGCAACCCCTCGGGTTGTGGCTCAGCATGTGCCGCGCTTTCCCGACACAAGGGCGCTTCTCGGGTGCCCGTCCGTGGTAGGATGCCCGCTGCGCCCGGCCCTGGTGCCCCTTCTTAAGTCGCTTGCGGCGGGTACCGCCGCGCGCCGAGGGACGGGCGTGCAGGCACAGCATGGCCGCATCGCACGAAGTCGTTCTCGAGAACGCGAAGCCCGAGCACGCGGCGCTGCTCTCCCATCTCATCGAGCTCTACCTGCACGATTTGAGCGAGATCTTCCCGATCGACGTCGGGCCCGATGGCCGCTTCGGCTACGATCGCCTACCGCTCTACTTTGAAGAACCAGAGCGCCGCTTTCCATTCCTGATCCGTGCGAACGGCGTTCCTGCGGGTTTCGCACTCGTGACACGCGGATCACCCGTGACACCGGATCCCGCCGACCTCGATATCGCGGAGTTCTTCGTGGCGCGTCGCTATCGCCGTTCGAGTGTCGGCCGCGCGGCGGCCTTTCAGCTGTGGGACCGCATGCCCGGCCGCTGGATCGTGCGCGTCTCAGAAGGCAATCGGCGCGGTCTGCCCTTTTGGCGAAAGATCATTTCCGAGTACACAGATGGTGTGTTCTCCATGCGCACGCTGCCGGGTACTCCCCGCCCGTGGTGCGTGCTGACATTTCGCAGCCGGTAAGAAGAGGTCGCGCCGCGTGAGGCCCATCCCCGGGCCCAGTTCTTCGTGCGCGAGGGGTCTGGCTCGCCGAGCGCCAAGCCACCCCACCGACGACCCGGGTGGGCGCATGGCCCTACGAGGCGGCGTACGAAGAGAGAGAACCAGCGGAAGGTGGGTGTGCGTCATCGGTCCGAACGTAGCTTGCGGCTCGCTGGTTCGACGGCGCGGGTTTGGGCCGGTGGGCTGTGCGAGCCGAGGGAAGACGACGCAGGGCCTGCCTTCTCGAGCTGCGCCGGGGAGCGCGCCATCACCTCGTGCCGCAGGAGTCCGTAGATCCAGCTGTCGGCGACCCGGCCCTCCTTGACACAATTCTTTCGGAGCCGGCCCTCGAGCGTGAAGCCCGCCTTCTCGAGCACCCGGCGCGAGGGCTCGTTCCACTCCAGCACCGACGCCTGAAGGCGTTCGAAATCGAACTGTGCGAAGGCGTACGCAGTCGCAGCGCACGCGGCCTCTGTCGCGAAGCCACGCCCCCAGTATGCTTCGCTGATCCAGTATCCAAACTCGGCGGTGAGGCGGTTTAGATCCTGCATCCGTTCGAATCCGACGCCGCCTACGGGCTCATCCTGAAAGACGATCGCGAAGCTCTGCGGGGGCCTGCCTTGCTCTTTTACGCGCCGAATCCACGTGACCGCCTCCTTCCGGGTATAAGGATGAGGAAATCGATCCGTGAGGTTCCTCCAGACCGCATGGTTGTTCCCATGTCGCACAAGGGCCGCTTCGTCTCCCCGCCGCCAGACTCGCAGGAGGAGACGCTCGCTTCGAATCTCCATGGGCTAAGTCTAACCGCGTGATGCGGGAGCGACGCAGCCCACCCTCACGCACGCCCCCGGTGCTCCAGCGGCGTACGGAGGCGGGGGCCAAGCTCCCGCGCTCCCGGTGGGGGTCGGCCCCGTGTGGGATTTTTGGCGGCCAGCCGGCCGGACTGCATGTAATCTCGAGTTGACCTGGGAACGCCGGCGCTCAAGCGCAGACGGGGCAAGCGAGGGAGGAAACGTGGCCGCTCGTCTTTTTCTTCTTCTGTGCGCGATCCTGTGGCTGCCGTACGGGCTTTACTGCCTTGTGCAGCCGGAGTCGTTGGCCACCGCCGCGGGCGTCGTTTCTGCTTCGCGCACGGGGACCATTGAGCTGCGCGCCATGTACGGGGGCCTACAAGCGGCCGTCGGAACGCTCTGCCTTCTCGCGGCCTTGCGGCCGGGTCTTGTTCGTCCCGCACTCCTCTGCCTCGCATTTCTATGCTCGGGTCTCGCTTTGGCCCGGTTCTCCGGAGCCGCGCTGGAGCGTGAAGTGTCCTCTTACACCGCACTCGGTCTAGGCTTTGAGACTTTGTCGGCGGGTCTCTCGGTCGGCCTTCTTCTTCGGTGCCGCGCGCAGGCGCCACCGCCAGAGGCGGCCTAGGCCCTCTCCTTCGCGCGCCACTCCTCCTTCACCTTTGCACCCTTCCTCTCGAGGGCGGGCCGCAGGAGTTCCTGCAGCCACGGCATGCACTGGGCGAGCTGAGCGAGGCGTAGTGTCGAAAAGGGGAAGGCACGCTCCCGCTTGCGATCGAGTGCGCAAGCGACAACCGCCTGCGCCACCTCCTCGGCTTTGAGGAAGGGCTGAGAGAACACGATGTCTGGCGTTTCGTCGAGATGGTCCAGCACGAAGCGGGTTGCGATCGGGCCTGGCGAGACGGCGCACACGGAAACGCCACTATTTCGCATCTCTTCGCGGACCGCGAAGCTAAAGCCGCGCAGGCCCCACTTCGATGCGCAGTAGGGGATCTCGCCGGGAAGCGGGAGGTAGCCGGCGATCGAGGCCACGTTCACCACGACGCCCTTCGACATCCGAAGGTGAGGCAAGGCGAAGTGTGTGAGCAGTAAGGGCGCCTTAAGGTTGGTATCGATGACCGAAGCGATGCCAGCAGGGTCGAGCTTCTCGAGCGGGCCGCGCGCGTTTGTGCCGGCGTTATTTACGAGGACGTCGAGATGCCCGAAGGCCGAGATCGTCCCGCTCACAAGTGCCTTGAGATCCGAGACCGAAGAGACGTCGGTGGGAATCGCGAGTCCGCCGAGCTGCGTCGCCAGGGCGGCGAGCTTGTCCGCCGAGCGCGCAGCGAGGACGACCTTCGCACCGCGGGCTGCGAACAGACGGGCCGACGCCTCGCCGACGCCGGACGAAGCTCCCGTAATCAAGACCACCTTGCCATCGAACTCGCCGGCCATTCGGTATCTCCTTTTGGCGCCCCGCGACTACAGGGCACCACCTAACCCCGACGCTCGTCAGCGGGCTGCGCCCAGACCCGTGAGGGTGCGGAACTCCTCTGTGGTGTTGACGTGAGGGAAGGGCTCCTTCGGGACCGCAAGGCCGAGCCGTTCGCAGATCGGCTCCCAGCCGTCTCCCGGATGCCACTCCAAAAGCCGATCGCGGGCGACGCTCCGCCGGACCTCATCGTTGTGACGCAAGTACGCCTGCTTGGCGATCCTCTCATCGCCCCAGCCCTCCGTAAATCGAGTCCTCAGGACACTCTTTGCCATCTCGAGCTGGGCGGAAAAGACCGGATCGGGAGGCGGCTCACGGCGTGAGATCGCGAAGATGGTGCGATCGGCGCTCTTCCACCACTGATCGACCTCCCGCACCGAGAGCAACACCAGCGCCTCTGGATACTCCTCGCTGAGCTCCTTCCAGAATGCGGCAGCGGGCCAGTCCACGGTGGCTCGATAGTGGGCGAGCAGCTCCTCCCACCTTGGGGTCTCCCCAGCCGCTGCGCGCTGCCAGGTCGAGATGTGCTCAGGCTGCTGCAAGACCTCGAGCATGTGGTAGCAGGGCGCGCCGAGCAGACGTTCCAAGGCAAGCTTGAGCGAATGCGTGCCTGTACGACCAAGTCCGGCACCGATCACACGAAGCGACACAGCATTCCTCCCGGTGCCGAGGCGGCGGCGCTCCCGGCGTCGACCGTCCCTAGCGCAACGCCGAGACGGAGCCAAACTCTGTGGCGGAACGCGGCCCGGGGTGCGAGTTTACTCGTCCTCAAAGGGCAAGTGGGGTTTGACTGTCTCGATCGGAGAGAGAGATCCCGAGCGACGAATGGGTCCCAAAGTCTGCCGCAGGAACGCTTGGCGCGAGTCGCGGGATTCCGTGCGCAGGGCTAGCCCAAGGAGCGATGGGATGGGACCGTTCTCTCTCGAAGTGGGCAAAGCGCAGCCGCTTGCCCTTCGATCATCGTTCGCGGATTTCCGAGACCGAATGGCTCCGTACCCGGAGGGAGTCGTGCCGTGAGCACCCCCTCCAGTTCCATCGACCCCCTTCCCCGCATCTCCGCCACGATCATCTGCAAGAATGAGGCGGATCACATCGAGGAGTGCCTGCGCAGCGTCGCCTGGTGCGACGAAGTGATCGTGGTCGATTCCGGCAGCACGGATGGCACCGTGGAAAAAGCCCAGCGGCACGCAGCACGCGTCGTCCATCATCCTTGGGAGGGCTTTGTCGCCCAGAAGAACTTTGCCCTGGATCTCGCCACGGGCGAGTGGATCTTTTGCCTCGATGCCGACGAACGCTGCACTCCCGAGCTGCGCGACGCGATCCGGCGCGAGATCGCACAACCCGGAGACGCCGTGGGTTTCGAGGTGAGGCGCCACACGTTCTACCTCGGCCGCTGGATCAACCACGGGGGCTGGTACCCGGACCGCAAGCTGCGCATCGTTCGCCGGGCTCGCGGGCGCTGGGGAGGGACCGATCCTCATGACCGACTCGGTGCTGACGGGCCGGTACGGCGCATTGAGGCCGATCTGGAGCACTACACGTACCACGACTTTGCAGAGCAGCTCGAGTCCGTTCAGCAATTCTCGGAGGTGGTGTCGACGGAATGGCTGCGCGAAGGCCGGCGCTTCTCACTTGCGATGGCGATCTTCCACCCGCCGGTGAAATTCCTTGAGTGCTGGCTGTGGAAACTCGGACTGCTAGACGGCTGGCCTGGCTTCGTGATCGCCGCGACCTCGGCCTTCTATGTGCTGGCGAAGTATGTAAAGCTCTGGGAGCGCTCTCGAGGCGCAAGCGATCTCCCGCCGTCCTATTAATAAGAGAAGCCGTCGCCCGGGCCTCCTCTCTACCTAAACGCGCGCGGCGGCACTCGACGCCCCAGGGCCACCTCGAATAGTGGAGAAGGGCGCGCATCACTGGTGCGTTCTCGAGCAGCCGTTCCAGCTTCGCGTCAATCGCTTCAGGGGATGCGTCGCCCTGGAGCGTTGCCATAAATCCGCGCATCGTCGCTCGCGGAAAATCCACGATGGGGCTATCAGGGATGACTGCCCGAAGACGACGCTCGTGGAGCGCAACGCGCGCGACGCGATATCCGCCATGCTGAAGCCTGCAAGGGCGATTCGCTCGTCTACATTCGGGAGCGTCCCCAGCCGATCGAATGCGACTCGGAACGGCTCCTCGAAGTCCGCTCGTTTGACGCGCTTTGGGTCTCGGTGGACGACGCCGCGGCGGCCCGGGTACTCGGCCGTGAAATAGTTGTAGCCGCGGCGATTCGCAGCCGGGTTACTGCCGAAGAAGACCAATCGCGGCCGAATCTGTGCGAGAATTGTGGGGTAAAGGAGAGCGGAGCGACAGTCGCCGAGAATCGCATGGTCGCATCCTGAGCGGCATACTCTCCGCCTCGCTGCCGCCGCACCGTTCTTCGCCGACGCGCTCACCTTTCGGTCGAGATCCCGAAGGCACGTGTGAGCCCGGGTCAGTCACACAAGTGACACCGAGGCACAACCTTCGATGCTCAGCAGATTTCCGGATCGGGCAGCGTGGGCTCGTCGCTACACCGTTCCCGCGCGAGCGCTCGCCCTGCGAAGACGCCCCCGGCGGCTTGCGCCAAACTGAAATTTTTCCGCTGGCTCGAGCGTTCGCGGTAGCATGGAGTGCCCGCGCTGGCGCGCGGGACTGGAGGAGGGAATCGAAAGATGCGGAAACATGCGCTTTGGTTTGCGGGTGCAGCGCTCACACTGGCGGCACCGGCTCTGGCCGCCGAGACCACGACCTACCAGGTCACGGGTCCCGTGGTCGAAACGACCGCGGACTCGATTACGGTCATGAAGGGCAAAGAGAACTGGCAGATCGCAAAGGATGCGGGAACGAAGATGACCGGCGATCCAAAGAAGGGTGACAAGGTCACGATCCATTACCGCATGATTGCGACCGACATCGAGACCAAGGCGGCGAAAAAGAAATAGTCGTCGTCCGACGCCGCATGGGAGAGGCCCGGGCGCTCGTGCGCCCGCGCCTGCGGTGTGCGTGGTTCTTGCGTCGTCTCGGGGCGCCGACTCTCTGGCTGGGTTGACGCTTTCGGGTGTAGAACTTGTGACAACGCTCGAACAGCACCTCGCTGCCGCGCAGCCGCTGCTCAAGGAGTGGGGGCAGGCCGCTGTCTTCGGCTGCATCTTTGGCGAGGGGATCGGGATTCCTTTGCCGGGGCAGACGCTCCTCGTGGCGGCCGCCCTCCTCGCGGGCCGGGGCGAGCTTGCGCTCGTGCCGCTCCTCGTGATCGCTTTCGTCGCCGCGGCGCTAGGCAACGCGCTCGGCTGGCTGATCGGGCGTGCGGGGGGGCGACCCCTGCTCCAGCGCTTTGCCCGGGGCGAGCGACTCGCGCGTGTGGAGCGTCTGTTCGCGCGCTGGGGTCCCCGCATCGTTGCGTTCGGACGATTTATCGATGGCCTGCGACAGATCAACGGCCTCGCTGCGGGCGCGCTCGGGATGGAACGCGCACCTTTTCTCATCTGGAATGCGATCGGGGCGCTCCTGTGGGTGGGATTCTGGGCCCTCGGAGCCTATGTCTTTGGACGCGATTTCGAAGCCATCGCATCGGCCATGCACCGAACCGGCCCCTTCCTCGTACCGCCCGTCCTTCTGGGAGCTGGGCTGCTCCTGTTCTACCTCTTGCGCGCACCGCGCCACCGACCAAAGGCCTAGAGAGACCTGGCACGAAGGATGGGGTGGCCGCACCCCGGGGAGGGGATAGGGCCTGGCTTCAGGTTTGGGCTTGCGCGCGCGCGAAGCGAAGACCTTGGCGGCACTCACCCTCGTGCGGCGCGGCGCTCTTTTCTCCTGCGGAACCACAGGAGCGCGGGCAGCACAACCACGAGCTCGCCGCCAGCGCCACAGGCCGAGGTCCGTGGCAAAAGCTTCACTTCGCCATTCCCGCACAGCGAATTGGGGATCGGCGTTCCCACTGGGCTGGCGTAGCCCACAAGGGCCGAGACGAACTCTGAGGGAGGGACGACCCCGAGCCGCTGCTGCCACAAGGCCGCAGCCCCTGCAGCAATCGGGGCGGCGAACGACGTGCCGTAGGAACCAAGGATTCCATAGGTGTAGGTTGAAGTTCCATCGGGGGCGCAAAAATCTGGCTTGATTCGCCCATCCGTCGTCGGCCCCTGGCTGGAGTACGGCTCGAGCGGGGGGGTCGCATTCAAGTAGGAAGATTCAGGGATCGCTCCCACCGCGACCGCGCCGTGCGCGTCGGCGGGATCCATCGTGCTCGAAGCAGCAATGGCCTGGTCAAAGGTATTGTCGAAGCTGAAGAGCGTCACGTCGAGCCCATTCGTCGGCCCCGAAACCAAAACCACCTCCACGGTGTAGGGAGCGAGGGAGGAGCTGTAGGTGAAGGAGACGGCTTCCGCTGGGTCCTGTGGACCGTTCTGGGGGTTGGTGCTGGAGGCAGCGATCGCGCCTGTCCCGTCGCGCACATAGAGATCCAGATTCGTGACCGAATTCCCATACTGATTCCAGCTGAGAAACACGGTGATCGTGCCATCGCTGAGTCCCAGGCCGAGCGTGTTCTGGCTAGGTGAGAAATTCAGTCTCCCGTCGTGGTCAGGATCCGACCACACGCCCCGCCAATGGCTCTGCGCGGCGTTGCCCGCTGCAACGCTCCAGAAGACCCCGTCATTGTCGTGCGAGGCATTGATGATGCTATTGATCGGACCCGTGTCGTCGTAATAGCTGGCGAGCACCCAGGCGACCGAATGATTGGCGATGTGAATCCCGTTCTGGCGCAGATACGTCGCCGCATTCTGGAGATCCACTTCGTCGCCGATCTTTAGGCAGTAGAGCTGGACGCCGGGTGCCATGTCCACGAGCTCCTCGGAAACTGCAACACCGTGCTGCGTCGTCGACTCTATGCCCGTTCCCGTAAAGTCTACGCTGATCGTGTTTGCGGGAAGCTCCCCGGCCGCGATGACCGAGGAGAGACCCTGAAATCCGAGATCCACCACCGCGGCCTTGACTCCGCTACCTGTGATCCCGCTCTGGGTCTGGAGGATGGCTGCGCCGGTCAGTGAAACGCTTTCCGACACGATCGACCCGAAGCCCGCAACCCCCGTGGCAATCGACGGCGTGCGAACGACGCGCACCTCGCTTAAGTCTGCCAGTCGCTTTGCGTCCGCGGGGGGCACAAGGACACGGAGGAAGGAGTCGGAGACTGCATCCACATGTCCGCCCAGGGCCTCGATCCGCCGCGCGTCGATTTCGCGCGTCGAAACCCCCACACTGGGCTCGAGGATCACGGGAATGAGCGCACCCTGTGCGGACTCGCGGAGTTGCATTCGGCGAGCGGCGGCGAAGCGCCGCATCCCATCGTCGCCCCCGCGGTCATATTCGTCGAGCAGTTGCAGGAGCATCGGGGCGAGGCGCTCGGAACTCGTCGGGGCCGGCGCCGCCCCCTGTGCGATGCGTGCGGGCAAAACAAGCGTCATCGCCAGCAATCCGATGGCTCGGCTGGCCAGCGCCATGGACCCCCCGCGGCTTCTCTGGTTCTTCTTACATTCCCACGAAAGGCGCTGGTCCACAAGAGCTGAGCGGCTCCTCCGCATCACACACAAACGCCGCAGACTTGCGGCAAAACCAGATCGTGAAGTTCTTCTGGCTTTCATGATCGTGAGGGCCATCACAGGTGTCTAAAGCGTCCCTGCCGATCCAAGAATGGCCAGGGGGGAGGGTAGGGCCATCACCCAATCGAAGGACGTGCTTTTGCTCGGCGCTTCCGCGCCTTCGCTTGAGCTCCTGCGCGAGCGCCTCGTCCGCCTCGGCTATCGCGCGGTGCCTGCGAAGACCCCCGAGCAGGCACATATGTTGCTGCGGATCTCGCGCGGCGCGATCGGCGCGGCAGTGCTCGCGCCCGATCTGCCGGTGGTCGATTTGCGCCGCACGCTGCGTTTCCTGTGCGATGTCGCCGCGGGCGAGCTCTGGTTTCTGGGTGCCGGTCCAAGGCCCGATCGCGCGGACCGTGCACGGCTGCGTTCGGCAGGCGTCACCTTCGCGCTCTTCGAACCGTTGCACCAGCATACGCTCCGCTTCCAGATCAACCGCGCTCTCGCAGGCTCCTCCGTGGTGCGCGGTGAGAGACGGAGTCTGCGAGCGCCCACGAACTGGGAGATTCCGGTCTTCGTGGAGGGCCGCAGCAAGGCAGCCTCGGTCTACACCGTGTCTTCCTCGGGAGCCTTTCTGGGTACACCGGCGCCTTCACCGCGGGGCGCTCGGATCGCGATTGAGCTTCCCGTACCCGGCCTGCGCGGCCGCCTTGCGGCGCGCGTCGTGATGACCAACGTGCCTGGCAACTTGCAACACAAGAACCTGCCCGTCGGAATGGGCGTGCGCTTTGAGAACCCGCCGCTTGACGCCGAGGCGCTGCTTCATGTGTTCGCACAGGAGCGGCTCTCCGAGCTCATGCTCTAAGCCCAACTCTGCCTTCGGCTCTGCGAGAAGTCCCCCTCTCGACCCCGACCCGTGTCAAAATGCACGGACACCTTTTGGGAGGGCCTGTGGCATGACAACCCCGTTTCTCTGTCTCGCGATCGCTTGTCTTCTCCCCTATATCTGGGCACCGTTCCAGATTCCAAGTCGCAGAATGCAGTTCGGCACCGTGGACAACAAGCTTCCCCGGGTTCAGCAGGCGCAGCTCCAAGGTCGCGGCGCTCGCGCGCTCGGCGCGCATCAGAACGCGTTCGAGGCACTCATCACCTTCGCGCCCGCCGTCCTGGTCGCGCACCTCGCCGGTGCTGACGCCGTCTGGTCTGCGCGCCTTGCGGTGCTCTTTCTGATCTGCCGCGTGCTGCACGGGATCTTCTATCTGGCGGACCTTGACCTCGCGCGCAGTGGCATCTTCACCATCGGGTTCGGCTGCGTGATTGGGCTTTTCGTGCTGGCGGGGATGGCTCCTCACTAAGCCTGTGATCGAGGATCTCCGCCCCCCGGGTCTACACGACAGCGCGTAGAGCGCGCGCGACGATCTCGCGCCGCTGCGCTCCGGCAGGCAGGGCTCCGAAGAGGAGCCCTGCCTCTCGTTGAAGCCGGGCCTCGCAGAAGGCGTCGGCCACAAACGACGGCGCGCAGCGCACGAGGAGCGAGCCTTGGAGCGCGAGTGCCATGCGCTCGACGAGGCCTCGAGCGCGGGGCTCGGAAGCGCTGGGGTCGGCGGCCTCGCGCTCGAGGGCGGCCACGTAGGCGTCGAGGATTCGGTTTCCTCCCCGCGCAAGACGCAGTTCGTCGAGGAAGGCCGGAAGACTTGACGGCTCGCGCACCATCGCCCGGAGGACATCGAGGCAGATCACGTTGCCTGAGCCCTCCCAGATCGCATTGACGGGCGCCTCCCGGAAAAGCCGCGGCAGCACGGACTCCTCGACGTACCCGTTCCCACCGAGGCATTCCATGGCTTCGTAGACCATCGCCGGCGCGCGCTTGCAAACCCAATACTTCGCAACGGCGGTCGCAAGGCGCGCGAACGCACGCTCTGGCTCGGCCTCTGGTGCCTCATCAAAGGCCCGAGCGAGCCGCAGCATGAGTGCGGTGGCCGCTTCTGACTCGAGGGTGAGATCGGCCAGAACAGCTTCCATGAGCGGCTGGTCGACGAGGCGCCGCCCGAATGCACTGCGGTGGCGCGCGTGGTGGACGGCCTGGGTGAGGGCTTGGCGCATAAGCCCCGCGCTTCCAGACACACAATCCAAGCGCGTGTGATGGACCATCTCGAGGATCGTGCGTACACCTCGCCCTTCTTCACCCACCATCCGGGCAAGCGTGCCGCGGAACTCGATTTCGCTCGATGCGTTCGAGCGGTTGCCCAGCTTGTCCTTAAGGCGCTGGATCTGGAAGGGATTGCGCGTACCGTCGGGCAGAACGCGAGGCACGAGAAAACACGACAGTCCGCGGTCGGCTTGCGCGAGCGTCAAGAAGGCGTCCGACATGGGCGCGGAGCAGAACCACTTATGTCCGACCAGCGTGTACGCCCCGCCCGGCCCGGCCTCCCCCACCGGATGGGCGCGCGTCGAGTTGGCCCGCACGTCGCTGCCGCCCTGCTTTTCCGTCATGGCCATGCCGACCAGCACCGCGCTCTTCTCGCGCGCCGGCAAAAGACGAGGATCGTAGGCTGTACCGAGCAGGAGAGGTTCCCATTCCTCGGCAACCTCCTTCTGATGTCGGAGCGCGGGAAGGCAGGCGAAGGTCATCGTGATGGGACAACACGAGCCGCTCTCCACCTGCGAGAGGAGCGACAGCATCGCGCTGCGCGCGACGTGCGCTCCCGGCCGCCGCGCGCGCCAGGGAAGATTGTGCACCTGCGCAGCCATCACGAGCCGCAGTATCTCGTGCCACGCCGGATGGAAAGCCACCTCGTCAAGACGGTGACCGAAGCGATCATGACTGCGCAGCTCGGGCGCAAAGCGGTTGGCGTCGCGCGCGAGAGCGAAGACGCGCGCGCTCCCGAGGGTTGCGCCGAAGTCGTGGACGCCGGCGGCGAAGCTGGCTGCGCCCTCGCGGGCGAGTCCCTCGCAGAGCGCAACATCCGCTTCGAGAAGGTTTACACCCTCGAACGGGGGAGGCTGATTGACCACGTCGTGGGTCGCACCGAGACCTTGCAGATCATCCTCGCGGGACATGCTTGCGCCCTCCTATCGCAGCTTGCCGATCACCGTCTCTGCGAAGCGCTCCAGCGCGCGCTCCTTGCTCAGGAGCGGGTTTGGATCACCGCCGTAAAGATACCAGGGCATGCTGATGAGGTCGGTCACCCCCGCCTCTTCGAGTCTTCTGTAGCCGTCGAGGTCGAACACGTCGGTGCAGACCACCTTGATCTCGAACGGCTCCTCCGCGCGGCCGGCTTCGCGCCGCAGGCGCGAGAGCTGCGCAATGAAGTCGCGCAGCTCCGACTCCCGATTCATGACCGAGATCCAGCCGTCTCCGAGCCGCGCCGCGCGACGCAGCGCGGCCTTCGAGAGGCCTCCCACGTAGATCGGGACCGGCTCGCTCGGGGCCGGGCTCATCGCGAGCCGTTCGAAGTCGTAGTGCTCGCCGTGATGCTCGACCATACCGCCCCGCAGGACGGCACGGATCACGGTGATCGCCTCATCGGCGCGCCGGCCGCGCGTCTCGTACTCCGGGCCGCAGAAGCGGAACTCCTCGGGAATCCAGCCGAGCCCGACGCCGAGTGCGACTCGATTGCCCGAAAGGACAGCGGCCGAGCCGACGGTCTTCGCGACAAGCAGCGGGTGGCGGATCGCGAGCTTGAGCACATTGGTGTAGAAGTGCAGGCGGCTTGTCACTGCAGCCATGGCCGGAATTGCGACCCAAGGCTCGATCCACGGTGTGTCCGCGCTCCAGAATCGGCTCCCGTCTTCAGTGTAGGGATAAGGGGCGGACACGCGCTCGGGATAGAACACCGAATCCGGGACGGCGACGGCATCGAACCCGCACCGCTCAGCGGTCACGGCGAGCGGAAGGATCTGCGAAGGCTCGAGCAGGGTGAGTGCTACCGAGAATTTCATGCCGCTCTCCTCACAAGTCGTTAAGCTCTGCCAAACACACGGAGGGCCCCCATGATCCTGGATCGATTCCGGCTCAGCGACAAGGTGGTGATCGTAACCGGTGCCGGCCGCGGGATCGGCCGCGGAATCGCGCTGGGTCTCGCGGAGGCAGGCGCCCATCTCGTGTGCGCGGCGCGCACGGCTGCCACGATCGACGAGGTGGCGCAGGCGATCCGCGGGGCTGGCGGCCGGGCGCTCGCGGTTCCCTGCGACGTCAACGACCACGCCCAGCTTGAAGACGTGGTCTCCAAGACGCTGAAGGAGTTTGGCCGGATCGATGTCGTGGTCAACAACGCCGGCGGCTCGCCGCCGAGCGGCGCGCTCAAGACCAGCGAGAAGGCCTTCGAGCAGGCCTTCCACTTCAACGTCACGACGGCCTTCGCGCTCACGCGCCTCGCTGCGCCGCACATGTTCGAAGGGGGCGGCGGTGCGATCATCAACATCTCCTCCGCGCTCTCTCATCTGGTCGAGAAACCCTTCGTCGCCTACGGCACCGCGAAGGCGGCGCTGAATCACATGACCCGATTGCTGGCCTACGAGTTCGCGCCGCGCATCCGCGTGAACGCGATTGCTGTGGGATCCGTGGAGACCGACGCCCTCGGCCCCTTCCTCAAGGCCCGACCGGACTTGCGGACGAAGATGGAAGAGCTTACGCCGATGAAACGCATCGGCACGCCCGAGGACATCGCCGCGGCCGCGCTCTACCTGGCCTCGCCCGCAGCGGCCTGGGTCACGGGCAAGGTGTTCGAAGTGGACGGCGGCACCTTCACCTCGAACTGGCCGCTCGATCTTTCGGGGATCTAGCGCCTATTCCGTCCAGGCGAAGCGCACGCCCTCGGGCGTGGTCTCCTGCACCAGGGCGCCGAGCGCGAGCACACGATCGATCTCCTCCGTCACCACGGGCAGGGCTCCGCCGGTCGCGAGTGCGACCGCCTGCTTGAGCTCGATCACGGGATTTGTGCCTTGGAAAGGTCGCAGACCTTCCACCACATCGTCGAGGAGCAGCTTCCACAGGAGAGACTGCCGCCTTCGCCGCAGGTACATCTTCTTCTCAAAGCCCTCGAGCTTGTCCTGCGCAAAAAGATAGTCTTGGTATTTCAAATACCGCTCCATCGTCGCGTCGTATTCGTCCGCCACGGCCTGGATGGCCGTCGTGTTCGCGCCTTCGGTGCGGGTCACCACGTGGTTCGCGTCGTACTTCGTCCAGTCGCTGGTCAGGATCTCAAGGCCATACTCGCCCGCCCGGTCGCGTACTTCCGTTCCCGGGAAGGGAGAGAGGATGTGAAACCCGTAGAGTGAGCCGAACTCGGAGTGCAGTTCGTTGGCGAACTCCACAGTCTTTCGCAGCGTCTCTTCGGTCTCGCCGGGCAATCCGATGATGAAGGAGGCGAGTGCGCTGATGCCGACCTGCTGCGTCATGCGCATGGCCTCTTTCACCTTGTGAAGATTCGACTTCTTCTTCACAAGGTCGAGCACCTCCTGATTCCCGCTCTCGACTCCGAAGCAGATCGCTTGACAGCCGGCTTGGGCCATCGTTTCCACGATTTGCGGCGTGATCGTGTCGACGCGCGAAAACGCGTTCCAGCCGATCCCCGTATTTCGACGGATGAGCTCGCCGCACACGGCCATGAAGTGCTTTCGGTAGAGCGTGAACAGATCATCTTCGATCGTGATCTCGGTGAAGCCGAGCCCGGCGAGCTCTTCGATCTCGTCGACGCACAGGCTCGGGTTTCGGTAGCGCACCTTGCGACCGGTCCACTGGGGCGCGGAACAAAAGATGCACTCGTAGGGGCAGCCGCGAGACGTCACCACGCTGGCATGACTGTCAAAGGCGAGATAGCGCGCGAGCGGCACGAGTTCGCGCGCGGGATTCGGGAGGGTGTCGAGGTCATCCTCGAGGGGTCGAGGCGCGGTTCGTACCACGCGCTCGCTGCTGCGGTCGCGGTAGGCGAGACCCCGCACGTCGCGCAGATCCATGCGACCCCGAAGGGCGCGGGCGAGCTCCACCATCGTGTGTTCGCCTTCCCCAATCCCGATGAAGTCGAGGGCGGGCAGGTCGCGAAAAGAACCCTCGATTTCGAACGAGACGTGCGGCCCTCCCATCGCGATCGGCACCTGTTCGTCGCACTTGCGTACGACCTCGGCGATGCCGTTGGCGATGTGGTGATTCAGCGTGACGGAGGTGATGCCCACGAGCTCCGGCCGGAAGCGCGCCATGCGCCGCTCGATCTTGTCCGGGGTGGTCCGTGCGAGCAGGAGATCCAGGATCTCGACCTCGTGCCCCTCCGCGCGCAGGGCGGAGGCGAGGTACGGCAACGTCACGAGCAGGCGCGGGAATTCCTCGAACGGGTAGGACGGATTCACCAGCAAGATGCGCACGGGGCCCTCCGGCCTCAACCCCCATCCGGGGGGCGAGGTGGGCGCATTCTACGCGGCTCTGCTGTGCCGAGTCACCCCGGGCTCCTGCGGGGCTCAAGGCCAATCTGCGGGTCTCCGATCTCTTCTTCGGGAGGTCCAAAGTGGCCGCTACCCGCAGTGTCCTCCTGCTCGATGGAGCAGGCCACCGCCTCGCTGCCGTGGCGGAACGGCTCCCGCTCCTGGGTTTCTCGGCCGTGCGGGCAAAGACCCCCGAGGAGGCGCTGCAGCTCGTCGAAAGCCCGCGCTACGACTTTGGCGCCGCACTCCTTCCTCCCGACCTGCCGGTTGCGAATCTTACGGGGGCCCTTCAAGTCCTCCGAGAGCGCGGCGCACGCCGCCTCATCTGCATCGCGATCGGTTCGAAGCCGGGGCCCGAGGGGCTGGATCGGCTGCGCTCCGCTGGGGTCGAACTCGCGGTGTGGAATCCGATCGACGACGCCACGCTGCGCTTTCAGATGAACCGGGCGCTCTTCGCCTTCCAAGGCGAGTCCCTGCGTCGGGAAGTGCGGGCGCCGACGGACTTGCGCGTGCGTTTCTCCGCAGGGGGGCGCCAGAAGGAAGCGAACCTCTATACGCTGTCCGCGCGCGGCGCCTTTCTCGCGACGCCTCGCCCCTCGCTGCGCGGGGCGAGCGTAGCGGTCGAACTCCCTTTGCCGGCGGAGAATCTCGCGGTAGGGGGGCGAGTTCTCTACACCAACGTCCCTGGAAATCTCCAGCGCGTCACTCTGCCCCTCGGCATGGCCGTTGAGTTTACCGCCCTCACCCAAGAGGCTGAGAGTTCAATTCGCCGCTCTGTCGCGCAGCGAGCCCTCGCGCTCGTGGTCTAAGCCCCGGCGGGCAGCTTTCAGCGCAGCGCGTTTGCTGAATCACAGCCTGACACCCAACTCCGTTCCCCAACTCCTTCCTCGGCCGGGTATTCTCTTCGCGCCGGGGCGGCTCGCTCTCCGCGGTGGAGGTGCGGCTGGCCCTCCCGCCACTTGCGGCGGGGGTCCGCGGCAGCGGCCCAAGAATCGGAGGACGAGCGATATGGCGGCTCGCACCAAGACGACCGCGAAGAAGAAGAGTTCGCGCACGACGAAGGGGAAGGCGGGGGTCTCCCGGCTTGACCGGCTGACCAGGGACCTTCCGCCGACGCTGCGCGAGTTCTCCAAGCAGGTTCAGGGACGGCTCAACCGCCTCGAGAAGGAGATCGATCGGGTGCAAGCCAGCTACCGCAAGCAGATCGCCCACCTGATCCGGGTGGCGAGCCACCGCCTCGGGCAGCTCGAGGCCCAGGGCGAAGGCCAGTGGCGCCGGCTGGCCGAGCCCGCGCGCAAGGAAACTGTGCGGCTCCTCTCGCAGCTCGAGAAGGCGATCAGCCCTCAAACCAAACAGGCGAAGAAAGTCGTCCGGGAGGTGAAGAAGGGCGTTGAGCAAGCAAAGCAGGACGTGAAGCACACGGCCGAGCACCTCAAGCAAAACGTCCAGAAGGCGGCGGCCACGGCGGCGGCCGCCATCCCGCGTCCGTCCTCTGTACCGAGCCCCTCACATCCCTTTCCCCATGGCTCCGACACGGGGGGTGGAGGAGGGGCCTCCTAGCTCGGCTGTCAAATGACCCCACGAGTGAGGCGGAAGGGCCCAGGTCTCCCCGGGTGGGACGCGCGTATGGGCTCCCGCGGCGGCACGTCCGTTGCAGACTGTCTCCATGCGTGTCCATGAGCCGCAGCCATGGGCCGCATGAGGAGGGGTCATGGCGATGCTCGCCGCGGGAAGTTTTGGGGTGGGAGCGCTGGGCGGCGGCGCAGCGCGCTGCGAAGTCGGTGTCGGAGGAAGTAGGCTGCGCGCGCGCGGCCTCGCTGCGCGACTGTATACGCGTGGCGAGATCATCTTCAGTCCCGGTGCCGAACGCCAATCCGTCTATCTGCTCGAGTGCGGGCTCGTGCGCATCTTTCGGCTTTCAGCGTCTGGCGCGGAGACCACCTTCTACTATGTATCGCCGGGCGAGGTGTTCGGTGCGGAGTCGCTCCTGGCGGGCGATAGCGAGGAGAATTTCGCCCAGGCGCTGAGCCCTTCGCGGGCATGGAAGGTCCCGCGCATGGCCTTTGAGGAGGCCCTTGGACGGGACAGCTCCGTGCTGCGTGAGGTGGCTCGCCAGCTCGGCCGCCGGCTCAAGCTCGCGGAGAATCGCCTCGAGGACCGTGTGTTCCGAGACGTCGAGGCGCGGGTGGCCCGGGTTCTCCTGGAACTCGCGGAGCGCTTCGGGTCGAGCGCGGACGCGGGATGGATGCGACTTGACCTACCCGTTACGCAGTCCGACCTCGCGACCCTTGTGGGTACCACGCGTCAATCCGTGAATGCGAGCCTGCGGCGACTTGGGGACGCAGGGCTCCTCGCACGCGAGGGCCGGCGCGTCTTGCGCATTTTGCCAGCGGCGCTGCGGGGCGTTGCCAACGCGACTCTCGGCTAGCGCGAAAGCCTGGACCGCAGCACAAGGCTACGTTCGCAGATCCGGGCTATGGTCGAAGCGCGCCCCAAGATCGAGATCGACGAACTTCGAGCGCCAGGTGAGCCCCTTGCGGCCGCGCTGCTCGCCCGCGCCTTCGAGAGCAATCCGCTTAATCTTGCGGCCATCCAGTCCCCGGACACGGCGCGCCGTCGGCGCTGCAACATGGAGGGAATGCGCTGCCTTTTACCCGTGGCGAGGGTGCACGGCCTCGTGCTCGCTGCCTCTCTCGAAGGCCAGCTCGCGGGCGTGCTTATCGCGGCACTGCCTTTTTCCTATCCTTTCCCGCCCGCACCCTTCTGGGCGCGGATGCGCGCGGTTTTCATCCAGGGGCTCACGGTGGCCCGCCGCTGGCGCGAGACGTTCGAGAGTCTTGACGCGCGCCATCCGACCAGCCCGCATTGGTATCTTGGGACGCTCGGGGTCGAGCCTTCGCTCCAGGGCCGCGGAGTCGGGACAGCCCTCGCGAAGGACTGGCTCGCGCGCGTCGACCCCGATCGGGTTGCGGCCTACCTCGAAACCGACCGTGCGGAGAACCTGCCCTTTTACGCCCGGCTTGGCTTCCGGCCCGTTGCCGCGTTCCAAGTGCTCGGCGTCGAAGTCACCGCCATGGAGCGCGCGCCTCGCGCCGAAGTGAGGTAAAAGATCCCCAATGTTCGGACGCCGTCCCGACGCCACGCTCGTGCGCGATGCCGCTCCGGTGCGTCGCTTTATGCCGTTCATCTCACCCCGTCGCAACGAGTCTCTCGTCTACTTCGCCCAGGAGATCGATGTCGAGCGCGCGCTCTCGTTCGTCGAGGAGAAGAATCGCTCCCGGCGGCCGGACCGCCCGATGACGCTCTTTCACCTCGTGTTGCGCGCCATCGCGCGGCGCCTGGACGAGCGACCCCGCCTGAACCGCTTCACGGCCGGTGGGAAGCTCTGGCAGCGCGACGGCATCTGGCTCACCTTCGCCGCGAAGAAGAGCTTCCATGACGATGCACCCATTGCCACCGTAAAGCGTCGCTTTGACTCCGTGGAAACGCTGGACGAGATGTGTGACCGGCTGCTGGATTCGATTCGCATCTCCCGAGGGGACAAGAAGACCACCGCAGACCACGAGGTCGATCTTCTGTTGCGGCTACCCGCAAGCATTGTGCACCTTGTCATGCGGCTCGTGCGGTTTGCGGACAGTCTTGGCCTCCTGCCCCGCGCGATGATTGACTCGGATCCGATGTTCACCTCCGTGTTTGTGGCGAACCTCGGCTCCGTCGGACTCGAAGCGGCGTACCACCACCTGTGGGATCACGGCACGTGCCCGATCTTCTGCGTCGTGGGCCGCATCCACGAGGGCGACGACGGTCGGCGCAAGATGACACTCAAGTATAGCTTCGACGAGCGCATCGAGGACGGCTTCTACGCCGCAAGATCGCTCGACGGTCTGCGCGAGCTGCTCGAGTGTCCGGAGAAACTCTGACGTGGCTGACGCGGCCCGTGAGGGCAGCCGCCGCAAGAATCCCTACGAAGTGCTCGGAGTCGCGCGAGACGCCGACGAGGACACGATCCGCAAGGCCTATCGCAAGCTCGCGCGCAAGCACCATCCCGACGTCAATCCCGGAGACAAGGCGGCGGAGGAGCGCTTTAAAGCCATCTCGGAGGCCTACGCCATCCTTTCCAACACGGAAAAACGTCGGGCGTACGACGAGTTCGGTGACGTCTCCCTCGAAACCGGCTTCGATGCCGAAGCCGCGAGGCGCGCCCGCGAGGCGTTCGGCCAGCGCTTTGGCGGCGCTGGGTCTGGAGGGGGAGGGGGGTTGGGCGGCGAAGAGTTCGCATTCGGCGACCTAGATGACCTGCTCGGGGATCTCTTCTCGCGCCGTGGCTGGGCTGGCGGAGCGGGCTCGGCCCGCGGTGCTCGTGCGGGGCGCACGGGTCTGCGCGGGCCTGACATGGAGGCTCAGGTCGAGCTCGATCTGCGCGAGGCCGCGCGTGGGGGCGAGCATCGCTTCACGATCACGCGCCCCACAGCGGACGGCGCCGCCCGAACGGAAACGGTGACCGTGCGAATCCCGCCCGGCGTCGCCGACGGCGGGCGCATCCGGATTCCCGGCAAAGGTGGCGAGGGGATCGGCGGCGCTCCCCCCGGCGACCTGCATGCCACGATCCGCATCCGACCCGACCCGGTGTTCCGGCTGGACGGTCGCGATCTGCACGTCGAGTTGCCGATCACTGTGCGCGAGGCCGTGCTCGGGGCGAAGGTCGAGGTTCCGACCCTCGACGGACGGGCCACGCTGCAAGTGCCGCCGGGCACCGACAGCGGGAAGCGGCTCCGCATGCGAGGCAAAGGAATGCCGAACCCCGCGCGTGGAGCGCCGGGAGATCTTTACGTCGTGGTCCAGATCCGCGTGCCGAAGGGCCTCGACGACGACGCCAAGTCGAAGCTCGAAGCGCTCGCCAAGTTCGACCCGCCGGATCCGCGCAAGGGGCTGTTCCGATGAGCTCCGTCAAGGATGTCCTGAGGTTCCTCGGCGTGGATGACCCGGAGCTCTTGCCCGAGCTGCGGCGTGAGGGGCTGTTCGAGGCGGAGGAGCTCTCGCCGGAAGAAGCGGAGGAGCTGCGGATGGCGGCAACGCTGATTCGCGAGCTTGGGGTGAATCCAGCCGGTGTCGACATCATCTTGCACATGCGCAGGCGTCTTCTCTTCCTGGAGGAGCGGATGCGCGAGACGTTGCATCGGCTGCTCGACGACGTCGAGGAGCGGTGAAGAGCCATCGCAAAGTGCTGCGGCTCAACGTCCCGCAGCGGATGGATTTCGTAAACATCACCCGGGAGGTCGAGGCGGCTGTGCGCGAGAGCGGCGTACGGGAAGGACTTTGTCTTGTGAACTCCATGCACATCACCTCGAGTGTCTTCATCAACGACAACGAGGCCGGCCTCCACGAGGATTACCAGCGCTGGCTCGAGAAGCTCGCCCCCTACGACCCGAGTCCCGAAACCTACCACCACAACCGCACCGGCGAAGACAATGGCGATGCCCATCTCAAGCGGGAGGTGATGGGCCGTGAAGTCGTGGTGGCAATCACGGGCGGGAAGCTCGATTTCGGCACCTGGGAGCAGATCTTCTACGGCGAGTTCGACGGCCGCCGCGAGAAGCGGGTGCTGATCAAGATCGTGGGAGAGTAGGTCGGTTCTTTTGCAGCCCTTGGCGGAAGGAGGCGCAGCCGAGTCTTCCGGTACCCGGATCTCCCGCCCCAGCCGCGGCCTCGCAGTTTCGGCCTCGGCGCTTCGTTCACGCGAACGGAGTTGGCGTGACATTCCTGGCCGCCGGTACAGGTTGTATGCGATCTTGTTTGCGCACACGCGCTTCGGCCGGGGGGGACCGCGACGCCCGTGACCACCACGCCGACCCCGCCCCACAACCCGGACTCCCCGCGCAGTCGCCGTCCGCTGCGACCCGACGACGGGCGCCTCGTGCGCGGCCGCAAGGCCAAGAGCCGGATCCGCGAAGCGGCGCTCGCGCTGTTTCGCGAACGGGGCTTTGACGGCGCGACGCTGCGCGCGATCGGTGCCCGGGCCGGCATGGGCGCGAGCTCGATCTACCGCCACGTCGAGTCGAAGGAGGAGCTCCTCATCGAGGAGCTTGCGGCGCGACAGGAAGAGGCGTGGACGAGCTTCCGCAAAAGCGACGACCGCCGCTCCGCGGCGCGCGAACGTCTTGGCCGATTCCTCGAGCTAGAGCACGCGCTCCTCGCGCAGGACGCGGATTTTACGACGATCGCGTTGCGCGCGAGCACGCAACCCGAGGCCCGCGTGGCGAGGAGGGTGCTCGCGCTGCAGGACCGCACGATCGGACTCGTGGCGGAGATTCTCCAGGCTGGCAAGTTGCGCGGAGAGCTTGCGCGCGATCTCGATGTGCTCGCAGCCTCTCGGGTGATTGTCCACGTGACCACGGGCGCACGGATCCCCTGGGCCAACGGGCTCGTTTCCGCCGAAGGCTGCCGCGCGTCGATCGCGGCCGCCCTGGACGTGCTGTTCGGCGGCCTCTGCGCGCGTTGACCGGCTGCGCCGAAAAGCGCGAGAATCGCCCAAGTTCCCCGAGGAGAAAGCACGCATGGCTGCCGCAGACCTTCTGACCCTTCACGCCGCACGACGTCCCGACAAGATCGCGGTCATCGACGATCGCCCCGCCGCCGGCGGGACGCCGGCGAGCTCCGTGGAGCGCAGCTTCGCCGAGCTTGAGCGTGAGGCAAATCAGCTGGCCAATGTCTGGCTCGAGCTCGGCGTTCGCCCGGGGCACAAGGTGGTGTGGTGCGGCCAGAACTCCTTGGCCCTCGTGCGCGCGATCCACGCCGCTCGCAAGGCGGGCGTCATCGCGGTGCCGCTCAACTACCGGCTCACTCCGGAGGAGGCGGCGTACGTTGTCGACAACTGCGATGCGGTTGCCGTCTATACCGACGCCGAATACGCGGAGCTGTTCGAGAAGATCCTGCCCCATGTCCCCAAAGTGCGGCATGTGCTGGTGTTCGGCGGAACGCCGGGAAAGGACCAGCTCGACGCGGACGCCCTCCTCGCGCGAGCGAGCAGCGCGCCCCCGGTGGGCTTGCCGGAGCGCGACGAGGGAGCGACGATGATTTACACCTCCGGCACGACGGGCCATCCCAAAGGAGCGCTCCGACGCGGCGTGGGGAATCCCGAGCAGGTGCGGGCGCTGATGGCGTTCATCGGCTACGTGCCCGAGGATGTCTATCTCACGACGGGTCCGCTCTATCATTCCGGGCCAGGCGGCTTCATGAGCCTTGCTCAAAGCATCGGCAACACCGTCATCGTCCAGCACAAGTTCGACGCCGAAGACTGGCTCCGCCTCGTGGATCGCCACAAGGTCTCAACCACCTTCTCCGCGCCTACGCCGATCCGTCTGGTCTGCAACCTGCCCGCCGAGGTGAAGGCAAAGTACGACCGGACGAGCATGAAGCGGATGATTGCCAACGCGGCCCCCTGGTCGTTTGCCCTGAAAGAGGCCTACCTGCGGGATTTCCCAGAGGACTCCCTGTGGGAGGTCTATGGCTCGACGGAGCTTGGCGTGAACTCGATCCTTGAGCCGAAGGATCAGCGCCACAAGCCGGGCTCGTGCGGCAAGCCCTCGCCCGGCGTCGAGCTCAGGTTGCTCGGCGAAAATGGAGAGGAGATCTCCGAGCCGCATCGGCCGGGTGAACTCTACGTGCGCAGCAAGAGCGTTTTCGCCACCTACTACAAGGCGCAAGAGAAGTATGAGAAGAGCCGACGAGAAGATTTTTTCACGGTCGGTGACATCGCCTACCGTGATGAAGAAGGTTTCTACTTCATTTGCGATCGCAAAAACGACATGATCATCTCGGGCGGCATGAACATCTATCCCGCGGAGATCGAGGCCGCGCTGGAGCGTCATCCCGCCGTGCTCGATGTAGCCGTGTTCGGCATCCCAAGCGAGGAGTGGGGAGAGAGCGTGCACGCCGCGGTTGCGCTGCGGGAGGGCCACACGCTCGTCGAACGCGACCTTATCGCCTTTGCGCGCGAGCATCTCGCCGGTTACAAGCGACCGCGCTCGGTCTCTTTTGTATCCGAGATTCCGCGCACCGGGTCGGGCAAGATCCTAAAGCGTGTGCTGCGGCAGCCCTTCTGGAAGGGACACGGGACGAGCGTTCTGTGAGCGCGGGCGGCAAAGATCCGAGCGAGTTTCGAAACTACGGGGCCAAGGCGCGGGCCAGTGTTGCGGATTTCTATCGAGAGAATCATGCGCGCCAGACATTCGCGTTCGTCCTTGCCAAGAAGGCGGAGTACTTGCCGCTCCGCCGCCGTCGTATGGGAGTGTGGCAGGCGGTCGAGTACCTGGGCCAGCTTGTGGACGACAGTGATCCCGATCTCGAGCTCCCGCAGATCGAGCACGCGCTCCAGACCGCGGAGGCCCTGCGCCACGAGGGTCGGCCGAATTGGATGGTGCTCGCCGGCTTTCTCCACGACCTCGGAAAGGTGCTGTGTCTTTTCGGCGAGCCGCAGTGGGCTGTGGTGGGCGACACGTTCCCGGTGGGTTGCGCGTTTTCCGACAAGATCGTCCATCCCGAGTTCTTCTCCGCCAACCCCGATACGGCAGTGCCCGAGTACTCGTCCCGCACGGGTATCTATCAAGAGGGCTGCGGCCTCGACGCGGTCCATCTCTCGTGGGGGCATGACGAGTATCTCTACCACGTCCTGCGGCCGTATCTCCCAGAGGAGGCGCTCGCAATCGTGCGCTGGCATAGCTTCTATGCCGCACACCGCGAGGGAGAATACGAGTTCTTGATGAATGCCAGCGATCGCCGCCTGCTCGCGGTGGTGCGTGAGTTCAACCCGTACGATCTGTACTCGAAGAGCCCAGAGCGGCCGGATCTTGATCGCCTTCGCCCCTATTATGAAGATCTAGTCGCTTCCTTCCTGCCAGACACACTCCAGTGGTAGAGCTGCCGGTGGCTAGAAGCTCCGCCAGGTGCCGATCGCAACGATGACACAGCCGAGCAAGGTGACGAGAAAGCCGGCGGCGCCCGCGTAACAGAAACCGAGGACAAGGCGCCGATCGGCGTCGGCAATGCTCTTGTTGAGCTGCGTTGGCCGCAGCCACCAGCGCGCGGGGAGCTGGCCCTTGCGCAAAAGGCTGCGCCGCAGCGCGAGGTGGTAGACGATTCCCGTGGGTACGCCGAATGCGAGACCCCCCACCACGAGCCAAAGGCCCGCCATGAAGACCGTCTCCACCGCGACGCCGGCCGTCGCCACCCATCCGGCCATCGCGACGAAAACGCAGAGCACACCCACGATCTCGAGCATGAAGCGCTCCTCACGGCCTTTCCCTCGACGTTTCGGAGGACCGCGAGGGCGACTTTTCCCCGCCCCGCGAGGAGACTCGGCGCTCTGCACACGGCCGCCGCCCCGGCGCTCGGCAACGCGGTCCGCCGCAGGGCCTTTGGGATCGGGTGCTCGGCCGGGTCCCAAGTGGCACAAGGCGGAGACGAGGTCCCGAACGAGGGGCCCAAGCTGGAAGGCCATGATCGAGCGTCCGTTGCGAGTAGAATGGTCGAGTCGATACGAGGAGGCCTTTGATGCGCGCCATCGTCGTGGACCGCTGGACGGAGCCGAAACATCTCACGGTGCGCGAAGCACCCGAACCGAAGCTCTTGGCTGGACACCTCGGCGTCGAAGTGAAGGCCGCGGGCTGCAACTTCTTCGACATCTTGATGGTGCAGGGGCGCTACCAAGTTCGTCCCCCCTTTCCGTTCATCCCGGGAGCCGAGCTTGCCGGCGTGGTGAGAGAGGTCGGTCCCGACGTAGCGGGATTCGCGGTGGGCGATCGCGTGCTCGCGTCCGTCCCGCTCGGGGCCTTCGCGGAACGGGCGGTCGTGGCGGCGAAGGCAGCGTGGAAGATGCCGGCCGGGATGTCGTTCGAGCAGGGAGCTGCGCTCCCCATTGTCTACCCCACATCCTACGCCGCGCTGGTGTTTCGTGCGCACCTTCAACCGGGCGAGAACCTCTTGGTGCACGCCGCTGCAGGAGGGGTCGGCCTCGCCGCGGTACAGATCGGAAAAGCGCTCGGCGCGCGGGTCCTGGGGACAGCAGGCGGCCCCGACAAACTCGAAGTCGCGCGCAAGGCCGGGAGCGACGTCGTGATTGACTATCGCGATCCGAACTGGGTGGATGAAGTCAAGCGCGCGACAGGAGGTCGAGGAGCGGACGTGATCTATGACTCCGTCGGCGGTGAGGTCACGGACCAGTCGCTCAAATGCATTGCGTGGAACGGCCGCCTGCTCGTGATCGGTTTCGCGAGCGGTCCGATTCCTGCGATTAAGGCCAATCGCATTCTGCTCAAGAACATCGCCGTCATAGGGCTCCACTGGGGCGCGTATGCCGTATACGAGCCGGAGCGGATTCCTGAGACCTTCGACGCGCTCTTCCGCCTCTTCTCCCAAGGAAAGATCGAGCCCGTGATCTACGGCAGATACGCGCTCGAGGAGCTCCCCCTCGCCCTCGAGGCGCTTGCCGCGCGCAAGACCCATGGCAAGGTCATCGTGGTGCCGGTGGAGCCGTGATCCGCGGCGCGCTACCCGCCGCGGGGATCTAGCCGCATGATATGGGGGACCGAACGGAAAAAGAGACCAACCACGCGGTCGCTAAAGCCGTACTTTGCGCGAAAAACGTCCTCGATGCGCTGGCGAAGAGGGGCGTCCTCCACTGATATGGCGCGCAGCGGGTACTCTTTCCCCTCGATGCGCAGCACCACATCGGGGTCGCGTGCGATGTTGCTCCACCACCCTGTCGCGCCCGTGCGGATGTAGCCTTTGCCGTCCACCACGGCGAGCCAGATCGTGGTGTCTCTTGGCGTGCCGTCTTCGTTTTTGGTGATCACCTCCACGGTGTCCACTGCGGCGACCGCATTCCAGTCGGGTGAACTCTCTGCTGCGCGGGCGGCACAGAGCGGGACCGCGCCCAGAAAGAGGAGGCTGAAAAGGAAGCTTGAGGCGGAGCGCGTCCTCGAGTTCTGCGAGCGCATGGGAACTTCATTCTAACGCTGCCCACTTGGCGAGCCTTCACAAGTCCGGCGTTTGAGGCCCTGTCTGCGCAAGGGCGGCTCGGCCTTCGTCCGCGCCCCGGGAGCGTTACGAGCGCGACCCGTAACGCTCCCAAAATAGGCACTCTTCCACGGGGCGGCGCGGCGGACGGCCGTATCTGCCGAGCGGCCAGCCGATGGGCAGAAGTGCGCAGCTCGGGCAGCCCTTGGGCAGACCGAGCCAAGCGTCGATTTCCGCGCCGAACGCACGATGCACCGTTGTGAGCGAGGCGCCAAGACCCACGGCGCGACAGGCCAGGAGGACGTTCTGGATCGCGGGGAAGAGCGCCTGCGTCTGGGCTTCGCCGCGTCGAGTCCAGCCCGCCACAAACAGGTGCACGGGTACCTGTGCCAGGTGGTCGGCGAGATGCAGGGCAGCCCGGAGGTTGCGACGCTTCCCTTCTGGAAACGTGGGATCCTTTGCCGCCTCGAGCGCAGGGGCGATGTAGGCATGGAACGCACCCCGGTAGCGCTCCGCCACGAACGCTCGTCCCTCGGGCGTCGTCACCGCAACGAAGATCCAGGGCTGGCGATTTCCGCCGCTCGGCGCGAAGGTGCCCGCCTCGCACACCTTGCGCACGAGTCCGGGCGGAACAGGGTCCGGTCGCAGCCGGCGGATCGCGCGTGCAGTGCGGATTCCTTCGAGCAGCGGAACGTCCTCGCCGATCGCGGCGAGATCGATTTGCAGAGCTGCAGCGTTCATCATGGGGCTCCTACTCGCCTGCGGCGTCGAGGTAACGCTCGATCTTGTCGGCTCGTCGCTCGAAGCGGGCACTGCGCGTCTGGGGATTGTTCTGGTCCGGGCTCGGGAGGCAGGCGGCGAGCTCGGCGGCTTGGTGCCGACTGAGCGCCGAGGTGGGCACGCTCCAATAGTTGCGCGCGGCGGCCTCCACGCCGTAGATGCCCCGTCCGAACTGCGCGACGTTGAGGTAGATCTCGAGAATGCGTGATTTCGAGAGCCGACGCTCCATCGCGAGGGTCAGCACGAGCTCATGCCACTTGCGCAGCGGGCTGCGCGCGGGCCAGAGAAACAGATTTTTCGCCGTCTGTTGGGAGATCGTGCTTCCGCCGAGAGCAATGCGGCCTTGACCGAGATCGTAGTTCACGGCGTCCTGCATGGCCTCGAGATCGACACCGTCGTGTTCGTAGAAGCGGGCGTCCTCGGCGAGGATGACCGCACGCTGGAGGATGCGCGGGATGCGCGTGAGCGGCACCGGCATCCAGCGCAGGGCGGGAAGTTCGCGTTTGCCAGCGCGTGCTTCGTCGACGAGGCTTTCTTCGTAGCTCTGGATGAAGCGGGATTTCGGGATCGGACCGCGGGCGAGTGCGCTCCAGTTGGGCCAGAGCCACGCGAGGTAGAGGGCATCCGCCGCGGCCGCCGCCGCGAGCAGAACAAGCCCCGCTCTCACGACCTTGTTTCGCATACCACCCGAGTCTACGGAACGAGCAAGACCTTTCCCGTGGTGGCGCGGCTCTCGAGCGCCTGGTGGGCGGCGGGTGCTTCGCGGAGCGGAAAGCGCGCGCCGATCCGCACGCGCAGGGCCCCGGACGCGACCGCGTCCAGAACCTCGCCGCCGCGTCGCATGAGCTCCTCACGGTCCCCGGTGTAGTGCGCCAGCGAGGGCCGTGTGACGTAGAGCGAGCCCTGCTCGCTGAGGCGTCGCAGATCGAAGGGGGGCACCGCTCCGCTCGACTGGCCGAACAGCACGAGGAGCCCGCGCGGACGCAGTGAGCGCAGGCTGCCCTCGAAGGTCGACTGCCCCACCGAGTCGTAGACCACATCGACGCCGCGCCCGCTGGTCAGGCGCCGCACCTCGGCTGCGACATCGGCCTCGCGATAACGGATCACGTGATCCGCTCCCGCATCGCGCGCGAGCGCCTCCTTGTCCGCGCCTCCGCAGGTGCCGAGGACGCGCACGCCCGCGCGCTTGAGCATCTGTACGAGCAAGAGCCCGGTTCCGCCGGCAGCGGCGTGTACCAATGCTGTGTCGCCGCGTTGCGTGGTTCGCACGGAGTGTGTGAGGTAGTGCGCGGTCATCCCCTGGAGCATCGCGGCCGCTGCCACCTCGTTGGGGACACCCTGCGGCACGGGTACCAGCCGGTCGGCGGGTGCAACCACGGCCCCCGCATACGATCCAGGGGCGCTCGCCCAGGCGACGCGGTCCCCGCTGCGCAGATCCGCGACGCCTTTGCCCACAGCTTCGACCTCGCCCGCGCCCTCGAGGCCGGCCACGAAGGGCAGAGGACGGGGATAGAGGCCGGTACGAAAGTAGATGTCGATGAAGTTGACTCCGCAGGCGTGCACCCGCACGCGGACCGCGTTCTCGCCCGGAGCTCCCGGATCATAGGGCTCAAAGCGCAGCACCTCGGGTCCGCCGGTCTCGCGCACGAAGATCGCGTGGCTCATGACACCCTGCGTGCGACGCGGCGCCTGGAAGAGGGCTCACGGGCCCACTCCCCGCGGTGCGCTGTTTCCAGGCACAACCCCTCGGCAAGAGCGGGAGAGGGGTACGGGACCGGGCGGCGCTTCTCGTGTGTGGCCACGGCGGGAAGGCTCACCTATTTCTTTGCGCCCCGCGACCTGTGCGAGCGGCGAGGAACCAAGACCGCTCGCCGGCGCGAAGGGGCTCGCGTCGCTGTGCGCCCAAGTCCCCGGCCAAAGGAGAGGTCACCCCGAGTCGCGCAGAGGGAGTCCGCCCGGAGGAAAATGCCCGGCAATGGGGCCGCGGGTCCGGGTAGAGTTTGGACGTGCCGCTGCGCGACATCGTCGTCGTCGGAGCCTCCCTGGCCGGCCTGCGGGCTGCGGAGACGCTCCGACGAGAAGGTTTCGACGGCCGACTCCTCGTGATCGGCCGCGAGAAGCATCTGCCCTACGATCGCCCGCCGCTCTCGAAGGAGGTCCTGGCTGGGCGCCGGGCCCCGGAGACGATCTCCCTCCGCAAGCCGGGAGCCTGGGAGGAGCTCTCGGTGGACTGGCGCCTTGGGCGCCAAGCGCTCGGACTCGACCTCGACCGTCGCACGGTTCGTCTCGAGGGGGGCGAGGATCTCGTATTCGATGGCCTGGTGATCGCGACCGGCGCGACTCCGCGCACGCTCCCGGGGGCGACCGAGCTCGCCGGCATCCATGTCCTGCGCACTCTGGACGATTGCCTTTCGCTTCGCGCGGAGCTCGAGCGCGGCCCTCGCGTTGCGGTGGTGGGGGCGGGCTTCATCGGGGCGGAGGTCGCGGCGACCTGTCGGGAGCGAGGGCTCGAAGTCACGCTGCTCGAGGCGCTGGCGGCGCCCCTGATTCGCGGAATCGGCCCCGAGCTCGGCGGGCTCGTGGCACAGGTCCACCGGGACCACGGCGTCGACGTGCGCTGCGGCGTCGGAGTCGCGGGCTTTGCGGGGAAAACTCGCGTCGAGGGCGTGCGGCTCACGGACGGTAGCTTCGTCCCTGCGGAGGTTGTCGTAGTCGGCGTCGGTGTGGTGCCGGACACGGGCTGGCTCGAGGGCTCCGGTCTTTCCCTTGCCGACGGCGTCTTGTGTGACGCCACCTGCGCGACGCGCGCAGAAGGCGTCGTTGCGGCAGGCGACGTTGCGCGCTGGGCGCATCCTGGATTTGAGAAGCCGATCCGGCTTGAGCACTGGACGAACGCTGTGGAGCAGGGCGTCGCAGCGGCCGAGCGCCTGCTTACGGGAGCAGAGGCTGCGAAGCCGTTTGCACCCATTCCTTACGTGTGGTCCGATCAATACGACCTGAAGATCCAGATCGCGGGTCTCCCGAGTACGGACTGCTCTTTGCGCATCGTCGACGGGACGCTCGGCGAACGGCGCTTCGTCGCTCTTTTCGAGCGCGAAAGGCAACTCGTCGCGGCTGTTGGATTTGGCCGAGCGCGCCAGCTCATGGCCTATCGCAAGCAGCTGGGCGGCGAAGCCGGGCGGAGGTCCTAGCTCGCTTGCTTCTGCTTGCGCTGCTGCTCCTGCGCGTGCTTCTGGATCTCCGTCATGAGCGCGGTGCCGACCGCGCCTATAAAGGTGGGTCGGTTGCGCGCTGCCCACTCCATGCTGGCCTCGCGGCCCCGGTTTAGGCCTTGGAACCGCGGCATCACGTAGCGCGCGATCAGCTCGTAGCTGCGCTTGGTCTGCGCGAAGTCCGCCCAGTTGTGGACCATTTGCAGGAAACAGCCGTAGCCGCCGGACTGCTTCTCCAGGCGTTCGAGCTGTGCGATCGCGTCGTCCGGGTCGCCGATCACCACGAGGCCCGAGCGGATGAGGGCGTCAATCGCGTTGTCGACTTCGCCCGGCGGGGCGAGCGGCAACGCCGCCACCTCCTGGAAATATCGCAGCCACTTCTCAAGCCCGAACTTCACATTCCCTCGGGCCTTGTCTCGGGTCTCCGCGACATGCATGGGTGCGACGAGTCGCCAGGCGTTGCGGTCGACGGTTTGACCGAACTCGGCGGCGCGCTCCTCGCAAATCTGCCAGTTGCTGGCCAGGGCGTTAAAGCCGCCGGTGGTGGTGGCTCCAATCGAAAGGAGTCCGAGGCCGTGCTTGCCCGCGGCGCGCGCGCCCGAGGGAGAGACCTGGGAGGCGACACAGATCTCAACGTGGGGCTGCGTGTATGGTACGAGCTGGAGTCGCGCCTCGCGTAGCTTGAACCATTCGCACTCGTAGCTCACGGTTTCACCCCGCAGGAGCGGCACCAGAACTCCGATCGCCTCGTCCATCATGTCGCGCTGTTTGAGGGGATCGATTCCCATCATGAAAGCGTCGGAGGGGAGAGCCCCCGGGCCGACGCCAAACATCACGCGGCCCCGCGTTTGGTAATCGAGCTGCATGATGCGGTCCGCAAGCATCAGGGGGTGGTGGTAGGGCAGGGACGAGACGCCGGTGCCGAGGCGGATGTTCTTGGTGCGCTCGGCCGCAGCGGCGATGAAAAGCTCGGGCGAGGCGATGATCTCGAATCCCGCCGAGTGGTGCTCGCCGATCCAAGCCTCGTCATAGCCGAGCTGGTCGAGCCACTCGACGAGTTCAAAGTCGCGCCGCAACGCGGCCGCGGGATTCTCGTTGATCGGATGGAAGGGCGCGAGAAAGATCCCGAAGCGCAGGCGCGTGGGCGGCATCGTGTCTCCATAGGCGAAGGGGCCGGGGCAGGGTAAACGCCGTTTAGCGGTTCGCCAAGGCGACGGTCGAGGCGAAGACGAGCTGTGCGCCGTAGTAGAGCGGGAGCCCCCAGAGCCGATTCCAGGCTCCGGGTGCGATGAAGCGGTCGCGCGCCACGGCCAGGTCGGAGAGCCAGAACATGAGCGCTCCCAGCAGGATGGCACTGCCCCCTGCTTCCGCTGCCGTGCCCGCCGCACAAGCCAGCATGAGAGAGATGGCTGCGACATAGACCCGCACCGGAGTTCGCAGCGCCGCTGGCACGTGCGGCTCGCAGTAGCGCAGGAAGACCAGTCCGGCGGCGAGCGCTGCCACAAGGGCAAGCGCAGCCGGACCCCGTGCGAGGCCGCGCTGCGCGAAGGCAAAGCCGAAGGCCAGGTGCCCGAGCAGGAACGAGAGGAGCCCGGCCAGGAAGGCGGCGCGCATCTGCGGGATGAGGAGCACGTCGCCGAGCCAGCACAGCAAAAGCGCGAAGAGGACGCTGCGGCCATAGCTGGACTCAAGGGCACCCGAAGCGATGCTCGCAGCGACAAATCCGGACGACGCCAGGGGCTTTGCGATCCATACCCCAGTGCGCACCCCGCGAAACTCCGCCACGAGGAGTACGCCGACAGCAATGAGTGTGAGCCCGGTGAAGACCGCCACCTCGCTTGGATGCTAGCCTCCGCCTCCGTGGACGTCCTGCTCCTCGACCTCGACGAGACCCTGTATCCGCCGGAACGCGGCGTCCTGCGCCGCGTGGATGAGCGGATCAACGCATACTTGCGCGAACGCATGGGAATCCCGCGCCACGAGGTGGACGCGGTGCGGCGCGCCTTGCGCCAGGCCCACGGCACGACGCTGCGCGGCCTCGTTCTGCGCCACACCGTGGACCAGGACGACTATCTGCGCTTTGTGCACGACTGCGACCTGTCGGACCTGCTTGCGCCGGACCCGCAATTGCGGGAGCTCTTGGGGCGTCTTCCGCCACGCAAGGTGGTGTTCACGAACGCCCCGCGCGCTCACGCACGGCAGGTGCTCCGCCTGCTCGAAGTCGAGGATACCTTTCAGGACGTCGTGGCGCTGGAAGACCTCGGCTACCTGCCCAAACCCGACCCCGCAGCCTACAGCGAAGTACTCGCGCGGATTGGCGTCCCCGCCAGCGCGTGCTGCCTCGTCGACGACACGCGCGCCAATCTGCTTCCGGCGAGCGCACTCGGCATGCGAACGGTCTGGAAGGCGAGGGAAGCACGGGCCTGCGACAACGTGCACCACGCCATTGCGGAGCTCCAGGAGCTCGAAGCGCTCTGGCGCTAGTTGAGCCGCGGGAGCGGCTCTCAGCGTGTGCGGCCTTCGCCCGAAGCCCGCATCCGAATCAGGCCTTCTTGCACGACGGAGACCACGAGGGTGCCGTCGCGCGTGAACAGTCGTCCCTGCGTGAAGCCGCGCGCCCCCGAAGCCGACGGACTCTCCTGCGCGTAGAGCAGCCATTCGTCCGCTCGGAAGGGCCGGTGGAACCACATGGCGTGATCGAGGCTCGCCATCTGAAAGCGCGGATCGAACCAGGAGATCGCGTGGGGGAGGGTGGCGGTATCGAGAAGGGTCATGTCCGAGGCATAGGCCACGACGCACTGGTGGAGCATGAGATCGTCGGGAAGCTTTCCATCGGCGCGGATCCACACCCTTTGGTGAGGCGGCCGCTTCTCAGGCCGGAAGTACTCCATGGGCTCGACGGGGCGGATCTCGATCGGCCGCGGTCGCTGGAGCCATTTGCGCATCTCCTCAGGCAGGTCCGGGGGGGCTTTCGCAAAGCGCCCCTTGCCCGCAGGCAGCTCCTCGGGGTCGGGCGTCTCCGGCATCGGGATCTGGTGCTCGAGGCCCTGCTCGGGCCGCTGGAACGATGCGGAGAGGTGGAAGATGGCTGCGCCATGCTGAATCGCGACCACACGGCGGGTAGTGAAGCTTTTGCCGTCGCGGATGCGGTCGACCTCGTAGAGGATCGGGATCTTAGGATCTCCGGGGCGCAGGAAGTACGCGTGGAGGGAATGCACGACGCTCTGCTCCACCGTGCGTCCGGCAGCGACCAGCGCCTGGCCAGCGACCTGGCCGCCAAACACGCGCTGCCTGTCCTCCTTCGGGCTGCGCCCGCGAAAGATGTTGACCTCAAGCTCCTCGAGGTCGAGGAGCGAAACCAGCTCGTCGAGTGCCTTCTGCGCCATGGACACCTCGGGTAGCACAGACGGCTGCGCCCTGGTGAAGCGGGAGCTGGAAGGCTAGAGCTATCCGCTCGATGAGGATTGCCACGTGGAACGTGAACTCCGTGCGGGCTCGCGCGGCGAGGCTCTTGGCGTGGCTCGCGCGGAAGCAGCCGGAGCTGCTCTGTCTTCAAGAGCTGAAGGCCGCAAACGACGACTTCCCGAGCGCGGCCGTCGAGGCGCTCGGATACCAGGCGGCTGTGCACGGCCAGCGCACATACAATGGCGTCGCCATCCTCTCTCGTGCGCCGCTGGCAGAGGTCGAGATGGGCTTTCGCGACGGGGACGATGACGCACAGGCCCGCGTGATCAGCGCGCGGGTGGGCGGGATTCGCGTGGTGTGCACCTATTTCCCGAATGGCGGGGAGGTGGGCTCGGAAAAATTCGCGTACAAACTGCGCTGGATGGAGCGCATCTACCGCTACCTCGAACGCACGCTCGAAAAGGGCGAATCGGCGGTCTTGTGCGGCGACTTCAATGTGGCGCCCGAAGATCGCGACGTGGCCCGGCCCGAGGAGTGGAAGGACAGCGTTCTCTGTCATCCCGAGGCGCGCGCAGCGCTCGCGCGCATCGCGGACCTCGGCCTCGTGGACACCTTCCGCAGGCACCACAGCGAGGGCGGCCACTACTCCTGGTGGGACTACCGCATGCTCGGCTTCCCGAAGAACAACGGTCTGCGCATCGACCACATCTTTTCGACCGAGCCGCTGGCAGCGCGCTGCATCGACGCGGAGATCGACCGAAATGAGCGAAAGGGCAAGCAGCCTTCCGACCATGCTCCGGTCCTTGCGACGTTCTCTCAGTGAAGTTTCCAGGCTCTTGCCGCCGCGATGAGCTGCCTCCCGCAACTCGGTTTGACGTGCGAGAATAGCGAGGCAGGTCCGCCAAAGAGGAGTTCCTTGATGCACGATCTTGTGATCCGCGGAGGCATCGTGGTCGACGGTACCGGCGCTCTCGCGCGCGAAGCCGACGTCGCGGTCGACGGAGCCCTCCTCACGGCGATCGGAAAGAACCTTTCGCACGGCCGCCGCGAACTCGACGCCCAGGGTCTGCTCGTGACGCCTGGCTGGGTCGATTTGCATACGCACTACGACGGCCAGGTGACCTGGGACCCCTATCTCACGCCCTCCGGCTGGCACGGCGTGACGACCGTGGTGATGGGCAACTGCGGCGTCGGCTTCGCGCCGGCCAAGCCCGAACGCCATGCATGGCTGATCGGTCTCATGGAAGGCGTCGAAGACATTCCGGGCACCGCTCTCGCCGAGGGGATCCGCTGGGAATGGGAGAGCTTTCCCGAGTACCTGGCTGCGCTTGAGCGCATGCCGCGCGCCTTGGACGTGGCGGCGCAGGTGCCCCACGGCGCCGTCCGCGCCTACGTGATGGGCGAGCGTGGCGCGAAGAACGAGAAGGCGACGCCCAAGGACATCGCAGCCATGGCGGAGATTGTGCGGGAGGCGATCGCCGCAGGGGCCGTCGGCTTTTCGACCTCGCGTACGCTCCTGCATCGCGCCGTCGACGGCGAGCCGGTACCGGGCACCTTTGCCGGAGACGAGGAGGTGCTCGGTATCGGGCGCGTGCTCGGAGAGCTCGGCCAAGGCGTCTTCGAGCTCGCCAGCGATCTCGCGCCCGAGGCTCGCGAGCTTGCCTGGATGCACCGGCTCTCCCGGGAGACGGGCCGCCCCGTCACCTTCGCGTGTCTCCAGAATGATTTTGACCCGGGTCAGTGGCGTCGCCTGCTTGGGGAAGCCTCACGTTCCGCGGCGGAAGGCGGGCGTGTGACGCCCCAGGTCGCTGCGCGACCGACGGGCCTCTTGATGGGTCTCCAGAGCACCGCGCACCCGTTCCTCCTGCATCCCGCCTATCGTGAGGTCGCGCACTTGCCGCTCGCCGAACGTGTCCGTGCGCTGCAGGATCCCGAGCGTCGGCGTCGCCTGGTCCAGGAGCCGGCGCCTCACCCGAACGCGCTGGCGGCCTTCGTGGCCACCGCGTTCCACAGGCTCTTCCCGCTTGGGGACCCGCCGGACTACGAACCGGCACCGGAGAAAAGTGTGGCAGCGATCGCCAAACGCGAGGGACGCGAGCCGCAAGAGGTGGCGCTCGATCTCTTGCTCTCGCGCGAGGGACGCGAGCTCCTTTACTTTCCCCTGCTCAACTACGCCAACGGGGACTTCGAACCGATCCGAGAGATGCTGACGCACCCGACGTCCGTGCTCGGGCTGTCCGACGGCGGCGCCCATTGCGGACTCATCTGTGATGCGAGCATGCCTTCCTTCTTGCTCACCCACTGGGTGCGTGACCGCAGCCGCGGCGCTCGGCTCCCCCTCGAGCAGATGGTGCACGCCCAGACCCAGCGCACGGCGCAGCTGTTCGATTTCCACGACCGCGGCGCACTCCTGCCGGGAATGAAGGCGGACCTGAACGTGATCGACTTGGACGGCCTGCGCATTCACCCGCCGCAGATGGTGTTCGACCTGCCGGCTAGAGGCCGTCGTCTCATCCAGAAGGTGGACGGCTACCGTGCGACGGTCTGCAACGGTGAGCTCACCTTCGAGGATGGGGAGCCGACCGGTGCTCTTCCGGGCAAGCTTGTGCGCGGACCGCAGGCGGCGCCCGCACGCTAAGCGCTCCGCCCGAGCACGACCACCGGGATCGGGCGCTTTGTGTTTTTCTCGTAAGTTGCCCACGCCGGGTTGGCGTTCGTGAGCAGGGGCCATAGACGCGCGCGCTCCGCCGGGCCGGCGAGCCGGGCGCGGACCCGGAAGCTCTCCTTTCCCACCTGCACCTGCGCCTCCGGCGTCTGCTGGAGGTTCCGCCACCAGGCAGGATCCACCTCTTGTCCCCCGTTCGACGCGACAACGACGAAGTCGTCGCCGTCCGCGAGATAGGCGAGAGGGAGGGTGCGACGCAGGCCGCTTGTGCGGCCCAGCGTGGTGAGGAGAAGCATCGGAATGCCCGCGAGCCGGGCACCGAGGCGTCCGCCGCTCCAGCGATACACCGCGCTGTGAATGCGCGTCACGTTCCGCCATTTGGCCATCGCGTGCTTGCTCCCAAGGCGCCGGCCCAGGCGCCAGACCGAGCCTAGCGCGTGCCGGGTCGGCGGGCGGAATGCGGCCTGCACGAGCTCGCAGAAGGCGTCTAGCGCCGGATGTATCCAAACAAGTGTCCGGCCACGTTTCGCAGCTGGATCTCTTCCGAACCCTCGGTGATGCGATAACGCCGGTGGTGCCGGTAGATGTGCTCGAAGGGTTTTGCACGCGTGTAACCAATCCCGCCGTGGACCTGCATCGCTCGGTCGGCAGCGTTGCAGGCCAGCAGATTTGCGCGGTAGTTCGCCATCGAGACGCGATCGGAAACGTGGAGCTGGTCTTGGTGGTCGAGCTGCCAGGCCGTCTTGTAGACGAGATTTCGAACCAGCTCCGCCTCGGTGTGGAGATCGGCCAGCGGAAACTGAATGGCCTGGCGATCCGCGAGCGGTACCCCCCAGGTCTTGCGTTCGCGCGCGTACTTCACGCTCTCATCGATGCAGTACTGGGCGACACCCACCCCGGAGGCGGCCTGGCGGATGCGGTTCTCGTGCACGAAGTGCTGCGCGAGTCGCAGCCCCTCGCCCACCTCGTGCACCACGGCGGACTGCGGTACGCGAACACTTCGTAGGATCACTTCGGCGTGATCGGTAGGCATGTTGAAGGTCCAGTGGTAGTAGGGGATCTCGAGGCCCTTTGCGACCGTCGGCACGAGGAACGCGGTGATCCCCTTGGCGTCCCCGGCCTCGCCCGAGGTGCGCGCAAAGACCAGGTCGTGGGTCGCGTGATTCATTCCGCTGTTGAAGCGCTTCGCGCCATCGATCACCCATTCGTCGCCGGCTCGCACCGCCCGGGTCTCCATCCAGGTGGCGTCGCTTCCGTGATCCGGCTCGGTGAGGCCGAAGGCGACGCGCACCTCTCCGGTGATCATCGGCTCGATGAGGTTCCGCTGCCCCCCTTTTGCGTAGGCGTGGAACATGTGAACGATCGGGAAGTTGCCGACGACAGACGATTCGTTCTGCAGGTCGTTGTGCAGGCCTAACCCCTGGTGGGCGAGATGTTCGCGGATGATGGCCATGCCGAGGTTGTCACCGCCGCTGCCGCCAAGCTCCTTGGGGAGCGACCAGCGCAAGAAGCCCGCGTGATCGGCGCGCCTGCGCATCTCCGCGAGGAGCTCCTCCCACTCCTTGCGCGGCGTTCCGTCCGCATCCCAGTTGGTGCGTGCGTTCTCTCGTCGGTGGTCGAAGTATTGGCGGTTCGCGTTCTCGAGCGGTCGAATTTCCTTCTCAATGAAGGCGTCGAGCGCACTCAGCGTGGCTTGGATGTCCTTCGGGATCGTAAAATCCATGGTTGCCTCCGGGCTTGCGGTCCACGCTACCGCGCCGCCCGGAGCCTGTCGCGCGGTTACTCGTGCAGCCCGCGCAGCCCGCGCCGCAGGCGCACGAGTGCGCGCAAGTGCAGCGCCCGGATCCTCGATTCGCTAAGACCGAGCGTCTTGCCCGCGGCGTCGAGGCTCAGCTCCTCCCAGTAGAGGAGCGACACGACCGTGCGTTCCCGGTCGGGAAGGCGTGCCAGCGCATCGGCTACGGCCTCCTCCGCCCTGCCGCGTCCGAGGAGCTGGAGCGGGTCGGCCACGTGGGCGTAACTCTCGGTATGGGCCGCTTCGTCCCATGGCTCCGCGGAACGGTGCAGCGGCGCTTCGAAGAGGAGCCAGCGAAGTCGCTCGAAGCGTTCGGGCGCAAGCCCAAGGAACTCGGCGACCTCTCCCGGCTCTGCCCGCCGGCCGTTCTGCCTTTCGACGGCGCGCTCAGCGCTTTCGAGGTGTCGTCGCCGCTCGCGGATCGTCCGCGGCACCCAGTCCATCGCGCGCAGCTGGTCGAGCACAGCGCCGCGGATCCGGATCTCCGCATAGGAGGCGAAGCTGCAGCCGAGCTTCGGATCGAAGCGTCGGGCCGCATCGATCAGCCCGAGAACGCCGCCATGCACGAGTTCCTCGCGGTCCAGGTACGGGGGGAGCCGCGAGCCAAGGCGGTGCACGATGCCGCGAACGCGCGGCAGGTGTTCCGCGACAAGAGCCTGCTGGTGCGCCCCGCCGTCACCCTCGCTGCTCGGTTCGGTGGCGTGCGCCTGTGCCTGCCGTTCCATTTTCCCCCCTCCAAGGTGCCGGCAAGGTGCAGGACATTCAGGGGGACTGCCGTGATCCTCGTCACAGTTGCGCACTGCAACGAGGACCTGCATCGAAATGTCAGCGCTCGCTCACGGTCGCGCGCGGCTACTCCGCGCAGTAGCGCAGGAGATCGAGCCGAGGGAGGAAGAGGCGCTGGATGATTTCCGGCCAGGCGTAGTGTTTGGCGGTGTTGCGGCCGGCGCGACGCATCGACTCGGCTTGGGCGGGATGGGCCTTTAGGTGCTCGAACAGGC
>DATGZK010000087.1:0-42830 GCA_035489755.1 Myxococcota bacterium
GGTGGTGAATCCGGAGGGTTGCCAGTCCCAGGAGAACGCAACGGTCACCGTCCTGCCCGCGGCCGTCGGTTGCGGTCTCACCGGGGTAGAGCCCTTCGCGCTCCTCGGTGGGCTGATGGTCTTGCGGCGCTGGCGACGACCGAACGGATAGCCCGCGCGAGTCATGGCGCGGGACGGGAGCTGGGGATAGGCGGCCCGCGGCACGGCGGACCTTACGGTTCGCCGAAAGCGCCTCTCGCGACCAACCTCTACGAGCGCCCTCGCCCCGCAGAGACTGGAGAGTGCTCGGCGAGGAATGCCTCTACCGCGTGCTTAAACTCAGGAGCAACCACGGCAGAAAGGTGATCGCCCGGAACTTTCACGTACCGCGCGCCGGGGATCGTGGCGGCCAGCTTGTCCGCTCCTCCCACAAGCGTATCGCCCTCTCCGATGAGGATCATCACTGGCTTGTGCACTCGGCCAAGTTTTCCTGGATCCACAGCATCGCGCTTCGCGCGCTGGATCGCAGCCAGGGCGGCAAGATCGTTGCTCTGCTGCTCGGCAAAGGCCCGAAACGCCCGCGCCGCGGCTCCAGACGACGGACTCGCGTCCTTGGCGTCGAGCGCGCTCGCGATGGCTTCCGACCTCGCGCGCGAGGGCTCGCCCGTTAAGAGCCCATCGCCTACACCCGAAAGGATCACACTCCGCAAACGCTCTGGATGGTTTACGAGCAGCGAGGCGGCAATCAATCCACCCATCGAATAACCCATGAGATCGACCTCAGCGAGGGCGAGGTGATCCAAGAGTGAAATCACGTCCTCCGACATCGCTGTGCCCGCATAGGACCGCGGGTCGTGGGGCTTGCTGCTCTTGCCGTGGCCGCGGCAGTCGAGTGCCACGACCTGCCTCCCCGCAGCCGAAAGCGCGTCGATGATCCCAGGCCCGCGCCAGTTTCCACGAAGGCTGCTCGCGAAGCCATGGACGAGGGTTATGGCCGGACCGCTCCCTTCCACGACGTAGTGGATGGTTACGCCGCCTCGCTCGAATGTCGCCATCGCACCCTCCCGATCCGCAGCTCCGACCCGATGAGACCAAGTGCCAGGATACCTTGCCGTGCACTGCAGTCCGCACCCCAGCAGCTGCCGCCTAGGCTCCCGAACTTGCGTTTTTCACGCGGTTTCAAGACCGATGGAAGCGAGTATCTTTCGGTACCGATCCCGTCCGTGGGGAAGAGAAATCGCCCAGACCCAAGTTCGACAGGGGGTATTCCATGCGATTGGAGGACCGTCCCGAGAGCGATCAGGTCGAAGACCAAAGGGGAGGCGGCGGCTTCGGCGGTCGCCACGTTGTGGGCGGAGGCCTCGGGGTAGTGGTCGTTGCGATCGTCGTGGGTTTGCTCACGGGAAACAGCCCGCTTCAGATCCTCCAGCTCCTTGTCTCGACCTCCGATTCCAATCCGCCGGTTCTTACCCCGCCCTCCCAGAACACGGGCCCGAGCGGCAGCCCGTCGGGCATCGAAGACCCCGACAAGAAATTCGTGCGCATCGTCCTTGGAGACACGGAGGATACTTGGACGCACATCTTCCAAGAGCACGGGCGGACCTACACACTCCCAAGGCTTGTGCTCTTCGATGGAGAGGTGGCCTCGGGCTGCGGATTCAGCTCGGCCGCGGTCGGGCCCTTCTACTGTCCGCAGGACGCGAAGGTCTACCTCGACCTCTCCTTCTTCCGAGAGCTTTCGCAGGGATTCGGCGCTTCGGGAGATTTCGCCCGGGCCTACGTCATCGCCCATGAAGTCGGCCACCACGTGCAGAACCTCCTCGGTCTCATGCCGGAGGGCAGGCAGAGCCGCGATTCCTCCATCGAGACCGAGCTTCAGGCAGACTGCTTCGCAGGTGTCTGGGGCAATCGAGGCGACCGCAAGGGTTTGCTCGAGCCGGGCGACGTCGAAGACGGACTGCGCGCCGCGGCTGCCGTCGGGGACGACGCCTTGCAGCGCATGGCGACGGAGCACGTGCAACCAGAGTCATGGACCCACGGATCCTCCGCCGACCGCGTCGCGGCGCTGCGGCGGGGCCTACAGTCGGGCGATCCCGAGTCTTGCCGCATGCGCGGCAGCCCCGTATTCCGCTAGTCCCCGGCATGCCGGCCGGTGACCCGGCGCAGTCTCTGCGCGAGACGCTGCGGACTCTTCGTGGCGATGACGACGGAGCACCCTGCGGGTCATCCGCGCACAAGAACCTCAGGTCGCCCGTGGTGTCACGCGGAAATACCAGACGCCTGAGTCACTTCGAGGGGAGCGACCATACTTTTCCTTCACGACGGCTGCGAGGGCTGCTGAGGTCTCTGGGTCCTCGACACGCTGGAGGGTAACGGGATAGCGCCGTCCCTCAATGCGGAGAACCGCACGGCCATCCTGCGCTGCGTACTGGTGCCACGTCTTACCGGGGGGAAATCCAATTGCACACGGAATGAACGCCGCGCCGTCATGGACAAGGATCCAGGTCGTGCGCGAGCGCTGCTGGGAAAGGAGCTGGAGCTCGATCGTGTTTTCAGCCTGCGCGAAGCTCCAGTCGGTGACGGGACCAGCTTCGAGAGGGCCCGCCTCAAGCGGTCCTCCAGGGAAAAGACCCACAGGGCCGTCGTGGAAGCGAGCACCGAATGCGACCACGACGAGCAGTCCGACGACTCCCGCGAGTAAGAACCCGATGATTCGAAGGATGCGCAACACTTTCCTCCCCCTGAGCAGGGCGCGCGCAGGCGCTCCGCGTGGCGGGTAGCGGATACCCGGCCCGGCCGTAGATCCGCCGCTCGGCCGCCGGCCTACGCGCAAGAGCCTCGCACATCGGCCCGGGCAAAGGCCAGAGTCATCCCTCTCGTCGCGTCTACCCTCGCGCGGTGTTTGCAACCATCGTCCATGCATTGCCTTCTCTTCCAATCTTCTCGAAGCCAATACGCTGATAGAGTCTCAGTGCGGGGTTATCAGCCTCGACGCTCAGGCTAACCTGCGAAGTCCCTTGCTGACCGGCCTCGGCGAGCAGAGCTCGCAGAAGCAGTCCGCCGACACCCCGACCTCTTGCTTCTCGTCGCACTCCGATCGCGAGCTCGGGGATGTGCTCCGAGACAAACCCATGCGAGTGATCGTCCTTCGACCAGAAGCGATACCAGGCGGCTCCGAGGGAATGCGCGGGGTCCGACGCCGCCAGGACAGCGGTGTCGCCGTACCGACCCCACCCAAGGAGCAGCTTGGCGAGGTCTGGCCGCCGAAGACCGACCTCACGGGGAGGACGCGGACGCGAAGGACGCCAGAACGCCGCTTCGAACAGCATCTCTTCGAGGAAGGGAAGATCCGAGATTCTCGCCCCTCGTACCTGCACGGATGCCATCGAAGGACTGTAGATTCGCGAGGGCGATTTCTCCCCTCTGGCCTCTCGTCTGCGAGGCGCCGCTCGGGTTAGGCCAACCGCTCGACCGATCCAGCGACCGGAGCATCGTGCGGACAAGGCGGGCGCCCCTTTCGACCTGCAATCATTCGAGAGTCGCGAAGGGAGGACCTAAGGTGAGCGAGATGAGCCGCCGCATCGGCAGCCACGTGAATCGCCTTCTCGGCTCCCCCGCTGTCTTTTTTCGCGAGGTGTCCGGCGGATACACACCGGCTGCTCGCTGGATCGTCGAGCTTGCCGACGGTCGCAGTGTCTTTGTGAAGATGGGGACCAGCGATGACACGGCGGAGTGGCTGAGAGACGAGCGCTTCGTGTATGAGAGGCTGCACGGGAGTTTTCTCCCGCGGATGCTTGGCTTTGCCGAGGAAGAGGACGGGCCGCTGCTTGTCCTCGAAGACCTGAGTCGAGCCGGGAGGCCGCCTCCGTGGACCCCTTTGGGAGTCGACGCCGTCTTGCGGGCACTTTCCGATCTTCACAGTCAAAACGCGCCTCTTCGCCCCTATGATCAGGTGCACGGAAGTCGGCCACAGGGCTGGAAGGCTGTTGCCGAGGATCCGCAGCAGCTGATCGCCCTGGGCTTAGTCTCCAAGAGCTGGCTCGAGGCCGCACTGCCCGTGCTCGTCGCCGAGGAGGACCGGCTCGAGACGCGCGGCGCTACACCCGTGCACCTCGACGTTCGCAGCGACAACCTATTTCTAAGCGGAGGAGGCGCGCTCCTCGTCGATTGGAATCATGCCTGCCTCTCGAACCCTCTGCTCGACGTCGGGTTTTGGCTGCCGAGCCTGCGAGCGGAAGGCGGTCCGAAGCCCGACGAGATCTTGTGTAATGCATCGCACGTGGCCGCATGGGTCAGCGGTTTCTTCGCGGCGCGGGCTGGCCTCCCGCCCGTCCCACGGGCTCCCCTCGTACGGCAGATCCAGCTTCAGCAGCTCGGGCCCGCCCTTGGATGGGCGATTCGCGCGCTTGGGCTCTTGCCGCCTGACGGAAGACTCGCGGAAAACGTCGATCACCGATAGCCCCCTCCCAGGATCCAAGGCACTCGCAGTCGGCGGCTCGCCTGTGATCGACAGACGTGCTTCGGACCGCACGACCTTCCTTGTCTTCCTAAGCGCCGTTTTCGCAAGAGAAACGCCCGCACTTTACAGATTCGGATAAGCCGAGTGAACTCGCGACACCGAAACGCACCCAGTAAGTAGGTGCGGCGAAGAGATGCGAAGCTTTCCTACGCAAGAGACTGTGGAAGGCGCGCCCGGAGAAAATGATTTGCTCCGCGTCTGCCGACCCGCGACCTCGACGGGCTGGTGGATTCCCAAGCCACAAACCATCACGTGCAAATGCCCTTAAGCAGGACCGCGATGGCTGGGCGCTTCCAAGGGGTGCGCCCTACACACTGGGGCCAAGGGTACGCAACTTCGCGGGTCAAGAACCCATGCCTGGAAGCCGATGCTGTCTGTTGCCGCATCCCATGCGGCCACTCAGCGTGAACGGCGGCAACGGATTTGGGCATCGCAGAGCCTCACCAGCCGGCAACGCAACTTGGTCCATGGGTGGGGGTTTGACCGAGTGTCCACACGGGCGCACGTCGCCAGCACTGAAAGGAGACCGGCATGTTCAGGATTCAAACTTGGCGCAAAGCACTTGTTCTCGTTCTCACGACGGTGTTCATCTCCGGCGTTGCCGGCAGCAGCTTCGCAGCGACAACGTGGCAGAAGAATCATCCGCGCCGCACCCAGGTCAACAGTCGTCTCGCGAACCAGAACAAGCGAATTCACCAGGAGCGGAAAGAGGGCGAGCTCACCGCCGGGCAGGCAGCGAAGCTGCACAAGGAAGACCACCAGATTCGGCAGGAAGAGCGAGCCATGGCAAGCCAAAACGGCGGCCATATCACGAAGCTCGAGCAGAAGACGCTGAATCAGCAGGAAAACGGCGTCAGCAGGCAGATCGGCCAGTAGCCAACCGGGGCTCCGATCCCAACCCACTCCAAGACAGATGGGGGTGCGCCTCGCACCCCCATCTGTCATTTCCCATCGGACAAATCCCGCCATTTGAGCGTGCCCGGCTGCGACGGCTCGACGCGGCTTTTCCTCGGAGGCTAGGGGAGCTGCGCAGCGTAGGCCTTTTCGTTCGGCGCTGACTTGAAAGCGATCGCGGGCCCCGGCAACATCGGGTGGATCCACCGTGGAGGCTCGAGGAACGGGATGAGTGTGTCGCCGGAATCGAAGACGCCTGGTGAACGGGTGCCGCCCCATTCGCACCTTGGCGCTTATTACGACGCCGATGACAAGCGCAGTGGCTACGTCGTCGACCTCTTTAACAGGACGGCGCGCCACTACAACACGATCGAGGCCCTGTTTCTGAATGGCGGACTCCTGTATCGGCGCTTTTCGCTGCGTCGGGCGGGACTACGCCGGGGCATGAAGGTGCTCGACGTCGCGATCGGCACCGCAGCGGTCGCCCGCGGCGCTGCCAAGCTCGTGGGGAGTGAGGGGCAGGTCTTCGGTGTCGACCCGAGCACGGGCATGCTGGGCGAGGCGAAGCGGGTGTTCCATGGGCCGCTGACGCGGGGGGTGGCCGAGAAACTTCCCTTCGCGGACAACACCTTCGACTTTGTGACCATGGGAATCGCCTTACGCCACGTCTCGGATTTGGTGATCACGTTTCGGGAGTACCTGCGTGTGCTCAAGCGCGGCGGCACCCTGTGGGTCTTGGAAGGCCATATCCCGCGCTCTCGGCTCGGCCACCAGCTCACACGCTTCGTCTGGGCACGGGTGATTCCGGGTATGACCCTGCTCTCGACCCGAAGCCGCGATGCGAAGCTCCTCATGGACTACTACTGGGACACGGTGGAGCAGTGCGTGCCTCCGGAGACGATCGTTCGCGCGATGAGCGATGTGGGCTTTCAGGAGCCGAGGTATCGGGTCGTCGTCCCTGGGGCGTTTTGCGAGTACACGGGACGGAAGCCGCAAGCGACGAGTTAAGCGGCAGCACGCCACCGCCCCGCAGGGCTGAGCCGAACTCCGAGCTGGGCCTGATCTCCTTCTACCCCGCGGGGATTTGAATTCTGGGCGCGGCCCCATAGCCACCGCGGGGGCTCTTACCCGTGGGGCTATTGCCCCGAACCGAAGAATTCGCCTCATGTCATCCCCCGAACAAGCCGTACCGTCCCAGGAGATGGGGGCGAACATGAATAGAATCATTCGCGTGGTATCTCAGGCAGTTGTTGTTCTCCTACTCCTCGCCTCGACACCGGCCATGGCGTGGGAACGCTACGGCTGGCACCATCACTACTACTACCGACCCCGGGTCGTGATCGGCGTGGGACCCTGGTGGGGAGCTCCCTACGCTCCGTGGGGCTATTACCCGCCGCCGTACGTTGCGGCGTATCCGCCGCCGGTGGTTGTCCAATCGCAACCACAGCCGCAACCGCCGGTTTACGTAGAGCGGGAGGATGCGTCGCCGCCTCAGGACCAGGAACAGGCCGCCCCTGCGGCGCAGGATGCGGGGGCTTACTGGTACTACTGTCCAGGTGCGCGCGAGTACTATCCCAAGGTGGGAACGTGTTCGGAGCAGTGGGTAAGAGTGCCGGCGAGCGCCGAGTAGGATGGGGAGACAATCAAAATGAGTTGGACTTGGGCTAGGCCTGCGCCGTTTTTGGCTGGGTTCCTCCTCGTGGGCTGCGCGACCGCGCCCCCCGGGCCGAGCGTCATGGCGCTTCCCGGCACCGGGAAGAGCTTCAGCGAGTTCCAGGAAGATGACGCCCAGTGCCGGGACTGGGCGAGCGGGCAGACCGGGACCACGTCCGCCGCTGCGGCGACAACGGCGACGGTCACGGGTGCCGCGGTCGGAACGGCTGTGGGCGCGGCGGCAGGCGCTGCCATCGGTGCGGCGGCTGGAAATCCGGGTGCCGGCGCCGCGATCGGCGCCGGCGCCGGTCTCCTCACCGGAACCGCCGCGGGTGCCGGGCACGGCGCAAACGTCGGAAGGAACGTTCAGAGTCGTTATGACTATGCCTACATGCAGTGCATGTACGCGAAGGGGAACCAGATCCCTCTACCCCGAGGATCTGTGAGAACCTACGCGGCGCAACCGGTTCGTCGGCCGGCGCCGTCGAGACCCTTTAGCCAAGTGCCGCCGCCGCCCGCAGGAACTCCGCCGCCGCCGCCGGGAACTCCTCCGCCGCCTCCTGCGGGAACTGCGCCGCCGCCGCCGCCGAGCGGTGCGCCGCCGCCCCCGCCGCCGGATGCGGGATAATCGCGCGGAACCCAGTCTTCATCGGCATGCTTCGATCGTGAGATCGCCTCCGCGCGGGGCTTCGGGCGAGCTCTTTCGTCGCGAGACCTGCCAAGCATCCCCTGGCGCGGCTTAGGGCGTCCGCTGCGATTGCTCTCGCTTCTCCGCCGCCGCCGCTTCCTCCCACGTTCCGGCCATCGAACACGCGGCGCGGCAGAAGATCCGTGGCCTCCGGCCACGCGGTTTCTTAGAAGTTCACCCGAACCGCGATCCCTGGCCCGTCCGGAAGGAGGAGCCAGTGCGATCGGGATCTGCTCTGTGCCACAGCGCCGTCGGCGATGAAGCGCCGGTACTCTTCGAGATCTTCCGGCGCCCGGGAAGGTTCGCTCCAGATATACGCCTCGCCGACTGCGGTCCCCGAGAGCGTCGCGATCGCGGCGTAGTGGTCCTCATGAAGTGCGAGAAGAATGCCTCCTCCCAGCAGGTTGAAGGCAAGGTTGCCAAGGTGAATGGTCCAGGAGCTGCGATCGTCCGCGCGCTGCGCCGCGGCGACGAGGATCTGCTCGCCCTTGGTGAGCCGTGCGACTTTGTCGGCATGGGATGCATCGGCTGCTCCCCGGATCGGATCGGCGCCCTCGCGCCCGGGCATCGGCCGCAGGTAGACGAGGTCTGCCACGCCGACAGCCGCTTGTGTCGCGTTCACGATGTCGAAGGAGCGGCTCCTCGCGGAATCGAGCGCCGCGCTCGTGGTGGTGTAGGCAAAACACGCGGCGTTAAACCCCAGCCATCCGTAGTGCCAGACCTGCGCATGACGCCGACCCGCGTCGAGCCTGCCCTCGAGAAAATGAAGCCGCGCGTCGAGCTCTGCATCCGTCCGCGGGGGGGAGAAGGTAGGCGTTACCGCGTGCGGAGTGGTGAAGGAGGCGCAGGCGAGCGGGCTCAAGAACAGAGCGAGAACGAGGTGCCTCTTCACGGCGGGGGCGTAGCCCTTCCCTGGGCGGGGTCAAGCCCCTCGCATCATCCCCGCACCCAGGGTGGATCGCGCGGGCGCCGTCGCGCGACAGAGCGCAGAGCGCGGCGGTTGCGCTCGCCGAGCTTGACACTCGGTGCTGCAAGGGGCATACAAACTGCTGAGGAGTACCGATGAAGAGTTCATGCCGCGCCGCCTTCGCGTTTGGGATCATCCTCTCCTTCCTCTTCTTCGTAGAACAAGGATGGGCCGGCGAAAGCAAAGCCGAAGTCAGCCTGGATCACAGTCATGTCCAACCCGCGCGAACTGAGATCAAAGCCGGCGAATCGGTCACCTTCAAGAATGTCGTGGACATGCCCGGAGGACACACCGTCGTAGCCGACGACGGCTCCTTCGAGAGCCCGCCGCTCAACAAGGACCAGAGCTGGACCCATCAGTTCGGAAAGCCGGGAAGCTACAAGTTCCACCTCAAGCAGCATCCCGACACAAAGGGTGAGATCGTCGTGCAATAGCGTGGGGTGGCGGACTTGGAGTTCTCCGAAGGCCCCTGCGCTCGCCCGCTCTTCGCGTCCCTCTCACGAAACGTCGAGACTAAAGAACGCTCGCGCCGCGCTCACCTGTCCTGATGCGAATCGCGTCCTGCATGGGGAGAATGACAATCCGCTCCTCACCCTGACCCCGCCGGGTGTCCGCTGCGCGGCAGATGGCTTGTACGACCGCCTCTGCCCACTCGCCGTCGACGGCGATCTCGATGCGAAGCCTCGGCGCCATCACCGGGGCCGGGAACGCGCTCTCCGTTCGATTGCCCGCAAAGTCACGGATCTCTTCTACCGTCATTCCGTGAACCACGCCGATGTCCAGCACGGCCTCCCGGACCCGGTCGAGCTTGGCGGGCCCGACGATCACCTCAATCTTCCGCAGTCGACTGTCTTCCGGTGCCACGTACCTCCCGACCTCGTCATTTCCCGCCGCAGCCGGCGGCCCGCGCCGCTGGACCCGGAAGCGAGGAGCTCGTTGGCGACGAACCAGACCACTCGGGTCCCTCGCCGCACCACCTCGAGGGCTGTCAGTGCACACCTGCGAGTCGCAAAATTGGTGCCAGACCGCGGTTCGTTCCGCGTCGTGCACTCATGAGTGCCGGGCGCAACTCACCTTCCTAGAATCGTTCGGAGCGGGTGAGGTCTCGATTCTCTTCCGGACCCTGCCTAGGCAGACGTCATTTCATGCCATTTCGATGTGCAGCTTCCGTTGGTCGAGCGCAGGAGCCGGAGTTGGAGTCCCGGGAAAAAGAACGCGCGTTGAGAGGTCACCGCTTCCTCATCGCAGATGCGCGCTCCTCTCGGATCTCTCTTGGGAGGCGTCGGGGGGGAGCTACCGCGGGGCTCTCTACGGGCGCGCTGCGGAGCGGCCCGCGCAGCGGCCAAAGAACGTGCCGTCGCCAAGCGAAATCCCACTCGAGTAGCCGCCTACGGAAAGACCCGACGTGCAACGCCCGGCAGCGAACAGGCCAGGGATCGGACGGCCTTCCGGATCGAGCACTCGCCCCTCAGGATCGGTGCCAAGCCCGCCGAGCGTGAACGCTGCGTAAAGAGATCCTTCGGTGGTGCAGTCGAAGGCACCAAAAGGCGGGGTCGCGAGCGCGACGACGTACTCGCGCGCCTTGCGAAACAGGGGATCGTGGCCGTGCGCTGCGTGGAAATTGTACGGGGCGAGCGTGCTTTCAAGACTGCCAGGGGGCAGGCCCAGCTCGCGCGCAAGCTCCGCGGGGGACTCGCCCACTGCAGCGACGCTGCGTGGATATTCGGGCTGCTCGAAGATCGCGTCGTCCACCACGAGCCACGCGCGCCCTCCGTGGGATAGCAGCGCGAGCTCACCGAGACGCCCGTAGTAGGCATCCTCGTTCACAAAGCGCTGTCCCTGCGCATTGACGAGGATCCCTCGGCGAAGTCCCCAGGGCTGTGTGACGGGAAGCGAGATCGATGCGGCGTTCATGCGGACGGTGGCCGCACCGGCGGCCATGCCCAAGCGGATCCCGCTTCCATCGTCACCCTCGGCGCCCACCCGAAACTTGCATCGCGTCAAAAGCGGCTGATAGGCCGCGAGCATGGCGTCGTTGTGGATAAAGCCGCCGGTCGTGAGGACGACACCCCGCCGCGCGCGGATCGCGCGCTCGGTACCCCCTTCGCCCGCGATCACACCGACGATGCCGCTCGCGGCGTCGCGCACAAGCGCCGTGCAGCGTTGGCCGGCCGCTACGCGAGCGGAGCTCGCGGCGACGGCCGCCAGCAGAGCGCGCATCAACATCGGGCCGGCCTGGTGCTCGAGCTGGGGAACGTGCCCGCGCGGCGCGGGGCGAGCGATCTCACAGAAGGGATAGGCGCGCTCCGAACCCGACCAGACGAGCCCGTCGTCGGTCGGCGGCTCGCCGCTGCAGCCGTCATAGAAGGCGGGCTTAAAGGGAATCCCTTGTGCCACGAGCCAGTCATAGTGCTCGCTGCTGCCCTCGCAGTAGGCGCGCACCTTGGCTTCGTCGGGCGCATCACCGCACGAGGCCATGAGATACGCATACATCGCTTCGCACGAATCCTCGAAGCCACAGGCCTTTTGGAGTGCTGTGCCTCCGCCGAGATAGAGAACCCCGCCAGACATCGCCGATGTCCCGCCGCCGGCAGCAGCCCGTTCAAGCACGAGGGTCTCGGCGCCCGAACTCGAAGCCTCGAGCGCGACGGCCGCACCTGCAGCGCCAAGACCCGCGACGACGACATCGGCCGAGTCCTCCCAGGCGCGAATTTCCCGCAGGTCTCTCACTTCGGCCGGCATCGTCTCTCCCCTTCAAGGGGCGGATTCTACGGGGCTGCGGGAGGGGTGACGATGGAAATCGGACGCGGGCAGCACGCGCGCTCGGTCAACGCCGATGTGCGGACGAGCCTTTGGAGCGTCGCCGACGCATCGTTTCGCTGAGAAACGCCGCGCCTATCGGGAGGGCCGAACGCGCCGAGCGGACTTGCGCCGCACGCTCTGCGTCGGTTCACCAGGAGAGTCGTGACGCGGCTGCTCCGCGCTGCGCTTTAGCTCGGCAAACGCCTCTTCCACGGCACCCACGAGGTCGTGCAGATCCGGCACGAGATCCCAATCCGCCGTAAAGCCCCAGGAAAGGGTCCGCAGATAGCTGAACAGAGCGATACCCACCGAGAGCTGGCCGAGAAGCGGCACCCAGGGATGAGCCTCGAGCATGGGCGCCCCGAGCAAGTAGAGCGGCCGGCGCGGGCCTGGGACATTCGTCACCACGAGGTTGAAGGGCGGCTGGCTCTGCTCGAAAAGACGCGCACCGAGGGCGATCGGCGTCGAGCCGAGCCACTCGACCACCTGGGTGACGGAGTCGGCCCCAAGTGCCTCGTGGCTCTGCTTGAACCGCTCGGTGGTTTCGCGCACGTGGGCAAGACGCTTTAGCGGATCGCGTTCCGCGATGGGAAGGGGGACCAACCAGGCGGTGACGCGATTGCCGAGTCGGCCGCGCTCGCTCGAATCGCGCAAGCTGACCGGAGCCATCACCTTGAACTGCAGGTCGTCCACGTTGGTCTGGCGCGAGTGCTTGAGAAATTTCCGCATCGCGCCCGCCGTCGTGGCGAGAACGACGTCATTCAGCGTACCTCCGAGCCGCTCGCGCACCCGATCGATCTCGTCGAGGCTCATCGCCAGCCAATCGAATCTTCTGTGGGGACCGATCGGCTGGTTGATCGGCGTTGGGGTCGAGCCCTCAAAGGTCGTGGCGACGAACCGGCCCGCGGCAGACAGGCGCTCACGCAGGTCGCTGCGCGCATGCTCCTCGTTGGTGACGAGCCTGCCCAGTGCCCTCGCCGCGCGCAGCGGCGTCGCGAGCCGCCGCCCGGCCTCTGCCGTCACGTACTCGAGTGCGGTCGGTGGACGGCGCGGGATCCAAACCGGAGGCGGGTCGATCTTCTCCGTCGGCTCCGGTGTCATCAGCACCGACAGCAAATCGACTCCCGAGACGCCATCGATCATGCAGTGATGGGTCTTCGAGGCGAGCGCTACGCGATCGCCCTCGAGGCCCTCCACCACCCAAAGCTCCCAGAGGGGTTTGTGAAGGTCGAGCCGTTGCTCGAGGATGCGCGCGCACGTCCGCTTGAGGGTCCGTTCGTTCGCAGGAGGCGGGAGCCGGCTGTGGCGGACGTGATAGCGCAGGTTGAAGCGTGCATCGTCCACCCAGATCGGGTGGCGGTCCACTGGCGCGGGCTCGACACGCTGGCGATAGCGCGGGATGCGATAGAGGCGCGAGGCGACGTATTCGATGATGCGTTCGAGATCGATCGCACCCTCCTTGCCGCGCAGCTTTGCCGCGTCAAAGATCGCCACCGCGGCCACGGTCATGGGCGAGTTCGGGCCCTCGTAGATCAGGAACGAGCCATCGAGCTCGCTCAGGCGCTCGTAAAGGAAATCGCTCATCCCTGGCCCTCCTCAAGCTTGGAAAGTGCATCGAACTCCTGATGCACGAGGGCAACGAGATCGTGCAGATCCGGCATGGCGTCCCAGTCGGCGTTGAAGCCCCAGAAAAGAGTGCCGTTGTAGCTGAAGAGGGCGATGCCGAGAGCTTGGTTCGAGAACAGCGGGACAAGAGGGTAGATCTCGTCCATGCGCGCCCCGGCAAAATAGACGGGGAACTGCACGCCTGGAATGTTGGTCACCACCATGTTGTACGAGCGGGTGCTGGCGGCGAGCCGCGAGAACCCGGCAAAGAGCGCCCCGGTCGTCCAGTCGCTGAGCTCCTCGAGGAGTTCGCCACCGGCCACCGTGCTTGAGGCCTTGAGCTCTTGGGTGGTCTCGATCACGCACCGCAGGCGTGCCCTGGGATCCTTTTCCTGGAGAGGCAAGCGTGCCATCAAAAAGGCTACGCGATTGCCGAGCTTTCCTCGCTGATCTGCGGCGCGGACGTTCACCGGCAGCATCGCGCGGAAGTCGATCCCCTCCACCGAGACGCTGCGCCGCCCGAGAAACTCGCGCATGGCGCCCGCGACCACCGCGAGAACGATGTCGTTCACGGTGCCGCCGAGGCGATTTTTCACCTGCTTCACCTCGGAGAGGTCCATGCGGGTCCAGTCAAAGCGCCGGTAGGGGCCAATCGCATCGTTGAGCGGCGTGGCGGAGGCGCTGCCGAGGCCATGGCTTAACGCCTCGGCCACGGCCTCGACGGCGCGCCGGGCGCGATCGAAGGTGTGAAGCGGCTCTCGCAGGGCCGAAAGACCAGCGCCGATCACCTTCACCGGCAGGGACGCGCGCCGCCGGAGCTCCTCCGTCACGAGTTGCGCGCCGGATGGCTTCGGCCGCGGCACCCACCGCAGCGAAGAGGTCCGAGCTGGCTCGTCTGCGGAGCCCTGCATGAATCCCGCCATGAGATCGGCGCCGGAGATGCCGTCGATCATGCAGTGGTGAACCTTCGTAATGACAGCAAAGCGTCCGTCCTCGAGACCCTCGACGATCCACATCTCCCAGGGCGGGCGATGGAGGTCGAGCTTCTGCGAGAAGATCCTGCCGGCAAGACGCTTTAGCTGACGCGCGTCCCCGGGCTCGGGAAGGCTCGTATGGCGAAGATGGTAGTTGAGGTTGAATTGCGGGTCGTCGACCCAAACCGGGTGACCAAACCAGGGAATGCGTTCGAGCCGCTGCCGGAAGCGGCCGCTCCGCCGAAGCGCCGGCTCCGAGAGAGCGCGAATGCGCTCGAAATCCAGACTGCCGTCGGCCGCTCGGAGCGGATCGCCTTGAAACAGATGGACCGCGCCCACATGCATGTGGACATCCGGCGATTCGATGGCGAGGAAGGTGGCGTCGAGGGCGGAGAGGCGGTCGTAGTGCACGTAACTCATCGGTACCTCGGGCTCAATCGGGAAGGGGGGGCTCACTCCCCCCCAAGCCTTTGGCACAGGCGAGGAGCCGGGTCTGTCGGATGGGCGACCCGCAGACGCGCGCGGAGAGATATCGAGTTCCCTCCGGCCCGCGGTCTGCCCTCACGACTCTGGCCTTGCTAGCGCTGTCGGGGGCGCTCGACCCATCCCGCGAGGCGCAGCGCCCCCGTAGGCGCGACGGGCGGAAAAGCCGGCCGGGAGCCGGTCGAGGGGCCCCTCAGGTAGGCGTGTTCGCCGCCGATCCATGCCCAGGGGGAGGCCATGGGCTGGAAGTTCGCGCCCCGGCCGCCGTTTGGGCATCCGCTCAGCTGGACTCGGCGCTGGCTTGCTGGGCCTTCCGCTCGGCTCGGCCGAAGTCCCCGAGGCCGCTTTCGCCCGCTCCAGGGCGGAGCACGTCGATCGGGTCGCGCAGATCGTCGATGTAGCCGAGGGCGTAGGCACCCCGCGCGTACCCCATGAGCCGCAGCAGGGGCAAGGGCAGCTCCTTGGCGATCGCTTTAGGGACCGCCAGATACTGATTCTCCTCCTGCCGCAACCAAGCACGTGTGTATGTGATGTTGAGTCCGTAGCGCACGCCGCTTGAGCGGTTCGCACCGCCGCCGTGGTAGAGCGCGCCGGTGTAGAAGAGCACCGAGCCTGCCGCCATCTCGGCGGGCTCCGTGTCGCTTTCCTTGAACGAGAGCCGATCCTCGAAGCGGTGGCTTCCCGGGATCACCCGCGTCGCGCCGTTTTCAGCGGTGAAGTCATTCATCGCCCAGAGCGTATTGCACTGGACTTCATAGCCCTTGGGAAACGGGAACAGGTCGAAAGCCCACTGATCACGGTGGATCGGCTGGGCGGGCTCGCCGGGCCCGATCGCGATGACCTGGGTCAGGTGGAGCTGAAAGTTCGTGGCACCCTTGAGTGTCGCCTTGACCGCTCCAAGGACGAGCGGATGCTGGACGATCTCGCGGGCGATCGGAGAGCGCGCGATGAGACCGCCCGTGCGCCGCGTGCGCCGCCCGCTGAACGTGTCGGGCCCGACCGGAGTCGCGGCGAGGTAGGGCCCGAGCTCGGCGTGCATTCCATCGAGCAGCGCGGGATCGACGGCGCGGTCGACGACGCAGCAGCCGTCCCGCTCCAAGAGCTCGGCGATCCGTTCGCTTCCCGCAGTTGCGGCGAGATGTTCAATCGGCACCCGGCACCTCCCTCTCGATGAGAGCCTATGCGCAAGCAGCGCTGCAATCACGCGCGAAGCAAACAACGGGGGCCCCTTCCAAGGGGGGCGTCCTGCCGGGCCTTTCGCAAACGCCGCTTTTCGCTTGACTTCGCATGTATACGTTTTGTATACGGTCGTTTACGACCAGCAGCGGAGGACTGGCTTGTCCTTGGCCCCCGATGACCGCAAGGAGCGCGTGATCGCTGCACGCGTGCCCGAGGCCCTGGATGACGCAATCCGCCGCCATGCAACCTCTCTCGGCCTCTCGGTCTCGAATCTCGTCCGCAACGTGCTGCAGAACAGCCTCGGCCTCGTCGGAGATATCGTGGCAGACAGCGCCGAGATCGCACGCCTTGCGCGCGGAGAGCGGCAGCGCGACCCGGCGCTCTTTGGTAGCGCTCCTGCGCGGAGCCCACGCGTAATCGGTTGGCAGGAGGTTCGGCTCGCCGTAAACGCAGTGTGCGAACTCTGCAACGCCGTTCTCCCCCGCGGCACCCAGGCCGCTGTCGGCGTTCTCGAGGGCGCCGGCGCCGTCCGCCTGCGCTGCGAAAAATGCATCGACCAAACGCCCGCGGAGGAGCCGCATGCGGACTAACCCTCGCTCCGCGCAGCCGAACAGACCTCCGCCCGAGCCGGCGGCACGCCTCGCGGACGTGGTCGACGCCTCGATCCTGCTGGTGCGCAACGCGCGGGAGGGCGCTTTGCGCCTGCTCGAAGGGATCACGGACGACGCGCGAGATGTCATCCGCGAGGCACGCGCTCTGCGTCAAGCCGCGCGCGAAGAAGCCACGCGGCTCCGTGCCGCAGGGCGCGCAATTCCCCGCGGCGCGCGGGTGGCGAGAGAGCTGCTGCGCCTTGCAGCCGCGTACCGGCTCGATGCGGTCGTCCGGCCGGCGCGCGACGTGTTTCGAGGAGCGCGCGCCGGCGAGATCGCCCGGGAGCGCCTCCATCGCCTAAGCGCGGAGCGTCTTCACGCGCTCTGTGTCGAACTGCGTGGCGGCGTCCTCAAGGTCGGCCAGTTCGCCTCGACCCGGGTCGATCTCTTGCCCCCCGCCTACGCCAAGGCCCTCACCCGACTCCAGGACCAGGTGCCCCCGCTCCCCGTCGAAGCGATGCGCGCCCGCATCGCAGACGAGCTCGGTCCACGCGCGAGAGCGCTCGAGGGACTCGAGGAGGACGCTCTCGCCGCCGCATCTCTTGCGCAGGTTCACGGCGCCCATCTCGCCGACGGATCACGTGTCGCGGTGAAGGTCCAGATCCCGGGCATCGAATCGGTGGTGGCGGCCGACCTCGCCGGCCTGCGCGTCGCTGCGCCCGCCTTCTCAGATCTCGTTCCCGGGGTCGACCTCACGACCTTCGTGCGGGAACTCTCAAGCGCGGTGTCGGCGGAGCTCGACTACACGAGCGAAGCGCGAAGTGCGGCGGCCTTCGCTGCGGCCTTTGCCGGCGATCCGGAGGTGGTGGTGCCGCGCATCTACCCCGAGCTCTCGTCGGAGCGCGTGCTCGTGATGGAGCGCCTCGACGGCGAGCGCCTTCCGGACTGGCTCGAGGCGACGACGACTCGCGGCGAGAAAGGCGCGCGTCAGCGCGACCAGCTTCTCGGGATCCTGCTCCGCGTCTACTGCTCCCAAGTCCTGGACCACGGCTTGCTGCAGGCCGACCCCCACCCGGGGAACTTTCTGGTGCTTCCCGGGCCGCAAGGACCGCGCCTTGGTCTGCTCGACTTTGGGTGCGTGCACGAGTACACGCCTGAGCGACGCCGCACCTGGGCACAGCTCGGGCTTGCCATCCTCGCGCGCGACGAAGCGCGCCTCGGTCTCCTCTTTGTCGAGGCGGGCTTTCGCAGCCGGGATGACGACCTTGAGTCGCTGCGCGGATTTGCCGAGCTTCTCCTGGAACGCTTCCGGGAGGGAGTGCCCCTCGAGGGCGGCGAGGCTGCGCAGGCTCGCCTGTTCGAGGCCTTCGCACTGCTGCGCGACAACCCCATCGTTCGCGTACCAGCGGACTTCGTGGCGTTCGGGCGAGTCTTTGCCGCGCTTGGCGGCCTCATCCTGCGCTGGCGCCCGCGCATCGATCTGTTCGCGACGCTTGCGCCCCGGCTTCTTGGCGCGGCCGCACCGCTCGCCGCAAGCTCGAGGAATCCAGCGTGAGGCTTCCGACCTCGAGCCAGCGACGCCCCTAGAGCCCGGCGAGATCCCGTCTCCGCTTCCGGATTTTGCTGGACACGACTTCCCGTCGGTGGTCCACTGGAACGTTGACTTGCCAAAGGAGTCTCCATGTCGAGTGGTGCACCTACCGAATCGGAATGCGTCCGCCCCTTCGCTCCCTTCTCTTTCTTCGGCTTTCTCTGTCTCGCTGCGGTCTTGGCCCTGCTCTTGCCGGCGGCCAGGGTGCAGGCGTGGGGCGGAGGGGAACGGGGCGCGCGCGTCCTGCGCGTGGGCTCGTGGCACGGCATTCCCGGCCAGTACGCCGACATCCAATCCGCCGTCGATGCCGCCCACCCGGGTGACTGGATCCTGATCGGCCCCGGCGACTACCACGAGCAAGGGGACCGGCTGCATCTGCGCGGAGGCACGGCATCGGGCGGGGTTTACGTCACGACCCCTGGCCTCCACCTGCGAGGCATGGACCGCAACGCCGTCGTCGTCGACGGCACGAAGCCCGGAGCAGTGCAGTGTTCGAGCGCGCCCGCGGATCAGGACCTGGGTCCCGTGAACGCCCAGAACCAACTGATTGGGCGAAACGGCATCCTCGTATTCAAGGCAGACCACGTCTCCGTCGAGAACCTGACGGCGTGCAACTTCCTCGACGGCGCCGGTGGAGGCGGCAACCAGATTTGGTGGAACGGCGGTGACGGCTCGGGCCAGATCGGGCTCGGGCCCTATCTCGGCCAGTACCTCTCGGCCACCGACACGTACTTCGAGTCGGGCAAGCCGAAGCCCGAGTACGGGATCTTCGTCAGCAACTCACGCGGTCCCGGCATCATCGTGCACACCTACGCGAGCAACATGGCCGATTCCTCGTACTACATCGGCGCTTGCCCGGACTGCAACGCATGGCTCGTCGACGCGCACGCCCAAAACTCTGCCCTCGGCTACTCGGGCACGAACTCCGGCGGTCATCTCGTGATCGCGTATTCGGAGTGGGACGGCAACAAGACGGGGATCTCCACCAACAGCCAGAACAACGACGATGCTCCTTCGCCTCAAAGCGGTGCCTGCCCGAACGGAGAAGAAGGCCTTCTCGGCACCGGCTCGTGCACGTTCTTCCTCGGGAACCACATCCACGACAACAACAATCCGAACGTGCCCGCGGCGGGCTCTGCCGACCTCGGACCGGTCGGGACTGGCATGATCGCAGCCGGCAGCCGGCATGACACAATCGCGTGGAACCGGGTCGAGCACAACGGTTCGTGGGGGATCTTGCTGAGCCCCTTCCCGGACTCGAGCAACCCCCCTCCCGCGGTCGCGAACTGCGCGGGCGGTGTCGTGCCGCAGCTCTCCGATCCGTTCCCCTTGAGTTTCCTTGCAGGGCTGGGGGTCACCTGTTATTTCGATGACTTTGGCAATGACGTTCGCGACAACTTCCTGCTCGACAACGGCTTCTTCGGAAATCCGACCAATGGTGACCTCGGCGAAGTGAGCGGACTCAACGACCCCGGGAACTGCTGGCACGGAAACGTCGACCCGAAGGGCGTGACGAGCTCGCCGGCGGATCTTCAGACGACCCACGCGACCTGCGGGGTGCCGAATCAGGGCGCTGCGCTTTTGGATCCGCTCACACAGGAGCTGATCTGTGCGACGCAGGTCTTCTTCCCCTGCACGGGGATTGGGGGCAACCCCGGCTACCCGCAGACGACGCAGGTCACGCTCCTGCCCCTCCCGCCGCAGCCGTCGATGGAGAACCCCTGCGAGGGTGTGCCGCGCAACCCGTGGTGCACGGGTCGGAAGGACTGGTAGCGAGGCGCGGCCTCGTCCGAGGCGCCGGTCGGATTTGTCCGGCCGCCCGCGCGAACCCCCGGGGGCTCCTGCGCGGGGGAAGGGCTAGCGGTTCGAGCTCGCCACTGCGCCGCGGATTCCGTGATGCCGTCCCGCGTTCAGCCGTGCCGCGAGCTCCAGCACGGCATCGATGTAGGCGTCCGACCGGTTGTAACTCCAGATGACGGAGCGCTGCTGGGCGCGGGTGAGGCCGGGGCGCCAGCCGTGGGCCTCCAGAAAGCGTGCGGTCGAGGCCGCGGCATCGTCCATTTCGAACAGGTCGATGCGACCGTCGCCGTTCCCGTCCTCCCCGTAGCGCTGGTAGCTGGTGGGAAGGAACTGGGGGGCGCCGAAGGCTCCTGAGGGCGAGCCCGTCATCTCCAGCGGCTGAACGCCAAGGGTCTGCGCCACTTGGAAGGTCGCGCGCACCTCGGGATAGAACATCTCCTCGAGAACCCGTGCCCGTGCTTGAACCTGGGCAGCGAGCGCTTCGTTGACGACGCCCTCGTGCGTCGCGCTTCGCTCGACATTGGCCGCAAGATTTGTGGGCTCGTTGGCCATCGCGAGGCGTGCGAGGCCAGGAAGCACAAGGCTAGAGCCGGTATTCCGTCCGCAGCGGGTCTCCACGTGCAAGATGGCGGTGAGGATGTCTGCGGAGACGCGGTGGGCCTGCTCAGCCGCCTCGAGGGCCTTTGCGTTTTCTTCGCGGCATTCCCGCGCGAGGAGCACGCTCCTGCGGGTCAAAACCTCCCGGTAGAGGGCTTTGGACTCCCGGGGCTCCAGGCTGAAGAAAAGACCGTCGAAGGCAGGGACGCGCGGATCCGCGAAGGCATCGACGACATCTGCCCGCTCGAGGCCGTCGCTCACCAGTCGCTCGACGAGGTAGCCCCACCCTTTGGCCATGGCGACCCGATCGAGCACGTCCGAGTCATCGGTTGCTGCAGGCGGGGGATTCGGGGCCTCGGTCTCGACTACGTCCGAGGCGCCCGCCGGCCGACCCCCACCGGCGCATGCAACAGCGAGGGCGAGCACGACAGCGAGAGCGGCAGCGCGGTGCGTTCCCGTCAACTTCTTTCTTTGGACCTCCACTGCTCAGCTTGCGCGCAGCCGCGCGTTTCGTCCAGCCCCCTGTGGCGGGCCTTGCTCCATGCACTCGTGCGCCGATCGGACCGAGTCTCGCATGATCGTCCTCGAGCGGCAAAATACCCGCAACTTCGCACGGCCCCTTCGACGCGCCGACGCGGCCCCGACCCCCCTCTCGTCTTCGGCAAGTTCAGCGCGAAAAAAAATTGCACCGGCGCGAACCGGGAAATATTCCTCGACATGCGCGGCGGAGGAGGTCGGAGCAGGCCACGCCGGGTCCAAAGCCAAGCAAGTCTGACTAACGGGCAAAGACCCGCGCCCGGTCCGCGGCGCCGAGAAACCGGAACACTCCCGGTGCGAGATCGCCGAGGGGGAGCCGACCAATCCGTGCGCGCACGAGCCGCAGCGTGGGATGGCCGACCGCCGCTGTCATCCTGCGCACCTGGCGGTTGCGCCCTTCGCGCAGGACGAGCTCGAGCCAGCTGTCGGGCACCGTCTTACGCTGGCGCACCGGAGGCGTGCGCGGGGGCAGCGCAGGGGGAGGCTGGATCCGCCGAACCTTACAGGGGCGCGTCCTGCGCGCATCGATCACGACGCCTCCCGCGAGCTGCGCGAGTGCCGGGTCTTTGGGAACGCGCTCGACCTGGACCCAGTAGGTCCTGGGATGACCTCTTTCCGGGTCCAATAGCTCGCGGGTGACGCGAGCCTCGTCGGACAGGAGCAGGAGCCCCTCCGAATCCGCATCGAGCCGCCCCACCGGATAGACCCCGGGCGGGAAACCGAACTCGGCGAGCGTCGGGCGACCACTCGCGTCCTTTGTAAAGCGCGAGAGCACGCCAAACGGCTTGTGAAACGCGAGAAGCATGGTCCCTGGCGCGCCTCTCTTCTCTTGGGGGTGAGCGACGCAGGGACGGCCCGATTGCCCGATGCCCAGACGAAGGGCGTGCAGGGGCCTGGGCCGAGGCCCGTGCGTTTTTTGGGCCGCAAAGAAGCTCTTGATACCGCCGAGCCCGAGCTAAAACCCGATGGCCCGCGAGATGAGGCCCACAAAGCGGGTGAACAGGCGTCGTACCCGGGGCGTCATGAGGCGCTCCTGGGCAATCACGAGGAGCAGCATCATCCATAGCCGACACGGCCTGGAGCCGCGGATCGCTCAGCTAGACGTTCCGAGCGCGCAGCGCGAGCGAAACGAGCGAGACCCCGCTGAATAGGAAGTTGATGCCGACCAGCGTGCCCAGCGCCCAGACCGCCGAGCTCGGGAGCTCGCTCCAAATCATCGCTCCGGCAAACACACCGAGAACGCCCGAGACGAGCACCCAGCCCCATCCCTCGCCGGGTCGCAGGTGCAGACCGAGCCACATGCGCACACCACCCTCGACGAGAAGGAAGGCCGCGAGAAAGACGGTGAGGGTGAGGGCGCCACCCATCGGGTAGAGCACGATCATGGCGCCCGCTGCGAGATACAAGAGTCCGCTCAACAGATGGAGAAAGAAGCCCTTGGCGCCGCGACCCTGAAAGGCGTGCACGACCTGAGCCACGCCGGCCACAAGAAAGAGCCAGCCCACAAAGAGCGCGCTCGCCACGGTGCCGATCATCGGCACACAAATCGCTGTTGCGCCGAGAACGATCTGCACCAGTCCGAGGACCAAGAGCCAGCCCCAGTTGTGTCGAAGCACGTCGGAAACAGAGGTCGGGACGCTCGCCCCCGTCACCTACTGCTCGATCCGCTGCGTGGCAGCGACGCGCAGAGCGGAATCCACAAGGCTTACACCGGGGATCGTGGGGCTCCATCGCATGACGGTCCTCCTGGGCGAGAGCTTCGAGCGGTTTTCGCGATCATACGCGCGGAGGACACACCCTGGGAAGCCGGCTCCTGGCAGGTGAGGTGCTTGCGGAGGTGAGTCACCCGGACTGCGGGGTTTCCTCCGCAGCGGCGGCTCGCGCTACACGGGTTCGAGGTCCACCGCAAACAGCACCGCACCCGAGAGATCCCGGAGAGAGACGGTCAGGACCTCAGTCGCCCCGTCGATCTCGCCGAGCCCAAAGAACTGCAAGCCTTCGCTCGGTGGGCGGTTGGGAGGCATACCAGGGGAGACGCTCTGGAAGCGGATTTGAGGGCCGAACGTCGCATCCAGCTCGTTGGGTCCGAACGTACCCGCGTGGATCGGTCCCGCGACGAACTCCCAGAACGGCGGGAAGGGACCAAAGCGCGCGCGATCGGGATGGTAGTGGATCGCGCTGGCGTAGTGTACATCCGCCGTGATCCACACAAGATTGTGGATCCTGTGGCGCTGCACAAAGCCGAGAAGCTCGGCGATTTCCAGCTCCCGCCCGAGCGGCTCGCCCGAATCGGCGTTCGCCCAGGCTTCGTACCATCCCGGGGGCACGTACGGATTGAGATCGCGTACGACCAAGCTGAGCGGCATGTCGCTTGCGATCACCTTCCAGGTTGCGGAAGAGCTGAGCAGTGCGTGCTTTAGCCACTCGAGCTGCGGCCGACCGAGAAACGCACTCGCGTCCCCCGACTGCCGTTCACGGTTCGGCCCGTTCGGGCCGCGGTACGAGCGCTCATCGAGCAGAAAGACCTCAACGGAGGGACCGTACGCGAACGAGCGGTAGATGCGGTTCGCAGGGGTCCCGTCGAGACGGAAGGGGTTGAACTCGAACATCGCCTGGCGTGCGCGCTCGGCGAGGAGCGATGCGTTCGCAACCCGGTAGCGCGGATCTCCGCCGATGGGCTGTCCGGGGAACCAGTTGTTTTTGACCTCGTGGTCATCCCACTGCACGAGAACCGGCACCTGCGAGAGGAAGCGGCGCTTGTGCTCATCCAACAGGTTGTAGGCAAAATTTCCACGGAACTCGTCGAGCGTCTCGGCCACCTTCGCCTTGGCGGGCGTCACGAGATTGCGCCAGCGCATGCCGCTGTCGAGCACCACTTCCTCTTGCAGGGGAACATCTGCGTAGATCTGGTCGCCGGAGTGGACGAAGAAATCCGGCGCGGCGCGGCGCATCGTCTCGTAGAGGCGCAGGCCGCCCCATTCGGGGTTGATGCCCCAGCCTTGGCCGACCTCGTCCCCCGAAAAGCAGAAGCGAACGTTGCGGCGGTCGGCGGGGGGCGTGCGAAAACTCCCCTCGAGGGGATCGCTCAGCGTTCCGGCGTCGAGCAGGCTCCGAAACTGGACCCGATAGAAGATCTCCGCACCGGCCGGGAGATCCCGCAGGTCGAGGCGCACGGTAAAGTCACTGCCCTCAAGCGCTCGGGGGCCCGCAACGCGCGTCGCCCTCCCCAGGTCAGGAGAGGTCGACCACTCGACCAGCATCTGCGCCGGCCGGTCGGTGCGGCTCCAAATGATCGTGCGCCCATCCCGCATGTCTCCGCTCTGGACGCCAGAGGGCAGCTGCGGCCGACTCGCGGGCGCGGGTACGAGTTGAGGAGCTCTTCCGAGCCAACGGGCTCCCGAGCAGGAGGTAAGCGCCAGCCCGGCGCCAAGGCTGGCCGCGCGCTGGAGGATCGTCCGGCGCGTATACGTGCGTCGAACGGAGGACATGGGTCCACCATAGCTCGCACAGCCGCGCAGGGTCGGGCCCTTGGCGAGCGTGCAGATCCGAAGCCGAACCGTGCGCAGATCGACGCAGGTTCGCCTCAGCAGGAGGAGACACTGACGGCGTCGGCGGAGCCCGGCCGGAGGCGGCAGCTCCCCCCAACTGGAGCACCCCTCCATCTCTCATATGCTGCGCTCCGGCCCTCCGCCGTCCTTCCAGATCCAGCAATTCCCGAGCCCGGTGCCGGATGGCCGTGTGGAACACGAGGGGCTTTTGCCGTGAAGACCTCGGGGTGAATGGCGCTGCATCGCCGTATCCTCGGGGTCGGGTCCGCGCGCCCCGAGGCGACCTAGATCGGTGACACCGCGCACGCGGTCGCCCTCCACGGCATGCAGCGTTCCACGTGCTCGGACCGGCCCCATGGCTCCGCCGCCAACTCCTCAAGCCACCACCGCAGCCGGCGCCCGATCAGCGATGCGGCGATCACGAGGGCAAGAAGAAGGGCTCACGATCTCGGGCTCTCGATGGGCCGGGGCGACCCGGAAGGTGGGAGCGCGAACGACGGCGATGCATTTTGCAACGCTCGAACGGCGCAAGGCTCGCCCCGCGAGACGGCTGGGCCGCCGCCCACCGAAGCCCACGCAAAGTTCAGGCCGACGGCGCCCGCCCCGCGCCAAGCTCGTTGGGGCAAAGAGCGGCGGCTTTTTCGAGGCAGGAGAGGCGACCAGCCGTTTCGAATTGCACGGCCTCGCCTCCCAAGTTGCATTGCACCCTGGGAGGAGAGCAGCGGGGATTGAACTTCGCACCGCATGATCTTTCGATCACCGCGCTTGTAGGCCAGCTTGCGGCGCACCGAAAGGATGGAAAACCACTCCCTTGCGCGAAACCGCGGCTCACCGCGGCGCCCTCGGGCAAAGGCCCGCACACTCTGCGCGACCGACAGCGGAGCCCGCCCGCGCGTTCTCCACCTCAAGTTGCGTCGTGTGCGCCTTCCTCCGCGCAATCGAGCCCATCGCGGAGCATTCTGCCGCCACAAGGGGCGGCGGCTGAGCATCGCGCGGGCAGCGTGCCCGAATCCGCACGTTCTTGTCGCTGCGTGCGCCAGTAGCCGCGGCACGGGGATTGCAGCGCACCGCGTCATACGATCTGACCCGAGGGCGCCGCCGATGAGCGCGATTGTTGCCACACCGCAGACCTCCTTCGTCGGCGAGAGGGCTGCAAGCATCGCGCGCGTGAGCGTTCGCCTGGGCTCGATCGACGTGAGCCGTGGATTCACGATCGCGGGCATGCTGCTCGTGAATGCCGCGGGCGACTTCGACCACGTCTACAAGCAGCTCGCCCACGCGGCGTGGGACGGATTCACCTTCGCGGATCTCGTCTTCCCGTCCTTTGTGTTCTTGATGGGTGCATCGATCGCCTTTTCCTTGGACCGGGCCCGAACGCAGCCCACACCTCGGCGCACGCTTTGGGCCCGCGTCTTCCGGCGCACCGTGCTGCTGCTGCTCCTCGGGCTTTTGGTGAATGGCTACCCATCCTTCGATTTTGCGACGATGCGGATCCCGGGCGTGCTCCAGCGGACGGCACTCGCCTACCTGGTGGCGGCTTCCGCGTTTCTGGCCTTCCCCCGCGCGGTAACCCAGCTTGGAATCGGCGCGGCGTTGGTCGTCGCGTATGAGTTGTTCCTGCGCGTAGGCGCTGGCCCCGGGGCCTGGCTCACGCTCGATGGAAACTTTGCCGGAGCTGTGGACCGACTCATGTTGCGCGGACACATGCTCACCCCGACCTTCGATCCCGAAGGACTCCTCGCGGTACTCCCCACCGCAGCAACCGCGATTCTTGGCGTGCTGGCGGGCCGGTGGCTCCACAGCGCCGAGCGCGCCGCCCCGCGCATCGTCGGCCTCACCGTGGCAGGCTTCCTCCTCGTGGCAGCCGGCGTGGCTCTCCATCCCGTGATCCCGATCAACAAGAGCCTGTGGAGCGCGTCGTTCGTGCTTGTCACGGGGGGGCTTTGCAGCCTCATCGTGGCAGCGCTGCATGGAGTGATCGACGTTGCGGGAATCCAGCGCTGGGCCGTCCCCTTCCGCTGGCTGGGCCAGAACCCGATCGCGATCTACGTGCTCTCCTCGCTTCTTACGACGACTTTCCTTGCCATCGTGATCGGGATGGGCGGGCCTGCGCCTGCAACCCTTCACGTCTGGACGTTCGAGCACCTGTACCTGCCGCTCGCTGGGTGCCCGGAGACAGCGTCGCTGCTCCACGCAGCCACCTTCCTCGGGATCTGGACGGCCATCGCCGGATTCATGGAGCGCAAGAAGATCTTTGTAAGGGTCTAACGCTGCGAAGGCCAAAGGGGTGGGGCGACCCCCTTGGAGCCACTCAAGCCTCAGAGAAGGGCGGATTGCTGCGCGCCGTTCTCCAGGCATCGGGGCAGCGGACGGCAATCCTCCGGCCGCTTTCTGCGATGATGAGGATCGCCGGAGCACGTTCTGTCCATCTCACCCATAGCCTTGTGGAGACCGGCGCACCTGCACTACCCACCCGCCATGGGCACTGCCGAGGGCTTCGAGGATCTCGCACTTGGCCGCACCACCGTGCTCTTCGGAGAGCGCGGAGGCCGCTACCCGCATGGGAACTCTCTTCTCGTCGTCGGAAGCGAGGAGACGCTGATCATTGACCCCTCTCTCAGCGTCATCCCGCGCTTTGGTCGACTGCCACGCGTCGACCGGGTGCTAAACAGCCACTGCCACGAGGACCACATCGCCGGCAACCATCTCTTTCCGAACGTGCCCTGGCACTTTCACGAACAGGATCTTCCGGGCATCCGCTCGCTCGACGGCCTCATGGCGATCTACGGCTTCCCCGCGCCCTTGGACCGTGCCTTCCGCAGCGTTGTGTGCGAGCAATTCCATTTCATGCCGCGCGCGGACCCCGTCGCACTGCGCGACGGGGACACCTTCGAGCTCGGGCGCAGCCAGGTTCGTGTGATTCATGCGCCGGGCCACACGCGCGGCCACTGCTTTTTCCATGTCCAGCCCGACGAAGTGCTCTTCCTAGGTGACGTCGAGCTCTCGAGTTTCGGCCCCTACTACGGTGACGCTTGGTCGAGCCTCGAGGACTTCGAGGCCACGCTCCGCGCGGCCGCGGCGATGCACGCCCGTTTCTACGTGACATTCCATCACGTCGGCGTTCTCGAGGACCGAAGCGCATTCCTAGAACGCATCGGGCGTTTCTCGGCGGTGATTGGCGCGCGCGAAGCGCGCCTCCTCGAGTTTCTCGCTGAGCCGCACACGCTGCAGGAGATTGCGGAGCACCGCTTCGTCTATCGGAAACAGGACGCCGTGCCATTTGCCGACGCCGTGGAGCGCCGCAGCATGGGTCAGCATTTGCAGCGCCTTGCGACCGAGGGGCGCGTTCGTGAGGTGGAGTCCGGCCGCTGGCTCGCGCTCCCGAGATAGCTTGAGGGACAACCACCGCGCGGGCTCTCTGGCGTCTGCTCGCACCCTGCGCTGGCCCCCCAGCGCTACTCTGGCCGCAGGAAACTCGGCCCTCGCGTCTGGGGCGAATCGTGTTGTACCCCGCACTCCTCGCGCACGAGCTCGATCGCCCGGCCCAGAACATCGAGCCGCTTCTCGAGCGTCGTCCCCGCCGGTGCAAGGCGCAGCGTGGTGATGCCCGCATCGCGGTAAAGTCGGATGCGCTCACGCACCATTTCTTCGGTCCCAAGAAGGTGGGTCTTCAAAACCAGCTCGTCCGGCACACGCGCAGCAGCTTCATCGCGTTTGCCTTCGAGCCACAATCTCTGAACTTCGGCCGCCGCATCTTCGAAACCTGCGCGTCGGTACGCGGCATTGTAGAAGTTGTGTCGACGCGATCCCATGGCGCCGAGCGTGAAGGCGAGCTGCGGCTTGCGCGAGCGGACCATGCGCTCGACGTCGGATCCGAACTCGACGGCGCCGCCGACCTGAAGATCAAGCTCCGCCAAGGTGCGCCCGCAAAGCGCCGCGCCCCGGCCGATGTGGGAAAAGAAGACATCCGCGTGCTCGGGCATGAAGGAGGTGCCGAGCCAACCGTCGGCGAGCTCCCCGGTGAGCTCGAGCCCCTTGGGTCCGAGCGTCGCGAGATAGATCGGGATCCCCGGGTTCGGGGGGTGCGCAAGGCGCAAGGCCTTCCCCTCGCCGCCGGGACGCGGCAGCACGAAGTGCCGACCCGAGTAGACGAGCTTCTCGCCTCGAAAGGCCATCCGAACGATCTCGACCGTTTCGCGCAGCCTCGCCAGTGGGTGCGCGAATGCGACACCATGAAGCCCTTCCACCACCTGCGGGCCCGAGGCGCCAAGGCCGAGTGCGAACCGGTTCTCAGTGATGCCCGCAAGGGTGAGAGCGGTCATCGCCGTCATCGACGGCACACGTGCGCTGATCTGCAAGATTCCCGTTCCGAGCTTTAGACGGGAAGTCCGCGCGGCAAGGAAGGCCAGGGGCGCGACCGCATCCTGCCCCCACGCCTCCGCCGACCAGGCGGAGTCGACGCCGAGCTTCTCGGCTTCGCAGGCGAACGCAACCGCCTCTCTCCAGACCGCGGGATTGCCGCTGCCGGGGCCTCCGATCTGAATCGCGGTCCTCAGGGGCGTCCCTTCTCAGGCGTAAAGCGCACCGGCATCGATTTGATGCCATTGATGAAGTTCGAGCGCAGCCGCGCCACAGGCCCTGCCAGCTCGAGGTCTGGGAGCCGCCGCAAAAGCTCTTCGAACATGCAGCGCATCTCCATGCGCGCGAGCGAGGCACCAAGACAGAAATGGAGACCGAAGCCGAAACCGAGGTGAGGATTGGGGTCGCGCGCGACGTCGAAGCGAAGCGGATCGGCGAAGGCATGGGGATCGCGGTTGGCGGCGCCGTAGAACATCACGACCTTGTCCCCTTCGGCGATGCGCTGGCCTTCGAGCTCCGTGTCCCGCGTCGCAGTGCGCCGGAACTGCATGACCGGGGAGACCCAGCGCACCATTTCATCGACGGCCGTCTCGAACAGCTCGGGCTGCGCAAGCAGACGCGCACGCTCGCGCGGAAACTCGCAGAGGGCCTTCATTCCGCCGGAAATTGCATTGCGTGTCGTTTCGTTGCCGGCGATCACCAGCAGGAAGAAGAACATGTTGTACTCGACCGCCGAAAGCCGCTCTCCGTCCACCTCCGCATGGATCAGGGTACTCGTGATGTCGTCGCGCGGATCGTGGCGGCGCTTTTCCGCCAGAGCCATGGCGTACTGGAAGAGCTCCATGACCGCAATCTGTGCATCCATCGGGCTCCCGTAGTCGGGATCTTCCGCCCCGATGAGGCAGTTGCTCCAGCGGAACAGCTTCCAGCGGTCCTCCCTGGGGACGCCGAGAAGCTCCGCGATCACGAGCAGCGGAAGCTCCGCCGCCACCTGCGTCACAAAGTCGCACTCGCCCTTGCCTGCAACTTTGTCCACGATCTCGCGCGCAAGCTCTCGCACATGGACTTCAAGGCGCCCGATGGTGCGCGGGGTAAAGCCGCGGCTCACAAGCTTGCGGAGCTGGGTGTGCCGCGGAGGATCCATGTGGATCAGCTGCTGCTGCATGAGCCGAAGATCCGTCTCGAGCATGTCGGCGTTGATGCAGGTCCCACGCTCGGAGGAGAAGAGCTCGGGGTCCCTTGACACCGCGAGCACGTGCTGGTGGCGGGTCAACACCCAAAAGCCGCGCTGATCGATCTCGACGCGCCCCGGCGCAAGCTGGCCGCGCCCCTTGCGCCCCGGGTGCCAGTGGACTGGAGAATGCTCTTGCAACCAGGCGAAGTAGTCGTGCGGCACCCCGTGCTCGAAGGTCGTCGGATCAAACAAGTCGATCTGCGGCGTCGTCATGCAGCTCCTCGCGCTTGGCCCATCAAAGGGAAACGCCGCCGGGCGACCGGCGGCGTTTCGCACGCTACGCCCGCGGGCGGGCGCTATGCCACCTTCTCCAGCACGTGAACCGCGCAGGCACTTCCGAGGCCGATCACGTGGGTGAGGCCGAAGCGCGCGTTCGGAACCTGGCGCTTGCCGGCCTCGCCGCGCAGATGCGTCGAGACTTCATAGATATTCGCGATGCCGGTCGCACCGAGGGGATGGCCTTTCGACAAAAGCCCCCCGGAGACGTTCACCGGGATCTTGCCTCCCAGCGCCGTCTGTCCCTGGTCGATCATCCTGCCGGCCTCGCCGTCTTTGCAAAGGCCTAGGTTCTCGTAGTGCAAGATCTCCGCCGTCGCGAAGCAATCGTGCAGCTCCACGAGGGACAGATCTTCGGGTCCGATCCCCGCCATCTCATACGCCTTCTTCGCGGCCAGCCGGGTGCAGGTGTTGACGTCGGGCATGACAAGATCCCGATCCGTCCACGGGTCGCTCGTCAGCACCGAAGCCTTGACGCGCACGGCACGCCTAAGGCCGAGCTCCTTCGCCTTGCGCTCCGAAGCCAGCACGGCGGCGGCGGAGCCGTCGACATTCACCGAACACATCAGCTTGGTGTTGGGATAGGAGATCATCTCTGCGTTCATCACCGTCTCGAGCGGTGTCTCGATCTGGTACATCGCCTTCGGATTGAGAGTCGAGTGATGATGGTTCTTCACCGAAACCTTGGCGAACTGCTCGAAGGTGGTGCCGTATTTTCGGGAGTGTTCCATCCCAGCTTCGGCGAAAACCGTGGGCATCGTCCCGGAGCCGAGCAGGCCTTCCTTCGGAATACCCTTGCCGCCTCCACCTCCGCCCAGCAACCCTCTGCCCATTTGCTCGACGCCGACGGCAATCACGAGGTCGTAGATTCCCGCCTTGATCGACATCCAGGCCTCCCGGAACGCCGTCGCGCCGGTGGCACAGGCGTTCGCGCAGTTCACCACCGGGATGCCGGTCTGGCCAATCTCTTGCAGAATCCGCTGACCCACCATCGCGTTGGCCTGGTAGAGGTTGCCGCAATACAAGGCCTCCATGTCCTGGATCTTGAGGCCCGCGTCGTCGAGGGCCATCTGGGCTGCCTTGGCACCGAGCTCGGGAACGGTCTGCTCCGGAAACCGCCCGAACTTGATCATGTCTACTCCGAGCACGAAGACGTCCGTCACGGGTCGCTCCTCTGCACCAGCCCGACGCTAGCTGCGGGGCTGGAAGTAGTAGGTCAGATACTCGTTGCCCTCGGCGTCCTTGCGCGGGGCCTTCTTGTAGATCACCTCGATCGGCATTCCCATCTTGATCTTTGCCGGATCCGGGTCGATGCCGATGAGGTTGCCCTTGACCGTACCGCCGCCCTCGAGGTCCACGACTGCGGAGACGTAGGGCACCTCGATGCCCGGGAAAGAGCGGTGGACGATGCTGTAGACGTAGAGCTCGCCCTTGTTGGACAGGCGTACTGCCTCAAGCGCACCTCTTGTGCCGCACTTCGAGCACGCCTCGCGCCGCCCGAGGAAGACGGCCTTACACTTCGGACAGCGATGCCCCTCGAGGTAGGGTTCACCGCGATCCGGGATCTTGAGGAAGTCGACGACGGGGAGCGGCCCTTTCGCCGCGCCTTGCTCTGCCATGTTTGAAGTTCCTCACCGTGGATTCGAGGGGGGTTGAGAATCGGGTTGACTGGCGAGTCAAGCCTGCCCAGCATGCCAGCCCTCGCCCGCGCCTGTCAATGGACGGGCGGTCGCCGCGGGACTTCGAGTTGCCCCTCCGCGAGGCATGCCCCAACCTGATTCACGACGCGCAGCCGCTTGAGGAGAGGATGCCGTGGATCCCGAGTTTGCCCCCTACCTTGCTCCAGGGCCGACCGTCGAATCGGGACACCCCGCCGTCGTCGCCTTTGCGCGCACGCACACAAAGCGCGAGGCGGACGACGTGGAAACTGCGGTCGCGCTCTACTACGCCGTGCGCGACGGTTTTCGCTACGACCCCTATTCCGCAGTGCTCACCACGGAGGGCCTCCGGGCGAGCGGCGTACTCGCCGCCAGACGTGGCTGGTGCGTGCCCAAGGCGGTGCTCCTCGCGGCGGCGTGCCGGGTCCTTGGAATTCCCGCGCGCCTCGGCTTCGCGGATGTACGCAACCACTTGTCCACCGCGCGCCTGCGGGAGCAGATGCAAAGCGAGGTGTTCTATTGGCACGGCTACACATCGATTTACCTGGGTGGACGCTGGGTGAAGGCAACCCCGGCCTTCAACCTCGAGCTGTGCACGAAGTTCGGACTCCTGCCACTCGAGTTCGATGGCCGCAGCGACTCGCTCTACCATCCTTTCGATCGTGCCGGCCAGCGCCACATGGAGTACCTGTGTGCGCGGGGTGAGTACGCGGATGTCCCTGTCGACGCCATTCTCGCCACGTTCCGCGAAAAGTACCCTCACATGTATGGAGCCGCGGCGGGGGCCGGGGCGGCCTCGCTCGGCGACCGCGACTTCGATCGCGACGTCGAGGGAGAAAGGGCCGAAGCCGCGGCCGGGCGCGACGCCTAGCTCCGCATGTCGCCGGCGGAGCTCCACGACCTCGCCCTGCAATTCACCGATGCCTTCAACCGTGACGACCTCGACTCGGTGATGTCCTTTTTCACCGACGACGCGGTCTATGACGAGTTCAATGGCCACCAAAGCCATGGCCCCGCTGAAATTCGCGCTGCCCTCCTCCCCCAGTTCCGCGGCGCGTTCGGCAAGATCCGCTTCGAGAAGGAGGACCTGTTCGTGGACGCCTCGGCGGGCAAGGTCCTGATCCGCTGGACTTGCACGCTCGAGCGCAACGCCCGCACCCGCTGCTGGCGCGGCCTCGACATCCTCCATGTGAGGGACGGCCGCATCTCGCACAAGCTCACCTACGCGAAGACCGAGAGACCGCTCAGCGAGCCACGAGATCCTCGGGGATGACCCTGCGCGCTCGGGTGCTCTCGGCGCTGGGCTCGATCGCCCTTCTTTTCACGACCCTCGCACTCCTGTTTGTCGCGGGCGAGGTTGTGCTGCGGCTCGCGCCTTGGTGGGGCGGCCGATCGGCAGATCCGCCGTTCAACCCCTACCGGCCCGACGGGCGCACCGGCTTTGCACTACGAGCCGGCGCAGACGCCGTCCATACCACGGGCGAGTTCTCGGTCCCCGTGCACGTAAATGCACTTGGGCTGCGCGGCCCGGAGCGTACCGTGGGCAAGCCGCCGGGCACGGCGCGCGTCCTCGTACTCGGCGACTCCTTCGCCTTCGGCTTTGGTGTGGCACAGGACGAAACCTTCTCGGCCCAGCTCGAGCGGCTGCTCGGCGAGCGTGGACTTCAGGTCGAGGTTCTCTCGTCGGGTGTCCCCGGCTGGAGCCTTGACAACGAACTCGTGTATTTGCGGACAGAAGGCTTCGAACTCGAACCCGATCTCATCCTGGTCGCGAGCTGCGAAAACGACCTCTCCGATCTTGGTTGGAACCGGCTGACGCTCGACGCCGAACGTCTTCCGGTCCGCGTCGAGGCCACGCGCCGCATGATCGACCCCAAAGGCAGGATGCGCTACGTGAACGAGGGCCGGTATGCGCTCCCGGCGCTTACGTTTCCCGGACAGGGCTGGCTCGAAGATCACTCGCTGGTGTATCACTTCCTGCGCTTCCGCCTGACCAAGCTCTCGGCCGCGTTGTCGGCCCGGGTCGGCCGACCGGCCCCGCCCCCATGGCTGAGCGTTGAACCGGCGCCACCGATCGAGTCGCTTTCGCAAGAGGAGATCCAGCTCGCCCTTGCGTCGAGCGACGCGTTCCAGCTTCGCTACCACCGCTATCTCGCAGCGGCTCTCGAGCGTCTCGCCGCAGCACGGGGCATTGCCGTGCGCACGCTCCTCGTGAGCGCTCGAGGGAGCAAACCCGCAAGGGGGTCGCCGGTGGCGGACCTCCATCTCGACTGCGACTCCCGTCCTGCGACTTGCCTCGACGCCGACGACGTTCTCAGCCGAGGCGAGGAGCGCAGCCAATACTTCTTTCACTCCGACGAGCATTGGAATGCGGCCGGGCACCGCCGCATCGCGCAGGCACTCGCGGGTTGGCTCGCCCAAGAGCCCGCGCTGAAGGCCGGTGCCGCGGCTGCTTCGGCCGATCCCGGGGGCGGGATGGCGGACCCGGTCCCCTCCGCCCCGCTCAGACCCTAGAGCCGCTCGAGGCACGATCCGCCACCGCGGAGCGCCGGCGGGCGATCGTGCTGGCAGGAGCCGGTCCACGCTGCTAGAGCGTTGCCCACCACCGTCCACGCGACGCGGCAAAAGTGGCGAGAGCCCACAGGCCACGGAGGAGAGATGGAGATCCTGCGCACCCCCGACGAGCGTTTTGCAAACCTCCCCGGCTGGCCCTTTTCGCCCCGCTACCTGCAGCTGGGCGGGCTGCGCATGCACTACGTCGACGAAGGGCCGCGCGGGGCAGCGCCCGTGCTGCTCCTTCACGGCGAGCCCTCCTGGTCGTATCTCTACCGCAAGATGATCCCCGTTTTTACCGCGGGGGGCCTACGCGCAATTGCACCGGATCTCATCGGCTTTGGCCGATCCGACAAGCCGGCACGACGAGAGGATTACACCTACCAGCGACATGTGGACTGGGTGCGCGATTTCCTCTTGGCGCTCGACCTGCGCGACATCACTCTTGTATGTCAGGATTGGGGTGGCCTCATCGGCCTGCGTCTTGTGGCGGAAGAGGGCGAGCGCTTCGCGCGGGTCGTCGCCGCGAATACCTTCCTGCCGACCGGTGACACCCCCGCCGGGCCGGCCTTTCTCGCCTGGCAGAAGTACTCGCAGGAAGCGCCGCACTTCCACGTGGGGGGCATCGTGAAGGGTGGCTGTGCGAAGGATCTTGCGCCGGACGTCATCACCGCCTATGACGCACCCTTCCCCGACGATCGCTTCACCGCCGGCGCGCGGCAGTTCCCCCTCCTTGTGCCCACCTCGCCGCTCGACCCTGCGGCGGCCGCAAACCGCGCCGCGTGGCAACGCCTTGAGCAGTTTAAGCGTCCCTTCCTTACGGCGTTCAGCGACCGCGACCCAATTACGCGCGGCGGTGACAAGGTGCTCGTCGCACGCATCCCGGGAGCCGCGGGCCAGCGCCACGTGACGATCGAGGGCGGCGGCCATTTTCTCCAGGAAGACTGCGGCGAGGAGCTGGCGGCCGTGGTGAGAGAGTTCGTGCGGGGTACCTAGCCGCCGGCTCAGCCCGAACGCCTGAACAGCGATTTCACGAAGGAAGGCGAGGAACGAGCGCCTCGCGTGCCTCGATGTAAGCTCCATCTCGAGACGTGGAAAGGCGAATCCGTTCCCAAAAGCGAGCATCCACGAACAGTGGGTTGCGGGATTTCACCCCATCCTTTCGACGCAGGCGGAGCCGGGTGTTTCGTTCAGATCGGTTCGCGGCAGCGGTAGATCGGACGTGGCGAGCGGGCTGGCTGTGCTCGGTTTCTTTGGTTGGGGCGCTCCTCATCCCGCCTCCGGCCTTCGCTTCCGACTTGTTGATCCGCAATGCACGACTGATCGACGGCACGGGAAGCGCACCGCGGTCGCATACGTCGATTCTCGTCCGCAACGGCATCATTGCCGAGATCGGATCGAATCTCTCCGCGCCGGACGTCCCGGTCTTGGAAGCCAACGGAGCCACCGTTCTGCCGGGGCTCATCGATGCGCACGTTCACTTGGGAGTCGTTCCGGGTTCAGGGCAACGCAAAGACCCCCCAGAGCTGGAGCACCAACTTCGGCAGCAGCATCTTCGGTCGTATCTGGCGTGCGGGGTGACGACCGTGCTCGACACGGGAATCACCGCTGAGGCCGCCCGTGAGATTCAAGGATGGCTTCGCTCCGGCGAGCCAGGTCCGCGCTTTCTCACGCTCGGCCCCGGATTCATCACGCCGGGGGGGTATCTGTCGGAGCTCGGGGGCACCGTCTCTACCCCTGCGGAGGTCGAGACTCACTTCGCTTTGATGGAATCAGTCGGAGCCATCGGTGCGAAGGTCCTGCTCGAACCGGGGTTTGGCCCGCAGGCCGTCTGGCCGCTCCCCTCGCCCGAAATCCGCGATGCCATCGTGCGGGGTGCCGCAAAGCGCAAGCTGCCGATCTACGTCCACGCAAATCGCGAAGGGGAGAAGGCGATCGCTCTTGACATGGGCGCGCACGTGATCGTTCACACTGGTTACTACGACTCACAGCCCTCGGATGACTTCGTCATGCGGATGGCGGCTTCGGGCGCCTACCTCATGACCACCTTCTCCATCATGGACGCCGACCTCATCCGATTTCATCCCGAGCGCCTGGATGATCCGCTCCTGCGCCTTACTGTGCCGGCCATTGAGCTGACCACCGCGAGGGACCCTGACGCGGCGCGAACGCTGACCCGCGCACAGATCAGGATGTCGTCACCGGGGATGCCTGCGTTCTTGCAAGACGCGCTCGCGTGGTGGTTTCTGGCGGAGTCCCGGGTCGCGGAGCGCCTGCGCAGCTGCCAACACGCCGCCCGGCGCTTCGCCGATGCCCGCGTACCGATCGTCGTGGGAAGCGATTCTGGCAACTGGCCGATCGTCCCCTACCAGTTTCACGGTCCGACGACACTCCGAGAGATCGAACTTCTCGGGCAGGCAGGCTTTACCCAAATGGATGCGATCGAATCGGCGACGCGTGTGCCCGCTGCGATGCTGGGTCTCGATCGCGAGATCGGTACCGTTGCCATAGGCAAGCACGCCGATCTGGTCATCGTGCGCGACGACCCGCTGCAGGATTTGCGGGCCTTGCGCACGGTGCAATGGAGCATCAAGGACGGCGTGGCGCATTCGCCCTCGCAATGGATGTCGCCTGACGCAGCGGCCAGGCCGTCCGCACCGGCCTCGTAGAGGAGCGGCGGCCGAACGACCGTACGACCAGGCTGTGCTTAGGATCGGTTGGCGATTTCGCGCTTACCACAAGCCCCCGCGGCGTCGACCTCATTCAAGCCGAAGGCGGTCCGGGGGGATGCCCCCTGCCGTTCGGGCTCTCCCGCGGGCGCGACTGACGTCGATTGCGAAGCGGTCGCGCCCCCCCCGCAGACGACCCCCCAGGCCGCCGCGGCGCGTCCCCCTCGAAGGGCCGCAGCGCGCCCGCGTCCCCCGCTTCGTCCCCCCTTGCCCGGGAGCCCTTTTCAGCCAGGTCCCTCCACCCCCAGACTCAAGGCCTCTAGCGCTTGGCCGATGACGCTCCCGTGGCACAGGGGCCGGGGAAGACACAGACCGCCAGCAAGGGAGGGACCGGATCGGAGCTCTCTCCGCTCTCCGACCGGCTGCCTTTCATCGGCGAGCGCCTGGCCGCGATCGGCGCCATGGGAGTCATGGTGATCGATCTCTCGTCTCTCGAGGGCATCGAGTGGGATTATGGTCCGGGCGCCTATGAGCGCGTGCTCTCCCATGTCCAAGCTCTGCTTCACGACATCCTAAGCGCACACCTGCGTCCTGGGGACACCCAGGTCACGACCCAGCCCGAGTCCAACGAGATCGTGTCTTTTCTGTTCCGTCACCGCGGCGACGTCCCCTTTTACCAGCGCGAGCTGCCGGGCCTCCAGGCCGCCCTGGCGCGGCGCCTTCACACCCGGGGCGCAAAGATTGTGCACCCGTACCGCCCGTCCGCGATGCCGCTTGTGACGGGCCAGTCGATCGCACTCTACGACGCGACGGTGTCCGACGCGGTACAGGTTCGGCGGGTGCTGGACCGGGCTCGGGTCGACGGCGATCTGTACGCGCGCATCGCCCAGCAGCAACGCTGGCGCGAACTCATGAGTCTGGTCTTTACCGAGCAGGTGACCATGCACTACCAGCCCATCGCCGAGCTCGCGGCGCTCGAGGTGATCGGATACGAGGCGCTGGTGCGCGGCCCGGACGGATCTGAGTTCCACTCGCCGACGGATCTGTTCTACGCCGCCGCGCAGATCGATCTTCAGTCGGAGCTTGACTCGCTGTGCCGACGCAAGGCGCTGCTCGAGGCAAAGAGTCTGCCCGCGGACGCGAAGCTCTTTTTGAACTGCCTTCCGACCGCGATGCGGGACCCAAGTTTTGGAGGCGACGCGGTGCGGCGCACGCTCGAAGACTGCGGGCTCACGCCTTCAGACATCGTGCTCGAGATCTCGGAGCGCCATGCCATCGAGAACTTCTCCATCTTTCGGGAGGCGCGGGATTACTACGGCAGGCTCGGTTTCAAGATTGCGCTCGACGATACGGGCGCCGGCTACGCCAGCTTGCGCGCGGTGATGGAGCTGGCTCCCGACTTCATCAAGCTCGACTCGGCCTTCGTGGCCTCGATCGACGCGGACCAGCCCCGCCAGGCCCTGGTACAGTCCCTCGCGGTCGCAAGCCGCAAGCTCGGCGCGAAAATCATCGCAGAGGGCATCGAGACGCAGGAGGAGCTCGGGACGCTGCGCAGCCTCGGGATTCCCCTCGGCCAGGGCTTCTTGCTGGGCCGGCCGAAACTGGGATTTGGCGAGGGGGATCCTTCAGGAACTGCCTGAACCGCAGCCGCCTTCGCACCCGCCTTGGCGCCCCACCGCCTCGGCGGCGCCCCCTGGGCCCGCAGTGCCGATCCAAGGCTCCGCCCGCGCTCAGACGGTGGCGAGGTTTACCCCTTGCGAGGGCTCGTCCGTTCCGGTGGGAGCGCGCCAGCGCATCGGCCCCGCGCGCGTCCCCCGGGCCAGCGGCTCGAGAGACGGGGGATCGAGAGCCGGGTCGTCGAAGCGGCGTAGGATGCGGTAGGTGGTGGTACGCTCGACGGGCGTGCGGCCGACCTCGCGGATCAGCCGCCGAATCTCCTCGGGCGGCAGATTCTCCCCAAAGTCCGCGCCTGACTCCCGGCTGATCGACTCCTCCATCAGTGTGCCGCCGAAGTCGTTTGCGCCAGCGAGGAGCCCCATTTGCGCCAGCTTGGGACCCATCTTCACCCAGGAGACCTGGATGTTTGTGATCCACGGCCGCAGGAAGAGCCGCGCCACCGAGACAAGACGCACGTCCTCGGGCATCGAGGAACCCGCCCGCGCACCCATCTCGTTGAACAGCTTGTTGAGGGCGTGGATAAAACCAAGGGGGACGAACTCCGTAAAGCCCCCGGTTTCCTTCTGCAGCTCGCGCAGCAGCGAGAGGTGAGCGGCCACGTGCTCGACCCGTTCAATGTGGCCATACATCAGTGTGGAGGACGAGCGCAGCCCCACCTGATGCGCGGCTCGAACGATCTCGACCCAGCGCTCGCGCCTTAGCTTGCGCGGCGACACGATCTTGCGCACTTCATCATCGAGAATTTCCGCCGCGGTGCCAGGGATCGTGCCGAGTCCCGCGTCCTTGAGCCAGCGCAGGTAGTCCTTGAGATCCATTCCACTTTTTTGATGGCCAAAGTCGATCTCTTCGGGCGAGTAGGCGTGAAGGTGCAGGTTGGGAAACTCACGCTTTAAGACGAGCAGGATGTCCCGGTAGTGCGTATGGTCCTTGCCCGGATGGATCCCGCCCTGGATGCATACCTCCGTCGCGCCGCGGGCGATCCCGTCTCGGGCCTTGCCCAGGATCTCGTCGAAGGATCGATCATAGGCATCGGCGTCGTCCTTGTGGCGGGAGAAGCCGCAGAACGAGCAGCCGACGTAGCAGATGTTGGTGAAATTGATGTTGCGATTCACGACGTAGGAGACGTCGTCGCCAACGTCGGCTTGACGCGCCAGGTCCGCAGCGCGCATCAAGGCGTGAAGATCGGCACCCTGCGCACACAGCAGCCGGCTTCCCTCCTCGGGGGTGAGCTCGCGGCCGTCGAGAGCGGCTTCGAGAATGCGAGCCACTTCCGGTCGGACGTCAGCGAGCAGTCGGGACAGCATTAGGCGGCCTCCTGGCCCGCGCGCGAAGTCATCTCGCGATCGCGGAGACGGGCGAAGCCCTCGGCGTCGGCAAAGCGCGCGAGCGCCTCGCGCACCTGGGGGTCGAAGAGATCGGAGCGCCCGAGCACGTGCTCGGGGTACACGGGAAGGCGTTCGCGCAAGCGACCACGCGCGGCCTCGGTCCGCTGGCGCAGCTCGAGCAGCGTCGGCCACGGTGCCTCGGGATTGATGAAGTCGACGGTGACCGGAGAGACTCCGCCCCAATCGTTCGCCCCTGCCCCGAGCACCCGCTCGAGCGTATCCGACGCGAGGTTCGGCGGCGCCTGCACGTTCATCTTCGGCCCGAGCACGAGTCTTGCCATCGCCACCCAGCCCGCCACTTCGTCGTCGCTGAGGGAGGGTGCCGCCCGCATCCGTGTTCCCGGCTTCGGGTGGAAGGGCTGAATGATCGCCTCCTGGATGTGGCCATACTTCTCGTCGAGGGCTCGGATCGCCAAGAGCGTGTCGATGCGCTCGGCGTCGTTCTCGCCGATGCCCAGCAGGATTCCGGTGGTGAAGGCGATGCCGAGTTCGCCCGCTTCTTCGTGCATGCGCAGTCGCACGGCGGGATCCTTGTCAGGTGCCCAGAAGTGAGCCATCCCGCGCTCTCGCAGGCGGGGACTCGTGTTCTCCAGCATGAGTCCCATCGATGCGTTCCACGGACGAAGCCGTGCCATCTCCTCTTGCGACAGGACACCCGCGTTCGTGTGGGGGAGCATTCCCCCCTGAAAGGCGATTCGACAAGCCTCGACCAGGTACTCGGCGGTCGTCCCGAAGCCCCGTGCATGCAGCCAATCGCGATAGGAGCGGTAGGCGACCTCGGGTTTGTCTCCGAGACAGAAGAGCGCCTCGGTGCAGCCCGTCGCGACGCCACCGCGCACCACGTCCGCCACCTCATCGAGTCCGTAGGTCTTCGCCTCGGGAGAGTCGGGCTGCTTGGCGAACGTACAGTAGCCGCAGCGGTCTCGACACAGGTTCGTGAGAGGTATGAAGACGTTACGCGAGACGGTGACGATGTCGCCCTTGTGCCGGCGCTTGCTTTCGCACGCGGCTTCGCCGGCGATCTCGCGGATGCGGGGGTCGAAGAGTTGCTGCGCGAGTCGGAGCGCCGGAACTCGCTCCAAACGACCCGAGTCGACCGCCTCGCGGACGAGGCGCTCGGCCTCGACCAGATCGAGGGCGACATCGGAGTCAGACAAGGCCACGCGCATCACACCTCGGCTCGTCGTAGCATACTAGCGGCCCTCGGCGGCCTTTAGCTATGCGCGCTGGCGCACGCGCGAGAGCTCACGAGACGACGCCCTCAAGGCCGATCCACGCCCGCAGCTCGGCGACGTCCGCGCGCTGGAGGAACTCTCCGACGGGCTCACCCGGGCGCGCATGGGCGCGGACCGCCGCGAAAAGACCCACCAGGGCGGGAACCATCTTTTCTTCGGGAAGGCGCTCGTAGAGGACCTTTGCGAGTCGGCTGCCCTCGCGCGCCCCACCCACGAGGATCACGTGGTCGTTCTTTCCGTAGCCGTAGATTCCGATCTCCGCGGTCACGGGCCGTGCGCAATTGTTTGGACAGCCCGTCATGCGGAGGACCGCGTCGATGTCGCCGTAGCCCGCGTTTTCGATGGCGTCGATGTAGCGGGGCAAAACGTTCTCCGCCTCCGTCATCGCAAGTCCGCAGGTCGGTTTGGCCGGACAGGCCATGGCGTTGCGGCGCACGAGCGAGACCGCTTCCGGTCGCGGCACGCCATGGGCGTCGAGGATGCGAAGGAGCGCGGCCCGGTCTGGGACGTTGCACAAGAGCACGTCCTGCTGGGCGGTAAGCCGCACGCCAAGCCCGAGCTCGCTCACTGCAGCTCGCACCGCCTTGCGCAGCGGCGGATGCATCCGCCCGTTCTCCACCGAGATTCCGTAGTAGCCGCGTCCGTCGCGCTGAGGATGCCACCCGAGATGAAGATTCATCTTCGGCAGGGGCTGCGGCGCGGCGTCCTCGAGCGCGAGCCCGAAGCGAACCCGCAGCTCATCCTTCACGACCTCGAGCCCGAGACGTCGGATGGTGTACTTCCAGCGCGCCATTCGCCGGTCCTTGCGCTCACCATACTCCTTTTGCAAGAGGGCGATGGCGCGCGTCGCGTCAACCACCTGGGCCCGGGGAATGCGGCCGAGATAGAGCCCGAGCAGCGCTGCGGTCTCCGGATTGTTGTGCGTGAGGCCAAGCCCACCCCCGGAATAGAAATCAAACAGATTCCCGTCGCTGCGACCGTTCTGCACGATCGGAACGAAGCCGACGTCCTGCGTCAGCACGTCGATCGAATTGTCTTCGGGGTGGGCGATACCAACCTTGAACTTTCGCGGCAGGTACTGGCTTCCGTAGATGGGTTCATCGAAGTTGATGGGTGCGACCGTCTGCCCGAACTCGTCGGTGAGCCAGATTTGGAAGTAGGACGAGCTGCGCGGGGCCAGCTCCTTCGCGATCGCATGCCCAAGCTCGGCACCGCCCACGTTGTGGCGCGGTTCGAGGCCGTCAATGGGCGATGTCATAACGTTGCGATTCACGTCGCCACATGCGGAAAGCGTTCCGTCACGTCGATAGTGGCGGGAGAGGTGCCGCACCAGTTTCGCGAGCTTGGGTCCGTAGACGTGGTGGTACTGCAAGCCCTG
>DATGZK010000088.1:0-23625 GCA_035489755.1 Myxococcota bacterium
GTGTGCCCGCAGACCCACTTGCGGTAGTCGCTGCGTGCGACTCAGCCTCACTGCCAGGCGCTTGCGGAAGTGCGTGATTTATCGAGGGAACTGCTGGAGGCGGCGCCCGGATTCGAACCGGGGATCAGGGATTTGCAGTCCCATGCCTTACCACTTGGCTACGCCGCCGTCGGAGGGCCCTTGTGGGCCAGCCGTGGCCAGCCTCGCAGGGGAGGCTCTATGTAGCGTGGGCGTCGAAGTTCCGCCGCTTTGGGATGGGGGGCCCGAAGCCCGATGGCTGACGCCGGGTCAAGAGGGTCACTCTCTGGTTTTCGGCTGTGGTCGCTCGCCACGGCAGCGTCCTCGTCTCTGCACACCACGCTCTCGAGCTCGATCTCAAACCGACCAGTCTCGGAAGCGCTGTTGAACCCACAACTAGGGCTCGGGAGAACTCCCGGAGGCAGTGCCAGCTCGAGATAGCCCTCGGGAGAGATGCCGCCCGAGGACCCCCACTTCCTCGCCTGAGGTCGTCGGCTTTTCACGGCGGCGCGCGATTGGCTGGCCCATGGTAGGGTCGGTCCGGTGCGTTGGTTGCTTCTTTTCATCGGCGGCGGGATCGGCACGATCTTGCGCTACCAGGTGTCCGGCCTCGTCCAGGACCAACTGGGTTCTTCCTTTCCATGGGGCACCTTTGTGGTGAACGTGACGGGCTGCCTCGTGATCGGGATTCTTGCGACGCTCGCCGACGAGCGGGGGATGTTGGGCTCCCCCTCGCGCCTCTTCCTCATGGTGGGAGTGACCGGCGGCTATACCACCTTCTCAACCTTTGGGCTTGAGACCTGGCGTCTGCTTCAAGCGGGGGACTTCGCCCCGGCCTTCGCAAACGCCGCTGGGAGCGTCTTGATCGGCCTGGTCGGCCTCGTCATTGGGGTTTTCGTCGGGAGGCTCGCCGTATGATGGTTCCTCGCGACGGCAAGTTGCTGCGTGTCTTCATTGGGGAGAGTGACCGCGCGGGGGGTCATCCCACTTACGAGATGATCGTCGAGCTGGCCCGAAGCCAGGGCCTCGCAGGCACGACGGTGTTGCGAGGTATTGAGGGCTTTGGCCGTTCGAGTCGGATTCACACGGCGCGCATCCTTCGACTCTCCGAAGACCTTCCGATCGTGGTCGAGATCGTGGATGCCGCGGACAAGATCGATGCCTTCCTGCCGAAGCTCGACCCCCTGGTAAGAGGCGGGATGGTGACCCTCGAGCGCGTGGAAGTCTTGGTCTACCGCTCCGACGACACGAAAACTGGCAAAACACCAGGCTGAGCCCTCGCGGGAGCTAGCATGGTACGAATGCCTCGCCTCGATCTCGCTACCCTCCAGCGGGCCCTGCGCCGCCGGCGCAATCTCATCCTCCTCGGGGTACTCGTCCTTCTGGTCGCCGTGCGCATCGCGCTTCCCTTCATCTTGCGCCGCGAGATCGTGTCACAGGCCGACCAGGCGCTTACCGGCCACCTCGAACTAGATGACCTCGACCTCTCCCTTTTCCGGGGCGGGGTGACGCTCCACGGCTTGCGGCTTTACGCCGAGAAGCGCCCTTCGCCCCCTCCCACTGGTCATGAATCGGGCCCTCCTGAAAAGCCTGAGGCCAAGCCGGCGCTTGAGGTTTCCGAGCGCGCTCCCGTCTTTTCGGTGTCGCGTCTCTGGGTCGAAATCGGTTGGCTGGCTCTCGTGCGCAAGACGCTGGCCGTTCAGGAGATAAAGCTCAATACCTTCGCGGTGCGCCTCGACCGCGCGCGCGACGGAGGCCTCCTCCTGCCACGTCCGCTGCCCTCTCCCGGACCGGCGCCGCCCGTGCCCGAGCACAAGGGCCCGCCATCATGGAAGGTGCTGGTGGAGCGTTTGCGTCTGCGCGATGGGCAGATCGGGTTCCGTGATTTCGCGGTCGCCGAGAAGCCGCAGGAGTTCGAGACGACGATCGAAGACCTCGACGCCGAGCACCTTGCGCTCGTGATCGATACCTCGGGTGCCACACCCGGGAAGATCAACCTTGATGCTCGGATTGGCGGTGGTCGGCTTGCACTCGATGCGACCTACTCGATGAAGCCAGCGGGGCCCGCCGTCGATGCTCACCTGACGCTCGCAGACTTCCCGATCGGTGGTACGCGCGTCTACCTCCCCGACCTTGGTTGGAGCGATTTGCACGGCCTCTTTTCCGCGAAGCTCCACCATCTTTTCGAACTCGGCGCTGTCCACCAATCGTCCGGCACGGTCGCACTCACCGACGTGGCCATGACCGTTCCGGGCATCAAGGAGCCCCCCCTCGGCTGGAAGAACCTTTCGGTCGAGATCGAGAGCGTTGATCTCGTCGGACGAACCGCTTCGGTGTCGAAGGTCGTGCTCGAGGGCGCGCGCGTGCTGCTCGATCCGCAGGGGCCGACGTTCGTGCCTGCGCTGCACCCCAAAAAGGCGGAAGCCCCTGCCGCACCGGCACCAGCCGCTACCCCCTCCGCCGCCCCGGCTGCCCCAGCGCCGCCATGGCGCTGGAAGGTGTCGGAGTTGGAGGTGAAGGGCGCACGCGTCGACGTACTCGGCGGAACGCGGCCGCTGACGCTCGCCATCGACGCGAAGGTGGGCGGGCTCTCGCACGAATTTGGAAACCGGGTGCCGCTTTCGCTCACGGTTGCCGAGGGGTCGGGCTCTCTGGCCGTCGACGGAGGCTTCACCGTGGCGCCGCCGGGCTTCGATGGGAGCCTTCGTATCGCGGATCTTGAGCTCGGTCCTCTCGTCGAGCCGTTCGCTCCTGCGATCGGGCACCTTCTCCGCGGCGGGACCGCCCGCGCGGAGCTGCAGCTGGCGGCCGGTCGACCCGCGAGCCCCAATGCCCCGAGCGAGGGCGGCCTGCGCGCCTCCGGGAAGCTTGGCGTCACGGCTCTCGAAGTCGTCGACGCCGATCCGAAGGACTTTCGCCTCGCCTGGAAGGAGCTTGCTCTCGAGACCCGCGAGCTTTTCGTGCCTGGAATTCTCGCCCAAGACGGCGCCGCAAAACCCGGCCCCGTTCGGATCTCTCTCGACCGGTTCCAGCTGACGGAACCCGCGATCCGGCTGACAAGAACGCAGACCGGCTTTGTCCTCCCACAAACCGGATCTTCGCCGGCGCCGAGTGGAGCCACGCAAGGGGCAACACCGCCGGCGCCTCCCCCAGCGGCGACCCCCGCGAAAGATGACACAGGCGGTCCGGTCGTGGCCGAGATCAAGCGGATGGAAGTCGCGCGGGCCCGGATCGAGGTCATGGACCGCACGACGAAGCCTTTCTACCGCTCGGAGATCTTCCCGCTCGATTTTGCGGCGACGGGTGTGCACTGGCCCGGACCGGCCGCGAAGCAGGTGAAGCTCTCCGCCAAAACCCTTGAAGGCGGATCGCTTCTCGTCACGGGAAGCCTCGATCCTCGCGGTTCCGATCTTTCGGCAAAGCTCGAGGGACTCCCCCTTGCTCCGTTTAATCCCTATGCCTCAGGAACGGGCTACAGCGTCGGCGGCGGTGCAGCGGCGCTCGAGTCGAAGATCAAGTTCGCGGGCCCGAAATACGATGTGAATACCCATGTCGTGATCCACAAGCTCGATGTGGAAGGCGCGCAAGGCGATACGCTTTTCCTTCAGCGGTTTGGAGTCCCCCTTGAGCTCGCACTCGCACTCCTCACTGACGTCGAAGGCGACATCGTCCTCGATGTGCCGCTCTCCCACGATGCGAGTGGCACGAGCGTCGGTCTTGGCAGCATCGTCGGTGAAGCACTTGCTCATGCGCTGCTGAATGCCATTACCTCGCCGCTGAAGCTCATCACGGCAGTCGCCGAGATGGGTGGCAAGGTGGAGAACCTGACGCCAAAGGCCCTCGGCTTCCTGCCCGGCCGCACGGAGTTTGCTCCCGGCGAGGCGGAGCGCGTCGATCAGATCGCGGCGCTGATGGCCCGCTCGCCGGGCCTCCACCTTCACCTTCGGGGGGACACGGGCTCGGAGGATGATCGCTGGCTCCGGGAGCAAGCCCTGCGTGCGCGCCTCGAGGGAGGTGACAGTATCGGCGGGCGCCTTCGCGCGCTTACGACCGAGCGCGGACAGACCAAGGCCGCTCTCGCCTACCTCACCGACCGCGCTGCAGGCAAAGACACGCCGCTTCCCGACGAGTACAAGGCTTGGTTCGAGGAGAAAGTGGCCAAGGAAGTGGCACCGCCGGGCGACCTCCAAAAGCTCGCAGAGCAGCGCGCAGCGCGGGTGCAATCCCTTCTCGTGGAGGGGAGTGGCATCGCCCCGGATCGCGTGATCGTGGACGCGCCGGCGGGAGATGTCGCCAAAGGGCAGCCTTCCGTCGCCGTGGGTCTTGGTGCCGCACCGCGTCCAGTCAAAGCCGAGGCACCCGCGCCCTAGCGTGCGACCGACGCCGCCTTGAGCTGGTCTTTGCGCCGGCCTTCCGCTCTGCGAGAGCCGAAGTGGCGAGAGTAGACCTCTGTGAACTCTGCCCCGATCAGCACGACCTGCGCGGAGTAATAGATCCACGAAAGGAGGAGGATCAGCGAGCCCGCGGCTCCGTAGATCGAGCGCGTCGTCGCGTGGGCCAGGTAAAGCGTGATGACGATCTGCCCGAGCAGAAAAAGCACGGCGGTCACTCCCGAGCCAATCCATACATCGCGCCAGGCAAGACGGATTGCAGGAAGGACTTTGTAGATCAGTGCGAAGAGCGCCGTCATGGTCAGGAACGAGACCAAGAGATTCATGCTGGGGAGGATGCTCGCGAGAAAAGGCGCGTACTCCTGGATCTTCTCTCGCAGCTCTGCGACCACCGCCGAGACGACAAGGGAGAGGAGCAGCAAAAGGCCGATCGCGAGCACCATGCCGAAAGAGGTGGCGCGGCGCTGGAGGGCGCCTCGCACCGCGCCGTGCTGTTGAGACTTCACCCCCCAGATCGTATTGAGTGAAGACTGGAGTTGACCAAAAACGCCCGAAGCACCAAAGAACATCGTCAGCAGGCTCACGACGGTCGCCGTGATTCCCGAGGCGGGCCGACTCGCCTGGGTGAGCATGTTCTGGACCGCGTGGGCCGCATCGGGTCCCACGGCGTCTTGGATCTGAGCGACGATCTCCCCTTGCGCGGCGGAGCGGCCAAAGGCGAAGCCTGCCACGGCGATCGCGAGCACGAGGAGCGGCGCCAGGGAGAAGAAGGTGTAGAAGGCGAGCGCTGCACCGTGCGCCAGCACCCCGTCCTCGACCCATTCGTCGGAGAGCTCGCGGATGAAGTCCCCGATTCGCGTGAGGAAGGTTTCCTGCGCGACCGGCTCCCTCGCTTCGACCATCCGAGCCTCGCTTGGACCCTAGCGGCCGCGCGCGAGAAGATCCCGAATTTCGCGCAGCAGCACCTCTTCCGCGGGCGGCGCCGCGGGCGCAGGCGGCGGCGCCGCGGCGGCTTGGCGCCTTAACCGGTTAATGCCTTGAATCAGCAGGAAGATCACGAAGGCGAGGATCGCGAAGTTGATCACCGTGTTCAGGAACTGGCCGTAGGCCATGACGGGCGCACCCGCCTTCTTGGCTTCAGAGAGCGCCGTGAACCCCTTGCCGGAGAGGTCGATGAAGAGATTTGCGAAGTCGACCTTCCCGAGAAGGAGCCCAATCGGGGGCATGATGACGTCGTTCACGAGCGAGTTCACGATGCCACCAAATGCGCCGCCGATGACGATCCCGACCGCCATGTCGACGACGTTTCCCTTGACGGCAAACTCCTTGAATTCGCTGAGCATTGACACGTTGGGCTCCTCCTCTTAGATGCGCGGGACGCGGCACCCAGCCGCTGCGTTCCCATCCTGGAGCCTATCTTGCCATGTTCAAGCGTCGATTCCGCGGGATTCTCCCGCGGGCGAGAGATCGGGAAGGAGACAAACGCTTCCTGCGATGCGGAGGGCGGGACCCCCGGGTGTCTCCTCGATGCCCGCCAGGAGCTCGCTGTGCGCGCCGTGCGTGAAGCGCGCGGGAAGGCCCTCGGGCAAGAGCTGGCGCTTCGCCGTACACAGGAGAGCACCGTCGCGCGAAGAGGAGCGAAGGCTGCTCGGGTCGAGACGTTCCCGCGTCCCATCTGAGAGCGCGATCTCACCCGTTTCCCGGTCGATGTCCCGTACGAAAAAACCGGCTTCCTCGACCTCGATCTCACCTCGGAAGCGCCCGAGCTGAACCACATATTTGCGCTCTTCGGGAAGGAAGCGGACGCCGAGATCGAAGGCTGCGCGCAGCCGGGAATGTGTAATGGGATGGCCCTCGTGGGTCCAGCGGCCGTCGTAATGGAGGCGCAGACCGAACGGGCGCAAGGGCGGCGGCCCGGCGCTCACCTGTGCGCAAGGGGCTCCGGCTCGGCGCTCCCGTCTGGCTTTACCCGGAAGGCGCCCTGGAAATCGTAGCGGTGCCAGAGAACCACGCGCTCGATTTCTTGGCTGCTCTCCGCCCGATAGATCCACTTTTCGTTCCAGCGCACACCGTACTCCTCGTGCGTGCGCGGCTCGTTCACACTTCCGATCTGGTCGGTGGGTGCGCCGAAGAGCTTCCACACCGTGACCCGGGTCGGTCCGTGCGCAGAGCCCTCGGTCATCGGTCGCACTCGCCGCCGATCATGTTGATGAAATCAAAGGTCGGAATCAAGTCCGCGAGGAGAGCCCCGCGGATCATGAGCGGCATGGGCTGCAGGTTGATGAGAGAAGGCGGCCTGCACCGCACCTTGTAGGGTACGGCGGATCCATCCGATACCAAGTAGAAGCCAAGCTCACCGTTCGCAGACTCGATCGCGAAGTACCCTTCGCCGGCGGGAACGCGCGGGCCTTCCGTCACACTCTTGAACTGCTGGATCAGCTCCTCCATGCGATTAAAGACACGACCTTTGGCAGGCCAGCGCACCCGAGGATCATCCACGTTCACAGGACCCGGACCCATTTTCTCGAGGTGGTCGAGGCACTGTTCGACGATCCTTAGGCTTTGGTGCATCTCCTCCACACAGACGAGATAACGATCGTAGTTGTCTCCCACCGTGCCGATCGGCACGTCGAAGTCGATCTGCTCGTAAACCAGATAGGGCTCTTGTTTGCGCAGATCGAGCGGAACGCCGCAGGCTCGCAGAAGGGGACCGGTGACGCCGTAGCGCAGGCAGTCCTCTTTCGAGATCAGCCCGGTCCCGCGCAGGCGATCGACGAAGATCCGATTTTCAGTGACGACAGCGTCGAAGTCCCGCAGCAGACCCCGGATCTTTGCGACGCTCTCGCGGCAGCGGTTTGGAAACTCCGGCGGCATGTCGTGCTTCACGCCGCCGATCCGAATGAAGTTCGAGGTCACGCGGGCGCCGCACAGAACCTCGAGCAGGTCCCAGGTCAGCTCCCTCGACTCGATGCCGTACAGAAATGGCGTCATCGCCGCGAGCTCGAGGCAGGCCGCCCCACAGCGTGTGAGATGGTCTGCGATGCGCGCGAGCTCTCCCGCCAAGACGCGCAGCCACTGACAGCGCTCGAGGGTCTCGATCCCGAGCAGCTTTTCCACGGCCATGCAGTAGCCGAGATTGGCCAGGATCGCGGAGTTGTAGTTTAGGCGATCGGTGTAGGGGATCGCTTGATACCACGTACCGCTCTCGCACTCTTTTTCGAAGGCGCGGTGCAGGTAGCCGACCTGGATGTCGATATCGACGATCGTCTCACCGTCGAGCTCGATCACAAACTTCACCGTACCATGGCTCGCGGGATGGGACGGCCCCATGTTGAGGATCTGGTGTTCGGTATGGAGATCCCGGCTCTGATCGTCCGCCGGGGTTTCGCGCCGGCGCTCGGTCAGAAGATGCGGCGACTCTTCCACGGCTAATTCCTTGGCCCGACGAGTGGTTGGCGCTTCTCTTTCGGATAGTCCTTGCGCAGGGGATGACCCTCGAACTCCTCGTACAGGAGAAGCCTTCGCAGATCGGGATGGCCGTTGAAGCGGATCCCGTAGAGGTCCCACACTTCACGCTCCAGCCAGTTCGCAGCGGGCCAGACGGGAATGCAGCTGTCGATGCGCGGATCCTCTTCGGACACCCGAGACTTGACGCGCACCCGGTGATTGCGCGCAACGGAATACAGGTGATAGACCATCTCGAAGCGCGGGATCTCCCCCAGGTAGTCGACGCAGGTCAGGTCCGAGAGCATGTCGAACTCAAGCCCTGCCGTGTCGCGTAGAAACCGCATGACGGCAATGAGCTGTTCGCTCCGGACAAGGAGCGTCGCGTCGCCCAGTCGCGCGTGCGTGTCGACGATGGCATCCGGCAGCGCCGCGAGCGCGCGGCGCAGGATCTCGCTCCCGTGATCCTCCATCAGCTCGGCGTCTCGCCGCCGCGGCGCGCCGGCACCCCGTGCTCGCGGTCGTAGTCACGCCGGATGAACTCGAGCCGACGCTTGAGCAGAGCCTCGGGCACAAGGAGCTCTTTTTTGTGAAAGGTCATCGAGTCGCGGTCATAGGTCGCGAGCTCGACCTCGCGGCTCATGACGATCGCCTCTTCCGGGCACGCCTCTTCACAGAGTCCACAAAACATGCACCGCGACATGTCGATGTCGAAGGCCTCGGGGAAGCGTTCGATGCCTGAGTCGCTGAGCTCGCCCGGAACGATCGTTATGCAGTCGGTCGGACACGCGAACTCGCAAAGACCGCATGCCACGCACTTGGGCTCCCCGTTCTCGAGCTGCACCAGGACCGGCATGCCGCGAAAGGCGTCGGGATAGTCGACGCGCTCCTCGGGGTACTGCACCACGAAAGTGGTGCGCTTTCCCGTGATGAATCCTCGCAGGTTTCGGAAGAAGTGACGGCTCGTCACCCACAGGCCCTTCACGATCGCGGGCACGTAAAGGCGCTCCATCCAGCCCGTATGCGCCTTCCGGTTCACGGTGATGACTCGCCCAGGCATCGGCGCGCACTATAGGAGATGGGTTTGGGCTAGGCCAGACGACCGGCGAGCCTTTCGGCGTGATAGGAGCTGCGAACGAGCGGGCCCGATGCGACGTCCCGAAAGCCGAGCGCGCGAGCGCGCTCCCCCCAGCGCTCGAACTCCGCGGGGGGCACAAAGCGTTCCACCGGCAAGTGCTGGGGTGAGGGCCTTAGGTATTGGCCGATCGTTAAGAGCGCAACACCCGCCCGACGCAGATCGGCGAGCGCAGCTTCCACTTCCGCGTCGCGCTCGCCGAGGCCGAGCATAAGACCGCTTTTGGTCGCGAGATCCGGCCTGAGCTCTGCCGCCCGCTTGAGCAGACCGAGCGAGCGCTCGTAGCGCGCGGCGGGGCGCACGCGACGCTGGAGCCGCTCGACCGTTTCAAGATTGTGATTGAGGACATCCGGACCGGCGTCGAGAACCGTGCGCAGGTCTTCCTCCCGGCCCTTGTAGTCGGGGATCAGGACCTCGATGCCCGTCCCCGGGCTCCCGCGCCGCAGGGCGCGGAGGGTCGCGGCCATATGGGCCGCGCCGCCGTCGGGGAGGTCGTCCCGTGCGACGGCGGTGATCACCGCGAAGCCAAGGCCGAGCGCCGCCACCGCCTTCGCGACGCGCTCAGGCTCCAGCGGGTCGAGCGGGGCCGGCCGCGCGGTCGTGACGTCGCAAAACCCGCAGCGCCGTGTGCAGTGGTTGCCCCCGATCATGAACGTGGCGGTTCCGCGAGCCCAGCACTCCCCTAGGTTCGGGCACGCGGCAGAGAGGCACACCGTGTGGAGATTTTGTTCATGCACGGTGCGCGCAACGGCTTCGAACTGCGGAGTCATCCGCAGACGGACTTTGAGCCATGCGGGCCGGGCAGGCTGGGTTTGCGATTCGCTCATCCAAACCTCGCCGAGAACGCCGCGGCGACGGCCTCCCGCGCGCGCGCGTCGAGCTCGGCCGCCGAGGGAGCAGCGGATCCAAGCTCGCGGGCGACCGACGTCATTTCCACTTGCGAAAGACCGCAGGGTACGATCGCCGCGAACTCGGAGAGGCGGGTCGTTACATTCAAGGCGAAGCCGTGATAGGTGACCCATCCACGAAGGCCGACCCCGATTGACGCGATCTTGCGGGGCTGCGCACTGGCTGGCTCCGCCATGAAAACTCCCGTCAGGCCGGACCGCGCGGCTGCTCTCAGACCGAGGGCGGCGAGCGCGTCGATGAGACCCCCCTCGAGAGCGCGCAGGAACCGGTGCACGTCAGTCGCAGCTCGCGCGGCGAGGTCACACACGAGATATCCCACGAGTTGGCCCGGGCCGTGATAGGTGACGTCGCCGCCGCGCGTTACCGTGTGCAGCTCGATGCCCTGTGCGCGCAATTCGGGCGTGGGCACGAGCACGTGGGCCGGGTCGGCGCGGCGGCCGAGGGTGATGACGGCAGGGTGCTCAAGCAAAAACAGAGTATCTCCGGCAACCCCCTCGCGGACGGCCTCCACCTGCTTTTCTTGGCGCTCAAGCGCCTCGGCGTACGGGATGCGACCTAGGCGCTCGATCTTAAGCTCACGCACCATGAGCCGCGTTGCTCGCAAGGAGCTCGTGGGGATGCTCGAGAATGCGCTTCAGACCGGCCAGGAACTGGGCGGCCTTCACGCCGTCGAGGACGCGGTGATCCACCGCCAGTCCGAAGGTCATGCGGCGACCCACCCGAATCTCATCGGACTCCACGAACGCAACCTGCCGCACGGCGCCGACGGAGAGCACCGTACTCTGCGGCGGTGTAATGATGGCGTAGAAGCTCTCGACGCCGAACATACCGAGGTTTGAGACCGTGAAAGTACCGTCGGAGTAGTCATCGGGCTGGAGCTTTTTCTCTCTCGCCTTCCGAATGAGAGCATCCATAGCCTGCGCAAGATCCTCCAGGTCACGGCCCTGGCAGTTCTTCACCACCGGAGCGACGAGCTCGTCCTGCACGTCCACCGCCACTGCAATGTTGACGGGATTGAACCGAACGAGCCGGTCGTTGCGGAAGGTCGCATTCACATCCGGGAAGCGCTCGAGCGCAACCGCTGCGGCTTTGACAATCATGTGCGTATAGGTGACGTGCTTGCCTTCTTCGCGCAGGCGCTCGCGCAGCGAGCGCATGGGGTCGGCGTCCACGTCCATCGAGATATAAAAGTGGGGCGCTGTCTTCTTGCTCTCGACCATATTGCGGATGAGAAACTTCCGCTTTTGCGAGAGTTTGATCTCGTCTCCGAAAAGCTCCGCCTCGCGAGAGGGACCCTCTCGCGCCTCGCGCTCAAGATGCGCACGCAGGTCGCGCTTGGTGACGCGCCCGCCCGGCCCGGTCCCCTTGACACGCGCAAGGTCGACGCGGAGCTCTTCGGCGATGCGGACTGCGACGGGCGTCGCGTGGATGTCGCCCTCCAGGAGCGTGTCTTGCTGGTTTTCGAGACTCTCGAGGTAGCGCTCGACGTCGGACACAAGCACCGCGCCTTCGGGCCCCGAACCCCCGATCTCCGAGAGATCCACACCCTTCTCCTGTGCCACGATCCGGGCTCGGGGCGTGGCGCGGACGCGATCGGGGTCCGGCAAAAAGAACGGCAGATGCGAGACTCCGCTTGCGAGCTCGCTCCGCCGTACCGCCGGCGCGAGGGGAGACTCCGTCGGTGTGGGCAGCGGAGCGGGTAGCGCTTGGCCTTGGCCCGTGCGGCGCGGAGCCTCTGCGGGGGTCGTGGGAGGCGGGGCCACGCGCGCGGGTGCAGGCGGGCTCGGCGCCGGGGTCGCAGGTGTGCCGGCCGGCGGTGCGGACACACCGAGCGGAGCTTGGCCGCGGGCGGCGAGGAAGGCTGCCAAGTCCTGGTCCGTATCTGTCTCAAGGCGCACGATCGCGATCGGCGTTCCCACGGGCACCGTGGCACCGGTCTGGACGAGGATCTTCTCCAGAGTGCCGGACATGTACGCTTCGAACTCCATGTCCGCCTTGTCCGTTTCGACCTCAAGCAGAACGTCACCCTTCTTAACGGGATCGCCTTCTCGCTTGCGCCAGACGTTGATCGTGCCCTCCTCCATGGTGTCGGAGAGCTTCGGCATCTTGATCTCGCGAGGCATGTCCCTCTCCCGCGGGCCCCCCGGGCCGGCTTCGCGTTAGGTCGTGACTTTGAGCACCGCTCGTACGATGTCCGATGACGACGGCAGCGCGGCCTGCTCGAGTCCCTTCGCATAGGGTGTCGGGACGTCGACCGCCGCAACGCGCTGAACCGGCGCCTGAAGCTCGTAGAACAGGTTCTCCTGCACGCGCGCCGCGATCTCGGCGCCCACACCGACGGTCCGCCAGCCCTCTTCCGCCACGACGCAGCGGCCCGTTCGCGCGACCGATGCGTAGACGGCGTCCCAGTCGAAGGGATCGAGTGTCCTTGGGTCGAGGATTTCCGCCTCGAGTCCTTCTTCCGCGAGCGCTTCGGCGGCGCGCAGTGCCTCGCTCACCATCCGCGACCACGCGATGATCGTGACGTCCGTTCCCCGGCGCTTTGTGTCGGCGACGCCGAAGGGGATCAGGAACTCCTCCTCGGGGACCGGTCCCCGGGTGGAATAGAGCATCTCGTGTTCGATGAAGAGAACGACGTCGTCATTGCGAATTGCGGTCTTGAGCAGACCCTTCGCGTCCGCCGGGGTGCCTGGAACGACAACGCGGATCCCCGGCGAGTTCACGAACCAGGATTCGATGGAATGCGAGTGTTGCGCGCCCTTCTGTGTCCCGCCTCCGCCGGCCGCGCGGATCGTGATCGGGAGATTGAGCTGACCTCCAAACATCGACCGCATCTTCGCGGCGTGGTTTACGATCTGGTCCATCGCGACGAGCGCGAAATTCATCGTCATGAGCTCGGGAACGGGCCGCAGGCCTGCCATGGCGGAGCCGATCGCCAGCCCAATGATTCCCGCCTCGGCGATCGGCGTGTCGCGCACCCGGCGGCCCCCGAACTCCGCCATGAGACCCTCCGTAACACGGAAGGTCCCGCCAAAAAGGCCGATGTCTTCTCCCATCAGGAAGACGTCATCGTCCCGCCGCATCTCTTCGGCCAAGGCCTCGTTCAGCGCCTCGTAGTAGCGAATCTCACGCATGGGGATCGCTCGGGTAGCGTTCCGCGAAGACGTCGTCGTAGAGCGCCGATGCTGCCGGATCGGGGCTCGCGTCGGCGAAGGCCACCGCCTCCTCCACGGTGCGTTCGATCTCGCGGTCGATCTCGCGGAGCCGCTCCTCCGTCGTGATGTCGTCGGCGATGAGCGACTTCGCAAGTCGCGGGATGGGATCGCGCTTGCGCCAGAGCTCCTCCTCGGCACGGGCGCGGTAGCGGCCGGGGTCGGTCATGGAGTGTCCTTGGTAGCGGTAGCACGTGGCCTCGATCAGGGCGGGACCGGCGCCTCCGCGCACGAGGCGCACGACTTCGTCGCAAACCTTGCGCACTTCCAGCACATCCATTCCGTTCACTTTGTAGCCGGGCATTCCGTAGCCCGAAGCCTTCTTGTGCACCTCGGTGAGAGCCGACGACAGACGCACGTCCGTCCCGATGCCGTAGAAGTTATTCTCGCAGATGAAGATGACGGGCAGGTTCCAGAGCTTCGCGAAGTTCAGACCCTCGTGCCAAACACCCTGGTTCGTCGCGCCATCGCCAAAGAAAGCCATCACCACCCGGTCATCGCTTCGGTAGTGACACGCGAGCCCGAGACCCGCCGCGATCGGGATCGAGCCGCCGACGATTCCGGTACCGCCGTAGAAATAGTGCTCCACGTCGGCCAGGTGCATCGAGCCGCCCTTCCCTTTGCAGCAACCCGTCGCCTTCCCGAAAAGCTCCGCCATGAGGGCCTTGGGGTCGCCGCCGCGGGCCAAGAAGTGCCCGTGGTCGCGGTAGGTGTCGATCACATAATCGTCGTGGTTGAGCGCGCTGATCCCGCCCACCGCCACGGCCTCCTGGCCGATGTAAAGGTGCGTAAAACCGCCAATCTTTTGCTCGCCGTACATCTCGGCGACGCGCTCTTCCATGCGGCGGATGAGGAGCATCTGGCGGTAGAGCTTGATCTGGTCGGCCGCGGGAATCATGTCCTTCTCCTCGGCTCCCCGTGGCGCGGTCGTTAGAGGTCGAACTCCGCGCTCTCGAGCAGCTCGCGCACGCGGTGCAAGAACCCGTTGGCCGGCGCCCCGTCCACCGCCCGGTGGTCGTACGAGAGAGCCAGGTGCATCATCGGGCGGATCACGATGGCGTCGTCGCCATCAATCTCCCGGACGATCGGGCGCTTCACGACCTCGCCCATGCGCAGGATTCCGACCTGCGGCTGGTTGATGATCGCAAAGCCGTACAGGTTGCCGTGCCTCCCGGGGTTCGACACCGTGAAAGTGCCACCCTTGAGTTCATCGGCCGAAAGCCGCTTGGTGCGCGCGCGGGCGGAGATGTCCTCGATCGCCTCGGCGAGGCCGGCGAGCGAGAGCCGGTCTGCGTGTCGCACGACGGGAACCACAAGGCCTTTGTCGGTCTCGACGGCGATCCCGACGTGGACGTCCTTCTTTTCGACGATCGCGTCCTCAAGCACCGAAGCATTGAGGCGCGGAAACTCGCGCAGCGCCCGGACTGTGGCATGCACCACGAACGGGAGGAACGTGAGAGCGAAGCCATGCGCCTCTTGGAACTCGCGCTTGTGCGCGTTGCGCACCCGGACGACGCCGGCAAGATCGATCTCGGCGACCGTACCGACGTGCGGGGAAACCCGTTTGCTGAGCACCATGTGCTCAGCGACGAGCTTGCGAAGGGGAGTCATGGGAATCACGCGGTCGCCGGGCTGGAGCTGATAGGAGAGGAAGGCCGGCCGGCCCGCCCCGACCTCCCGCGCCGCCGGAGCTTGAGGTCGGGCGGGCCTTTGCGCCACCGGAGCGGAGGCCGATCGCTGCTGGACGTCGCGCTTGGTCACGCGGCCGGCGGCACCCGTGCCTTCAACGCCTGTGAGATCCACCCGGGCCTCCTCGGCCATCCGCTTCGCTACCGGAGTCGCGCGCGGCGCGCTGCTCGGCGGGGCCTGCGGTCTCGCGGCAGGCGCAGGGAGGCGCTCGGGCTCCGGGCTCAGCGACCGAGCCGGCCTTGGCCCCCCGGGCACCGCTACGCCTGCCAGCGAAAGGGCAGCCCCGGGCTCGATCCGCGCAAGCTCAGTCCCCACCGGCACGGTCTGGCCTTCAGCCACCAGGATCTTTTCGACCACGCCTGTCGCAGGGGCCGGGATTTCGGCATCCACCTTGTCCGTGGTGATCTCCACAAGGGGCTGGTCGCGTTCCACCCGCTCCCCCTCCTTCACCAGCCAGCGCGCCACGGTGCCCTCCACCACGCTTTCCCCGAGTGCGGGCAGCTCCACTCCGATCGCCATAACCCTCGACCCTCTCCGTTTCGCGCGGGGCGCTGTGCCCCCCTAGAAGTTGATCCCTCGCCCTTCCGCCGCAAGCGCCGCCTCAAGGATGGCCTCCGAAAGGGTGGGATGCGCGTGGCTCGTGCTCGCGATCTCACTCGTGGTGGCCTCGAGCGTCATCGCGAGGCTCATTTCTGCAATCAGTTCAGTCGCGCCGTAGCCCACGATGTGGGCACCCACGATCTCTCCGTAGCGGGGCTCGGCGATGATCTTCGCGAAGCCCGCCGTGTGTGCGGCAGCAACCGCCTTGCCAGACGCCGTGAACGGGAACTTTCCGATCCGCAGGTCCTCCCCGAACTCGGCGCGAGCCTGCGCCTCGGTGCGCCCGATCCATGCGACCTGCGGCTGGGCATAGATGCAGGCAGGAATCTTCCAGTGGTCGAGCGGCGGGCGCTTCACACCGCAGAGCGTCTCCACCGCCGCAATTCCCTCCTCGCTTGCCTTGTGTGCGAGGAGCGGGGGTTGCGCGACGTCTCCAATCGCCAAGATGGTGGGCGCCGTGGTCCGCAGATTCGCATCCACGGGGATGAAGCCCTTGGCATCGGTCTCGAGGCCCACCGCCTCCAGGCCGACTGCACCCGAGAGCGGCCGGCGCCCGATCGCAACCAGCACCTGCTCGGCTTCGAGCTCTTCACTCGTCGCGCCCTTGGAGACCCGCAGCCGCACGCCACCGTTTGCGAGCTTGGCTTCCTCGAACCGAGTGCCGAGCCGAACCTCGATTTTCTTCCTGCGAAACTCGCGCTGAAGGACCTCGGCAACCTCCGGGTCGGCGCCGGGCAGCATCTGATCCGCCATTTCAAGCACGATGACTTGGGCGCCGTACATGGCGTAGACGTACGCAAACTCAACGCCCACCGCGCCTGCGCCGATGACCACGAGCCTTGCCGGAATCGTCCGTGACTCGAGGGCCTCGCGCGAGGTCAAGATGTGCCGACCATCGACCGCCATGCCGGGGGGCACCCACTCCCGCGAGCCGGTCGCAAGCAAGATGTGCGCGGCTTCGACCACGGTCTGCTCTGCGCCGGTCACATCCACGCGCGTCGCGCCCGAGAGCCGGCCATGCCCGCGCACTAGCGTGATCTTGTTCTTGCGAAACAGGCTTTCGATGCCCTTGCTGAGGCGATCCGCCGTCTTCCGGCTGTGCGTGATGAGCTTGTCGTAGTCGAGGGTGATGCCGCTCGCGCTGATGCCGAAGACATCGCCATGAGAGCGCACGTTCTCGACGAGCTCTGCCCCGGTGAGCAGCGCCTTGGACGGGATGCAGCCCCAGTTCAGGCACACGCCACCCGGGCGGTCGTCTTCGATCACCGCGACCTTCTGGCCGAGCTGCGCCGCGCGGATGGCGGCCACATAGCCCCCGGGACCTGAGCCCACGACTGCGAGATCGAAGCTGCCTTCGCCGCTCAAAGAATCCCCCGAATGCGAGCCTTAGGCGATGGGCTTCTCCACAACGGGAAGCTCCAGTTCGCGCAATTCGCGGTGCCGGCCGGAGGACGGGACCTTCTCCACCTGCACACGCGCCTGGAGTTTGATGAGGCCATCCAGGACTGCCTCCGGGCGCGGGGGACAGCCCGGGATGTAAATATCGACGGGGATAATCGTGTCGATCCCCTGCACCGTAGAGTAGTTGTTGTACGGGCCACCCGAACAGGTGCATGCGCCAAACGCAATCACCCACTTGGGTTCAGCCATCTGGTCGTAGACCTTCTTCAGAATGGGTGCCTGCCGGTGGCTGATCGTACCCACCACCATGAGAAGATCAGACTGGCGCGGAGAGAAGCGGGGAAGCGCGCATCCGAAGCGATCGATGTCATAGCGCGGCCCAGCGACTGCCATGAACTCCATGCCACAGCAAGCCGTGACGAAGGGGTAGAGGAACATGGAGTACTTGCGGCCCCAGTTCATGACCGTGTCGAGCTTCGTGGTCACGAAAGAATCGCTGCCTTGGCGCAGGTACTCGAGCATGCGCGCGGTACGAGCCTCTTGGCCCGGCAGTTGGGAGAGGCTCGCGTCCGTCGCCGATCCCGCCGACGGATGATCTGCCATCTCAGCTCCCCCCTGGAGAGGCGGCACGGTCGCGTCCGCGCTGCGCCTCGCGCTCGTCTCCGCTCTTCGGTTGGTGTCACAGACGACTATAGCGGCTCTGGTAGACTACGGCCCGTGAGCGCTCCGGCCGCAAACGACGCCTCTCCCATGCGCCAGACCCTGGCCTGGGGAGTCCACGCCTTCACTGCCAGCGGTGCCGTGATTGGGGCCCTCGCCCTCCTCGCGATCGCTGCCGGCGATCTGTGGCGAGCGGCCGTTTTCATGTTGCTCGCCCTTGCCATCGACTCGGTGGACGGAACGCTGGCACGGGCCGTTCGGGTGCGCGACGTCCTGCCCACGTTCGACGGGCGCCGCCTTGACGACATGGTGGATTTTCTGAACTACGTGATCGTGCCCGCCGTGTTCCTGGTCTGGGCGGGGAGTCTCGTCTCCTGGCACTGGGCAGCACTCCCGATTCTCGCCAGCGCCTACGGCTTCGCTCAGGATGACGCCAAAACAGAAGACGACTTCTTCCTCGGCTTCCCTTCCTACTGGAACGTCGTCGCACTCTATCTGTGGCTCTTCGACGTCTCCCCGCTCGTGGGGACGGCCATCGTAGCGCTCTTCTCAGCGATGGTGTTCGTGCCGCTTAAGTACCTCTACCCGAGTCGCATGCCGGTGCTTCGGCGCACGACGAACATCGCCTGCGCCCTCTGGACGCTGGCCCTCACAGGTTGTGTGCTGGTTCCCGCGCAAACGGCGAGAATTCATCTGCTCGCCGTGACGCTGTTCTTCCCGGCCTACTACTTCGCGCTTTCCTTCTGGCTAGGCGGCCTGCACAGGAGCCGCTCCTGAGCGGCGAGGCTTGGGGGGCGCCCGAAGGAAGGAGCGCGATCCACCGCTGGCGGCCCGCGCGCCCGCTTGCCGGACGGGGGCAAAGGTTGGCCTGCGCTCGCGGCAGCGTGTGAGCAGCCTTCGCCTTCCGGGCGAGGAGCTCCCCCTCAAGGGTGACGTCGATGTCCTCGTGGCAGGAGGCGGCTCTGCGGGCTGCGCAGCCGCGGTCACTGCCGCGCGCCTCGGTCTTCACACCGTCCTCGTGGAAGAGATGCCCTTTCTTGGCGGGATGAGTACGGGGGGATGTGTCGGCACCTACTGCGGCTTCTACTACAAGGAGCGCAGTGGGAGCCTTAGCGCGCTGGTTGGCGGCCTCCCGGCCGAGATCGAATCGACCCTGCGGGCCCGAGGCCACGCCTATGGCCCCATCCCCTTTAAGGAGACAGCCGCAGTCCCTTACGTGCCGTGGGGGGTAAAGCTCCTGCTCGAGGAACTTTCCCGCGGCGAGCGGCTGCTCGGGGTCCGCTTGCATACGAAGCTCACCCACGTGGTGGTGGAGGACCGATCGATCCGCGGCGTTGCCGTCCATGGGCGCGGGGGCCGCAGCGCGCTTCGCGCGCGCGTCTATATCGACGCGACAGGCGATGCGGAGCTCGCGCGTTTGGCTCGCGTCCGGACCTACAAGGGCGACGCGATTCAATACCCGTCCATGATGTTCACCATGCAGAATGTCGCCATGCAGGAGGCATTGCCCGCGCTCTCGAAGCTCCCTGCACTCATCGCCGAACATTTCGAGCGTGAGCGCCTTCCGCGGCGCGGAGGAAACCTCATCCCGACGCTCCGCCCGGGCGAAGTCCTTGTGGCCATGAGTCGGATCGATCTCGATGGGCGCCCGGTCGACGGATCCGATGACTTCGAGATCAGCTACGGCGAGATGGAGGGCCGCGTGCAGGCCGCGCGCCTTGCGGACTTCCTGCGCCGGTACATGCCGGGATTTTCCAACGCATTCGTCTCCGACAGCGCCCCGCGCCTCGGCATTCGCGAGACACGGAGAGCTGAAGGAGAGTACGCCCTCTCGCGGGACGACGTCCTTGGCGCCCGAAAGTTCGAGGACGGGATTGGCCGGGCCGCCTGGCCGATCGAGCGGCACATCGCGGGAGGCGAGACAGCATGGGAGTTCCTCGAGCCCGGTACGTGGTACACGATCCCCTACCGCTGCCTTGTGGCCCGAGGGGTGGAGAACCTCCTCGTCGCCGGCCGTTGCGTTTCGGCCGAGCCTGACGCGTTTGCGTCGGTGCGGGTAATTGGCCCGTGTATGCTCGAAGGCCAGGCGGCCGCCTTCGCCGCGCGCCTTGCCTGCAAGGGCGACCTCGCGGTCGGCACGATCGATGTGGATCGGCTGCGCTCCGATTTGACAACACTCGGGGTTCCGCTTTGAGCAGTCCCTTGCGACGCCTCGGCGATGGGATCTGGGTGGCGGACGGCCCGCTGCGCCTCGGCGGAATCGAAATCGGAGCGCGCATGACCGTGATCCAGTTGCGGGACGGTAGCCTCCTGCTCCACTCCCCCGTGCTGTGCGACGATGAAACCCGCCGTGCGCTTGATGCTCTCGGCCCCGTGCGTTTCGTCCTCGCACCCAGCAAAGTGCACCACTTCTTCGTGACGCCTTGGAAGACGGCATACCCCGGCGCAACTCTTCTTGCCGCGCCGGGCCTCCGGGAGAAGCGGCCCAAGATCCCATTTGATGGGGTCCTCGAGGGAGATCCGCCGGAGGCCTGGCGGAACTCCGTCGAAATCGAACACTTTCGCGGGGCCTCGTGGATCAACGAGATCGTCCTGTTCCACATTCCAAGCCGGACCCTCGTGCTGACCGATCTCGCGATGAACTTCCACTCGGCCCCGAACCTCCTGACTAGCGTCTGGCAGCGCCTTTTCGACGTGCGCAACCGATTCGGGCCCACGCGCTTCGTGCGCCTTGTGATCCGCGATCACGACGCTGCGCGCAAGTCGCTCGATCGAATCCTCGGCTGGGACTTCGAGCGCGTGACGGTGACGCACGGCGAGGTGCTGGAGGCGGGGGGCAAGGCGGCGCTGCGGGAGGCCTACGCCTGGCTGTGAAGGCCGCGTCGGCTAGCCTCGCGCGGTGATCCGCGCTGCCCGCGCGACGGGTGTCTTGCTGCTCAATCTCGGCACCCCCGCCTCGCCGAGCGTTCCGGACGTCCGCCGCTATCTCGCTGAGTTCCTCTCGGACCCTCGGGTCCTCGACCTGCCGGCGCCGGCGCGCTGGCTCCTCCTCCACCTTTGGATCCTGCGCTCCCGTCCGCGTCGCTCGGCTGCGCAGTACGCGTCGGTGTGGAGGGCAGAGGGTTCGCCACTTCTTGTCCACAGCCGCGCCTTGTGCGCCGCCCTCTCGCAGGAACTCGGCGCCGGCTTCGAAGTGGAGCTCGCCATGCGCTATGGATCGCCCGGGATTTCGGCGGCGATGGAGAACCTGCTCCGCGCCGACGTGCGAAAGATCCTCGTCTTCCCGCTCTTCCCCCAGAGCGCATCGTCTTCGAGGGGCTCCGCACTCGCGAAAGTCTTCGAGTGCGCCGGCGCGATCTGGAACGTACCCGTGCTCGAAACAGCGCCCGAGTTCTTTGACGACCCTGGCTTCACGAGCGCCTGGAAAGCGGTAATTGAGCCCCGGCTCGCTGAGTTTCGTCCGGACTACGTGCTGTTCTCCTTCCACGGCTTGCCCGAGCGCCATCTGCGCAAGAGCGATCCCACCGGCCGGCATTGTCTCGCGACCGCCAGCTGCTGTGAGGCCGTCGGACCTGCGAACCGCGCCTGCTACCGGGCGCAGTGCGCGGCGACGACACGGGCTCTGGCCAGCGCGCTGGCCCTCGCACCCAACGCCCATTCGATGGCGTTCCAATCGCGCCTCGGCCGAGAGCCTTGGATCCACCCGTATACCGACCACGTGCTGCCTGAGCTCTCGAGCCGGGGCGTTCGCCGCCTCGCCGTCGTTTGTCCATCGTTCGTCGCGGATTGCCTCGAGACGGTCGAGGAGATTGGGATCCGCGCACGCGAGCAGTGGCGAGCCTTGGGCGGCGAGGAACTGCTCCTCGTGCCTTCGCTCAACGCCGATCCGGCGTGGGTGAGAGCGCTCGCGCAGATGGTGCGCAACCACGAGCGCTAGGATCGTCTCCTCGCCGCCTCTCCAAGCGCCTCACGCGCAGCCCGGACGAGGGCGTTTCGCTCGCCCGCGCTGTTCAGCGCGAAGCGCTCAAAGTCTTCTCCGGTCTTAAGATCCGCGAACAGACCTCCCGGATCTTCGTGGAAATGGAGAAACGCTCTCCCACCGCGATAGAACACGCCGGGCTTTTTCTCGACGATACCGGGCAGGCGCCGGATCTGACCGATCAGCGCTTCGAGGATCGCAAGAGCGCGCGGCCCGGCGTGCTTCATCGCGCGAGGCCTGCCGCGATCGCGCTCGCCGCCCGGGCTCCACTCGAAAGTGTGTCTGCGATCGAGACGCCGTCGAGCCATCCACCTGCCACGGCAAGTCCTTTCACGCCCCCAATCTCCCTGCGGACGTCGGCCACGAGCTCCTCGTGACGCCGGCTCGGCTGCGCAACCGCACGCGGCCAGCGGGAGAGCGCCAGGAGGTCAAAGCCGCCACGCAGGCCCAGCGTGGCCTCGAGGTCCTTTTCAAGCCGCGAAACAAGGACGTCGTCCGGCTCGTCCACCGCCTCGGGCCAGCGCGCACCGCCGAGCAAACACGTCAGCAGTGTACGTCCCTCAGGCGCCCGATCGGGAAAGAGGCTGCTCATGAAAAGGCAGCCGAGGAGCTTGAACCCGGAGCTGCGAGGCACGAGAAAGCCAAAGCCTTCGATTGGCTCTCGCACCTCGTTGGGCCGGACGGAGACCGAAACGCTCACGACGGGAGCGTACGACACCTTTGCCGCAGTCTCCGCTGCGGCGGGGGCGAGAGGGCGAACGAGCGCGGCCGCTTCCGCCGCAGGGAGCGCGAGGATGACGGCGCGGGCGCGCAAGACCGAAGCGAAACCGCCCGTCGTCTCAAGCCGCAGGGCGCCGCCCTCCCGGTAGAGCGCGGTCGCGCGCGTCCCGAAAAGGAGACGCTCGCCCAAGACCCCAGCGAACCGCGCCGCGAGTCCCCCAAATCCCCCCCGGGTAGAGAAGGTCCCGCGCAGGCCGCGTGGCGCTGTGCTCCGCCGCAGCAGCCGAGCCAGAGCGCCGCGCGTGACACTTCCGTGGGTCCGCTCGAGCTCGGTCGCGAAGCCGAGCACGGCGTTTGCACCCAGCTCTCGCTCGTCGCCGGCGTAGATTCCCGTGAGCGCAGGCGCGAGGAGTTTTTCGGCAACCTCGTGACCAAAGCGCCGGGCGATGAACTCCGCCGCGGACTCGGTCCTTGGATCGCCCCGCGGTACAAGGGGCTCTGCCAGAAGGCGAAGCTTCCCGCGGGTCGTGAGCAGCGGGGAACGGACGAACGAGAGTGGACCCATCGGTAGCGGCTCCAGCCGGCCCTCGTGAAACAGAAAGCGTCGCCGACTCGCCGGCGACGCCGCCACAAGCTCCCCCTCGAAGCCCTGTTCGCGAAGAAACGCAAGCGCAGGCGCCCTTGCGAGGCAGGTATTCGGACCGCGCTCGACGCGATGGCCGCGGATCTCCTCCGTTTGCATCACGCCCCCCGGCCGGCGACTCGCTTCGACGAGGATGACCTCCACCCCCACACGCCGGAGCTCAAGCGCGGCGGCCAGGCCGGCTGCGCCCGCCCCGACTACCGCGGTCTCGACTTCGGCGCCGGGCATACCCCTAGACTGCCTTGCTAAACAGCGGCGATCCAACCCGCTGCTGCTCGCCGAGATAGGCGTCAAAGCGCATCGCCAGGTTCCGCACGAGCAGGCGACCGAGCGCAGTCGTGCGAAGAGTTCCGTTCACCTCAATCTCAACCAGGCCGTCGGCCGCGAGCGGTCCGAGGGCACGGAGCTCGGCGGAATAGTCGGCCGCGAAATTGCTGCCGAAATGGGCGGCGTACTCGTCCGCGCACAGCTCTCCCTGGCACATGATGCCCTCGATGATCCAGCGCCGCCGGAGATCCTCCTGCGTAAGCCGGTGTCCGCGCTTCGTCGCAAGACCGTGGCTTCGCACCGCGCTCTCCCACGCGCCAAGGTCGCGCTCACTTTGCGCGTAGCTTCCTCGGAGCGCGCTGATCGCGCTTGGGCCAAAGCCCACAACATCTACGCCAGATTGTGTCGTATTGCCCCTCTCGAAGCCGAGACGGCGCGAAAGCTCGACGAGGCGCGCCGTTTCGCTCGCGGGCTGGATACGGTGGATCGCCGCCTGCACCCGCGGCTCGAAATCCTGGACCCCCATTGAGATGCGCCCAAAGCCGAGCTCTCGAAGC
>DATGZK010000089.1:0-30910 GCA_035489755.1 Myxococcota bacterium
CTCGGGCAGAAGTTGCTGTTGGCCCGCGACGAAGGCGCGCATCGTCTTGCTCATGCCATGGGGAGCGTCGGGATCGTAGAAGACGCGCGCGCCATCCAAGCCCTTGAGTGACAAGTGGATGTGTCCGCTCTGGCCCGGCCAATCCCGGGACCACTTGGCCATGAAGGTCGCCATCCAGCCACGCCGTTGCGCCAGCACTTTGCTCATCGTCTTGAACAGCGCCGCCTTGTCGGCGGCCAGCAGGCAGTGGTCGTGGGCGATGGCAGCCTCGATCACTCCAGGACCGGTCTCCGTGTGCAGACCCTCGAGGCCCATGTCCATGGTGTCGCAGAGCGCCAACAGTTCGCGGTGGAACTCCGCGAGCACGGAGCTTCGCAGCATGGAGTACCCAAAGGAGCCGGGCGTGAGAGGCTTGAGATCTCGGTAACCTTTGGCGCGTACGGAGTGCGGCGTCTCGTCGAACAGAAAGAACTCATACTCGAGGGCGGCCACAGGGTCGAATCCCAGCGTGCGCGCACGCTCCACCAAGCGACGTAAGAGGCCGCGGGGGCACAGCGCGTCCGCGGGCGGCGAAAACTCCGCGAGGAAGAGCAGCATCGGCGACTCGAAAGGCAGCTCGCGGCAGCTGCTTGATACGATGCGCACCGGAGCGTCTGGATAGGCCGTGTGCCAGCCCGTGTAGGCGACATTGTCGTAGAGCTGGTCCTGGCTGTCCCAGCCGAGCACCACGTCGCAAAACCCGAAACCACTCTCCAGCGCGGAGATGAACTTCTCGCGCGACATGTACTTGCCGCGCATCACACCGTCCACATCGAAAAGGCCAACCTTTACGTGACTGAGCTTGCGCTCCTCGACGATGCGCCGGGCATCTTGACTGGTATGGATCTGACGGGGGTCCATGGCGGCTACGCGCTGAACGCGCGGCGGAGCCGATCGACCGCGTCGTCGACGTTTTCCCGCGAGTTAAAGGCCGAGAGCCGCAGATATCCTTCCCCGCTTGGGCCAAAGCCCGCGCCCGGCGTGCCCACGACATGGGCTTCCGTGAGGAGGCGGTCGAAGAACTCCCAGGATCCCAGGCCGCGCGGCGTGCGCATCCAAATGTATGGGGCGTGAATGCCGCCGAAGAGCGTGAACCCCGCTCGCCCAAGGCCCTCGCGGAGCCGGCGTGCATTTTCCATGTAGAAGGCGATCTGGGCTGCCGTCTGGGCCAGGCCGGCTTCGGAGTAAACTGCAGCGGCCGCGCGCTGCACCGGGTAGGAGACGCCGTTGAACTTCGTGCTCTGGCGCCGCGACCACAGGGCGTGCAGCGGGACTCGCTCTCCCGTGCCGGTCGATCCGGTCAGCGCTTTCGGCACGACGGTGTACGCGCAGCGCACGCCGGTAAAGCCCGCCCGCTTCGAGAAGCTGCGCATTTCGATGGCACACTCCTTGGCGCCTTCGAGCTCGTAGATCGAGCGAGGCAGGGCCGGGTCCGTGATGTATGCCTCGTAGGCGGCGTCGAATACGATTACCGCGTCGTTTGCGCGCGCCCAAGCGACCCAGCGCGCGAGCTGGTCCCGGGTCGCGGCGGCGCCGGTCGGGTTGTTCGGCGTGCACAGGTACACGAGGTCCACACGCTGCGCCGGCGGCTCCGGGACGAAGCCGTTCGCCTCAGTCGCGGCGAGGTAGCTGATGCCCGCGAAGCGCCCGCTCTCATCGGCGGGACCGGTGCGTCCCGCCATCACATTCGTATCGACGTAGACGGGATAGACGGGGTCGACGACGGCGAAGATACACGCGGCACCGAAGATTTCCTGGAGGTTCCCGCTGTCGCACTTGCTCCCGTCAGAGACGAACACCTCGTCCTGGGCGATCGAGACGCCGCGAGCTTCGAAGTCGTGTTTGCGGATGGCGTCGACGAGAAAGTCGTAGCCCTGCTCCGGTCCATAGCCGCGAAATCCCTCCGCGGTCGCCATTTCATCGACTGCGCTACGGAAAGCCTCGACGATGGCCGGGGCGAGGGGCAGGGTCACGTCACCAATGCCCAGCCGGATGACGCGAGCCTTGGGATTCGCGTCCTGGAACGCCTTCACGCGCCGCGCGATTTCCGGGAACAAGTAGCCGGCCCGCAGCTTGCGGTAGTGGTCGTTGATGCGCGCCATGGGCCAGCAGCATAGCCTAGGGGCGTGGGGCGCTGAGGAGGGCCGCCTACGGCCCGACGAGCACGCCGGGGTTCAGCACGCCGGCCGGGTCGAGCTCGCGTTTGGCGGCGCAAAGTGCCCGTGCGAATCCGTCCGGGCGCTCGCGGTCGTACCAGGGTCGGTGGTCCCGGCCCACGGCGTGGTGGTGAGTGATTGTAGCGCCGTGTCGGAGCAGGATCTCGCTCGCCGCGGACTTGATCTCGGCCCATTGCGCGAGCTGTCCACCGCGACGCCCCGGTGCGAGCACGGAGTAGTAGGGGGCAGGGCCATCGGGATACACGTGGGTGAAGCGGCAGGCGACGCTGCCTGCGCCGCAGATCCGCTTTACGGCATCCTGCGTCGCGGCCATCACTTCCCCATGGAACTCGTCAAAGCGGTCCCAGGTGATCGCCGTTTCGAAGGTTTCGGTAATCATGCCGAGCCCCACCAGCGCGTCCCGCAGGTAGGGCGCGTTCAGAAACGCCGCACGCCAGGCGCCGGCTGCACCCTCGCGCGACGCGCCCTCGTCCGTTCGGGTGTGGACGGTCTCGAGGGGCACGAGGCCTCCCGCGTCCCGGCACAGCTCGAGCGCGCGCGCCATCCAGGCGTCGAGCCCGTGGTCTGCGGACTCGAAGCCGAGCACCAAGACCGCGCTGTCGCCTTGAGGGCTGGCGCCCGCGTTGGCGGCCTCGACGGGATCGAGGAGTCTGCAGTTTGTCGGATAGAGGCCGGACTGCGCGAGGGCGCGCACGGCGCGGGCGCCGCGCGCGAAGGCGTCTTCGCCGCTAAAGCGCACCGACGTCGAAGCCCGCAGTCGCGGCCGATCCTGAAGCCGCATCCAGGCTTCGGTGATGACGCCGAGCGTTCCTTCGCTCCCGATGAAGAGCCGCTCAGGGCTCGGCCCCGCGCCTGAACCCGGCAGCCGCCGCGTCGCAACGACACCCGTTGGAGTCACGACCCGGAGCGCCTCCACGAACTCGTCCACGTGCGTCCAGAGCGTCGCGTAGTGTCCACCCGAGCGCGTCGCGATCCAGCCGCCTAGGCTCGAGAACTCGAAGGACTGTGGAAAGTGTCTCAGCGTAAGTCCGTGCGGACGAAGCTGGTCCTCGAGCGCGGGTCCGAGGACTCCCGCCTGGATGCGGGCCGCCCGCGACGCGCGGTCGATCTCGAGCACCCGGTCGAGGCGGCCAAGGTCGATCGACAGCGCGCCGCGGAAAGCGTCGCCGACTGCCGCTTCGACACCGCCCACCACGCTCGAGCCGCCCCCGTAGGGGATCGCGGCCGCACGGGACTGCGCACACCAGTCGAGCAGCGCTGTGATGTCCTCTTCGTGGCGCGGAAATGCGACGATGTCCGGCGGATGTTCAAACTGGCGGTCGTAGGCACGGACCAGATCGCGGAAGGACTTGCCGTAGCAGTGGCCGGCGCGGTCATAGACCGCGCTCGAGCACAGGCTGGCGAGTGCCGGAGGTGGTGCGAGGCGCGCTTTGGGGAGCGCGATCTCTTCGAGCGTGGGCGGCGGGCGAAGGCTGAATTCGGCGCCGGGGAAGCGAGCTTCGAGGCTGCGCGCGATGCCCGCGATCTGATCGGGCGACGGACCGGCCCCCTCGACCCCCCAGCCCCAGAACTTGCGTCGCGAGGGACCCTTCACGCGCGCCCGGGGGCCAAGGCTTCCAGCAGCTGCACATCCGGGCCCGGTTGCCCGTCGGGGCGAAACGGTTGGATACAGACGTGATCGGCCCCCGCGTCAAGGTGCGCCTTGATGCGCGAAGCGATTGCCTTCTCGTTGCCCCAACACACGATGGCGTCTACCAGTCGGTCGCTGCCTCCATTTTGAAAGTCGTCATCCCCGTAGCCAAGCCAGCGTAAATTATTCTGGTAGTTGGGAAGGCCGAGATAGACCTTCATGTGGGTTCGGGCGATGGCGCGCGCCTTGCTGGCGTCGGGCTCGCGCAAGACCATCTGCTCCGGCGCGAGCCAAGGGCCTTTGCCGAGAATCTCCCGCGCCCGCGCGGTGTGCTCGGGCGGGACGAAGTAGGGGTGCGCTCCCCGCGCAAGTTCTTGTGCGAGCCGCAGCATCTGGGTGCGCAGGGCTGCCAGCACAACCGGCGGCTCCGACGAAGGCGCCGGGCCCGCGTACGGCTTGCCCTTCATGGCCTCGAGATAGGCGCGCATCGTGGAGACGGGCTTGCCGTAGGCGTGTTTGCGCAAGCCGGTCACGAGGTGCGCATGGGAGACGCCGATCCCGAGCACGAAGCGCCCACCCGTGAGCTCGCCGAGCGTAAGGCGCAGCGCATTCATGGTCATGGGATCGCGGGCGTAGATATTCGCAATGCCCGTTGCGAAGACGAGCCGCGAGGTCTTTGCGCCGAGAAAGCTGACCAGCGCGAAGGGATCGCGTCCCACCGCCTCCGGTAGCCACAGCACCGAGTAACCCAAGGCCTCGATCTTGCGCGCGAACTCAGCGGCCTCGGGCGCCCCCAGCAGGTCGAGCCAGGTCCATACGCCAAGCTTGCCAAGCTGCGACAGCTCCATCGCGTCCCTCCTCTTCCGCAGGGCTGCACTGCCTTGAGCTGCGCGCAGCGTAACCTATCGTCGCGCGCGTGCGGCGGGCGAGGGGATTGCGCGCATCTCGAAATCGATGGCTGCGCCCCCTTGTGCTGCTGGCTGCGGCCGGCCTCGTCGGGGCGCCGGTGGGCTGGATCGCGACGGACCGTCTCGAGCGGAACAACGACTTTTGCAACGCGTGCCATCTCACGCCGAGCCGTCCCCTCCACAGCGAGATCCGCGAGGTCTTCGACGGACGTCCCCCCGCGTCCCTGGCGGCTGCCCATAGTCAAGCCGGCATTCGCGAACGCGAGGATCCGAGGTTTCGCTGCATCGATTGCCATGGCGGGAGCGGGCCCCTCGGCCGCGCGCGTGTGAAGGCACTCGCCGGCAAGGACGCCCTCTTCTACGTGATGGGCCGCTTCGACGAGCCGAAGGCGATGCGTTTCCCACTCTGGGATCAAGACTGTGCGAAGTGTCACGCCCGTTTTGACGCACCCGAGCGCCGCGGCAGCCACGACGCGGGGGCGCCGCCCTTTCATTCCCTTGCGGTTCACAACAGCAACCTCGGCGTGGCCTGCATCGAGTGCCATACCGCACACGAAGTCGGCGCATCCGCGGACGCCTACTTCCTGAATGCGGACCACCTGCGCACCCAGTGCGCGCGCTGCCACTCCGAGTTCGCAGGTCCTTGAGCTCGAGGGCGCTAGCCGCCCCGCGTGTGCATTTCGAGATGAGGATCCGTTCTGAGCTCGGTCGGGGCGACCAGAAGACGCGAACGTTCGGTCGCAGCAAGGCGCAGCCGCTCTTCGGCGCCGCGGTCGGCGCGGCCGCGCCACGCCCGCGCGACCAGGTCCGAGAGCTCGTCCGGGGTCGCGCCTGCGCGCAGCGGACCGCGAAGGTCGGTCCCGCTGCGCGCATAGAGGCAGCGGTACCACAGACCATCCGCCGTAAGGCGGCTGCGGTCGCACGACGCGCAAAACGGAGCCGTCGTGGACGAGATGATGCCGAAGATCGTCCCGTCCTTGAGGGCGAAGCGCTCGGCGGGCGCGGAACTCGTCTCGGGCACGGGCTCGATGCGTCCGTAGCGCTCTTCGAGCCGATGCAAGATCTCGCGGCGCGAGACCACCCGCTCCATCGACCAACGCGTTGCACCGCCGACATCCATGTACTCGATGAAGCGGACCTCGGCGCCCAGCTCCTTGCCGTACTCGAGGAGTGCTCCGATCTCGTCGTCGTTCGTGCCTCGGATGACGACACTGTCGAGCTTGAGGGGGCCCGCACCCTGCACCCGCCCGGCGCACTGCGCGGCGGCGATCCCGGCCAGCACCCGGTCGAGATCATCCCGTCGTGCGAGCGCTACGAAGCGCTCGTGTCGCAGCGTGTCAAGGCTCACGCTCACCCGGTGCAGCCCGGCGGAAAACAGGGGTTCCGCGAATTCTTCCAGCAGCACACCGTTGGTCGTGAGAGCAAGCTCGCGCAGGCCGGGTTTGGCCGCGAGCAGGCCGACGAGCTTGGGCAAACCGCGCCGAAGCAGCGGCTCTCCGCCCGTGAGCCGCACCTTGTCGACGCCAAGTGCGATGAAAACGTCGACCAAGACCGAGAGCTCTTCGAAGCGCAGGAACTGCTCACGCGGGAGCCAGACGTACTCCTCTTCTGGCATGCAGTACGCGCAGCGAAGGTTGCAGCGGTCGGTCACCGAAAGACGCAGATTGCGCAGAGGCCGAGAGAAGCGGTCGAGGAGGAGCGGCGCTTGGCCGCTCGGGGCTGCCATGGCTGAAGCCTAGCCCGTGACGGACCAATTCCGATTGCCCGCCGCGCTCGGCGGCGTGCTAGAAAGACGCTCCACAAGAAGGGGGAACCATGGCGGCACGAGTTCTTGTTCGTCTGGCAGGGACGGCGGCCCTCTGCGTCCCGGGTCTTGCATGGGCCTATCCTGGCGGTACGCCTGACTACCAGACCGATGCGGCTCCGTTTTGCGCCTCATGCCACTCTTCGGTCACGACCTCCGAGCTCGAGGGTGCGCCTGGCGACCGGGCGACCAAAGAGCTCGCCGCAAACAAGCACATCGCGCAGATCCTCGCCGGGGCACCCAACACGGGATATGCCGAACTGAGCGAAACCGAGCGCCAAGGACTGGCGGACCAGATCCGCGCGATTGATGCCGCGAGCAAGGTGCGAATCCAGGTCCCTGGCCAGGTTTCACCGGGCCAGGTCTTCGAGGTCGAGGTCACCTTCACAGGAGGAGATGGCCCGGTGGCGGGTCTTGCCCTCGTCGACGTGGCGCACCGCTGGTACGCGCGTCCGGCAACCTCGGCGGGCTGGCAGATTGTCGATGTGCCCATCGTCCGCTCCGGGGTGACGGGCTCTGCCGCCAACGCGGGAAAGGCCCCGGACCCGCTTCAGCTGAGCTGGCTGGATAAGCGGCCCGCGGCCCTCGGCCACAACCTGTCCTACGTAAATGTCGGGGGCATCAAGTCCAACGTCGACGCACAAGGCTTCGCCGAAGGCAGCGTGCTGTGGAAAGTGAAAGCTCCGGCCCAGCCCGGGAACTACCCCATCGCAGCCGCCTATTTCTACGGCACGGAGCTCGCGACGCCCCTTGGCTACAAGGTGGATCCCAAGGATCCGCTCAAGCGGGCCATACCGCGGGGCGGATTCACGGGAGCTTCGGGTCGCGTGGCGTTTACTGCCGTGCAGCAAGTCATCGTTGCGCCGTAGCCAAGGAGGCCCCCCTGTGCTGAGTCGGACGCCGATCCGCATTGCGTGGGCGCTCGTCCTCGCGCTGGCCTGCCGCTCGGGCGCAGGTCCGGAGAAGGCGCCCGAGGCCGGCGCGGGGGGCAGTCCTGCGGTTTCGCGCGCGCGCGCCGCGACTTCGTCGGTGGATGACGCACGCCTGCGTGCAGCCGCCGGCGAGCCCGGCAACTGGCTCACCCACGGCGGCACCTACGCCGAGCAGCGCTACAGCACCCTCGAGCAGATCCGGGTGGACAATGTCGGGCAGCTCGGTCTCGCCTGGAGTTTCGACACGCACACAAATCGCGGCCTTGAGGCAACGCCGATCGTGGCCGACGGAATCCTCTACACGACGGGATCGTGGAGCGTGGTGTTCGCGATCGATGCGCGATCCGGGCGTTTGCTCTGGAGCTATGACCCGCAGGTGCCACGCGAGAAGGGCAAGGACGCCTGCTGCGACGTGGTCAATCGAGGCGTTGCGCTCTACAAAGGCAAGGTCTACGTCGGAACGCTCGACGGACGGCTGGTCGCGCTCGACGCGGCGACCGGCCAGGTCGCCTGGGAGACGCTGACGGTCGATCCCTCGCGGCCCTACACCATTACCGGTGCGCCGCGTGTGGTCGACGGCAACGTGCTAATCGGCAACGGCGGCGCTGAGTTCGGCGTGCGCGGCTACTTGTCCGCCTACGATGCGCAGACGGGGAAGCTCGCCTGGCGCTTTTACACCGTTCCCGGTGATCCCTCAAAGCCGCAGGAATCCCCGGCGCTGGAGTACGCCCTCCCGACCTGGCACGGGGACCAGTGGTGGAAGGTGGGGGGCGGCGGGACGTGCTGGGACTCGATGGCCTACGACCCGGAGCTGCACCTGCTTTACGTGGGGACCGGCAACGGCTCACCCTGGAACCGCTACGTTCGCAGCCCTGGGGGCGGCGCGAACCTTTACCTCTCGTCCATTCTCGCCTTGCGCCCCGATACGGGTGAGCTCGTCTGGTACTACCAGGAGACGCCGGGCGACGCCTGGGACTACACCGCAACGCAGCAGATCATCCTGGCCGAGCTCGTGATCGACGGAGCGCCCCGCAAGGTGCTGCTCCACGCGCCGAAGAACGGCTTCTTCTATGTGCTGGACCGCGAGACCGGAAAACTCCTCTCCGCGGAAAAATACGTCGAGGTCAGCTGGGCGAAGCGGGTCGATCTGAAAACGGGAAAGCCCGTGGAGACGAAGTCCGGCCAGTACCGCGACAAGCCCGCCATCGTAAAGCCGTCCATGTACGGCGGACACAACTGGCAGCCGATGTCCTTCAATCCGAAGACAGGGCTCGTATATATCCCCGCCCAGGAGGCGCCTGCGCTCTACGCAGTCGACAAGCGGTGGAGGTACACGCCGGGCCAGTGGAACACCGCCACGGACTTTACGCATCTCACGGAAGCGCCGCGGGGCTTGGCCTCCGGTCACCTCTTGGCGTGGGATCCCGTGAAGCAGCGCGAAGTCTGGCGCGTCCCCTACGCAACAGCGTGGAATGGGGGCACCCTCACCACGGCGGGAAACCTGGTGTTCCAAGGCACCGCCACCGGGAAGTTCGTCGCCTATCGCGCCGATACGGGCGAGAAGCTTTGGGAGGGGCCCGCCGGCAGCGGTGTGATCGCCGCACCCGTCACCTACACCGTGGACGGTGAGCAGTACGTGTCGGTCATGGCGGGCTGGGGCGGGGCGTTCGCGCTCGCCGCCGGAGATGCCGCGGCGGCTGCAGGGGTGCGCAACGTAGGTCGACTCTTGACCTTTCGACTCGGGGGCACGGCAACGCTGCCTGCAGCACCTGCTCCACCCTCAGGCGCCGCGCCTGCGAGCGCGAAGCTCGAGGGGGAAGCCAAGCGCGGTGAGGGCCTGTACGCCGCGAACTGCGCGGTCTGCCACGGCGTCGGCGCGGTGAGCGGAGGGGTGCTGCCGGACCTGCGTCACGTGAGCGACGAGGTGAACCAGAACTTCGAGGCGATTGTGCTGGGTGGCGCGCGCGTGAAGCAGGGCATGCCGTCCTTTGCCAAGCGCCTTTCCAAGGCGGATCTCGCGGCGATCGAGGCCTATCTCTCCCGGCAACGCGCGGCGGAGAAGGCAGGGGTCGCCGAGACCCGCGCTTCCCAAAATTGAAACATGTTGCAATAATGGGGGCGGCCGCCCCGGCCCCGGAGGTCGCCGCCATGACCCGCATTCCCCTGCCTCCGTATCCGAACGGCTGGTTCGCCCTCGCCCTTTCGGGCGAGCTCGAAACCGGTGCGGTGCGCTCGAGCCACGCCTTGGGACGCGACTTCGTGCTCTATCGGGGCGAAGACGGACAGGCGCGGATCGTCGACGCCTACTGCCCGCACCTCGGGGCGCACCTTGGCAGCGGGCGCGTGCGTGGCAACGCAATCCAGTGTCCCTTCCACTCCTGGTGCTTTGACGGTGCCGACGGCCGCTGCATCGAGATTCCCTACGCGCGCAAAATCCCGCCGAAGGCACGGATCGGAACCTGGCCGACCCTCGAGCGCAACGGCCTCATCTTCGTCTACCACCACGTCGAGGGGACGGCGCCGACCTGGGAGCCCGAGACGATTCCAGAGATCTCGGATCCCAACTACGTGCTCCACGGGACGCGGGAGTGGACGATCCGCAGCCACCCCCAGGAGATCATGGAGAACGGCGTCGATTTCGCGCACTTCTCGACCCTGCACGGCTGGAAGACTGCAAACTGCCATTGGGAGCCCGACGGACCGTACTACCGGCTCAAAATCGACGTCGACACCACGGCCGAGGAGCAAGCCGCCACCGCGTCGAGCGCAACCGACGTGGACTCGTTCAACTCAGGACCCGGCTTTCTCTTTACCCGCGTGCGGGGTGCCATGGACGGGATCGCCGTGAACGCCCTCACCCCGATCGAGCCCGAGCGCGTGCGGATCCTGCACCTCTACTACGCCCACCAGAAGGTGGCCCCGGAGACCGTGAAGGCCTTCTTCGAGGCGTATGCGGCGGACTGGAAGCTCGACCTCCCGATCTGGGACCACAAGATCTACCGGCCGCGTCCGGCGCTTGCCGAAGGGGAGGGTGACTTCGTGCGCTTTCGGAAGTGGTACGCGCAGTTCTACTCGGAGCCTCTCGCCGGCGTCTAAGCGAACTCTCGTTACGCCCGAGGTTCTTTAGACCGCATCCCGCGCCCGGCCCGCTCGCCGCCCCGCGCAGCGCGCGGCGACGTGGAGCGGCCGAACCCCCAAGCCGTTCCGCCCGCGCCTCCGGGAAGATCGCAGCCGCCGGTGGAAGCCGGGCCACGAGAGAGCTGTGGATTGACAAGCACTTGCCACTGAATGTAACGTCATGCTCTGACATGAACGTCAGTTCCGAGCCGCGGACCGCACCTGCGCGCAGTCGTACCGAAACGCGCCGCCGTCTGGTCGATGCCGCGACCCGTCTTTTCGCGAAAGACGGGCTCCACGGCGTTACGACCCATGACATCGCGCATCAAGCCGGCGTCGCCGCGGGCACGTTCTACCTCCACTTCGCGGACAAGGCGGCGCTCTTCCGGGAGGTCGTGTTCGAGGCCGCGCTCAAGCTGCGCGCCAGGATCGAGCGCGCCGGAGCCGCCTTGCCCGACCCGGGCGTCGTGGTGCGTGCGCGGGCGGCAGAGCTTCTCGCGTTCGCCGAGGAGAACCGCAGCCTTGTGCAGATCCTCTTCGGCCGAAACCACGAAGCCGCGGGCGTCGGAGTCGACGTGCTGGAGTTCCTCGCCGAGGAGATCGAGCGCAGCCTGCGGGCACGAGGCAGCGCGGGCCTCTTGGCACAGGGCGTGGATCCCGCCGTCGCAGCCCAGGCGCTTGTCGGAATGCGCGCGCGCATCGTGGCGTGGTGGGCGGAGGAGCCTGGGCGCATTCCGCGCGAGGCGGTGATTGAGAGCCTTTCGTGCATTCAGATTAGCGGCCTCTATCGCCCCGGAGCCGCAGACCCGACGCCGGAGCCCGATCCCAAGCGGCCCCGCCGTCGCGAACCCTCCCACGAGGAGCCCCCCCGATGACCGACTCCATTCAGCACGATCCCATCTATGACACCGTCGCGCCGACGGACTTTCAGGCGATGATTGAGGTCGACCGCTACGCCGCACGGACGGGAGCCTTCGATCAGATCATCGCTGCCACGAACGACCATTTCTGGGATCCCATGGACCCAGCGTACCTCGACTTCCAGAAGCCCTTCGATCTGCGCGAGGACACGGTCCTGCCGCGCGATTTCATCGTCGAGCTGAACTGCGCGGTCGGGGACAAGCTCGACGAGCGGCAGAAGATCGATCTCGCGAACGCGAGTGCGCGTTGGACACTCTCGGCGCTCCTGCACGGTGAGCAGGGTGCGCTCTCCTTGTCCGTCTCTCTGTGCCAGTTGCTGCGCGATCCCGGGGCGCAGGAGTATGCCGCCAACCAGGCGCGCGAGGAGGCGCGCCACGTCACGGCCTTCGCGCGCTATATGCAAACGCGCTTTGGCAAGCCGCTCCCTGTGGGCAAGACGCTGGGTTCACTTCTACATGAGCTGGTGTCGGCCGAGGAGGTCTACAAGAAGCTCGTGGGGATGCAGATGCTCGTTGAGGGCCTTGCCATGGGCGCCTTCGCGACGCTCCATTCCAGGGCAAACGATCCGCTCCTCGTGCGCATGGTGCAGCTGGTCATGACGGACGAAGCGTTCCATCACCGGTTCGGTAAGATTTGGGCAGATCGCACGGTCCCCAAGCTCTCGGCGGACGAACACCGAAAGGTGGAGGACTGGGCCGCGAAGTGCTTCCACACCCTGCTCTTCAACCTTGTGAACGCCGAGCAGAAGCAGGTCATCTATCAGCCCTTCGGCCTCGACTGGAAATGGGTGCGGGGCGCGGTCCTGGAGTCGTTCACGGATGCCGACCGCCGCCGCACCATGACCGAGAGCACCAACATCTTCCGGGTGCTGATCAAGACCCTGCTCAAGGCCGGCATCATCACCGAGCGCACGAAGCCGATCTATGCCGCTTGGGTCGATATGAATGAACTCGCCGGTGAGAGCGAGGAAATGGTGGGCGACGCCATCGCTGAATCCGCGATGGTGGAGCTGCGCGAGATCAACCAAGGGCGGCGGAAAATCGGGAGGGCGCTGCGCACGGATCGCTAGTGTCGGCGCGGCGCCGCCGGCGCGGTAGCATTGGCCCACCCCAAGGAGGATCCCCCATGCGAGAAGCTGTGATCGTGGCGAGCGCGCGGACGCCGCTTGCGAAGTCCGGGCGAGGCTCTTTTAACATGACCCGCCCCGACGACCTCGCCTCGTTCGCCATCCGGTCGGCCTTGGCAAAGGTGCCGCAGGTCGAGGCAGCGGAAGTCGAGGACGTGATCCTCGGCTGCGGCCTGCCCGAAGGCCCCCAGGGCCACAACGTGGCGCGCGTTGCGCTCCTCGGGGCGGGTTTGCCTGCCTCCGTTCCCGGCACCACTGTGAACCGCTTCTGCTCCTCGGGCCTCCAGGCGATCGCGATGGCCGCCCACCGCATTCTCGTGGACGGCTGCGACGTTGCGATCGGCGGAGGGGTCGAGTCGATCACCCTGGTGCAGAACGAGAAGATGCGCGTTTCCGACATGGTGAACCCGCGGATCGCGCAGCAATGGCCCGGTCTTTACATGGGAATGGGGCAGACCGCCGAGATTGTCGCCGAGCGCTACCAGATCTCACGCGAGGACCAGGACGCGTATGCCCTGATCTCACAGCAGCGCACTGCCAACGCCCAAGCCAAGGGCTGGCTGAACGACATCGTGCCAATCACCGTCACTCGGAAGGTCAAGCACAAGGACGGAACCGAGACGACCGAGGAGAACGTCGCCGTCTCGAAAGACGAGTGCAACCGCCCCGACACGACGCTCGAGGGTCTGGCGAAGCTTCCTCCCGCGTTCAAGAAGGACGGCGGCACGGTGACCGCCGGCAACGCTTCTCAGCTCTCCGACGGTGCCTCGGCCACGATCGTGATGTCCGCCGAGCGCGCGAAGGCCCTCGGCATCCGGCCGCTCGGCGTCTTCCGAGGTTTCCAGGTGGCGGGCTGCAACCCTGAGGAGATGGGGATCGGCCCGGTCTTCGCGGTGCCGAAGCTCCTCAAGCGGACGGGCCTTTCGCTTGGCGAGATCGACATCGTGGAGCTCAACGAAGCGTTCGCTTCCCAGCTTTTGTACTGCCAGCGCCAACTCGATATCCCGCTCGAGAAGCTGAACCCGATCGGAGGTTCAATTTCGATCGGCCATCCCTATGGCATGACGGGTTCGCGCATGACGGCCCAGCTTCTCGGCCACCTGCGCCGCACGAACAAGCGCTATGGCATCGTCACGATGTGCATCGGAGGCGGAATGGGCGCAGCCGGCCTTTTCGAGGCCTGCTGATTCCGCAAGGCGCGGTACGGACTTTTCCGCTCGCCGCGGCACTCCCACGCAAAACGGCTGGGTCGCGGTGCCCGTCGCAGTTCCCTTGCGGGTGGGTGAGAGGCGCCGTGCCGCGGCCTGTGTGCTGCCGCCGGGCCGCCGCGAAAAGAATCTTCGCGAGTCCCAGCGGGAGGGCTGAGATCCAAGGAGTGGGTGATCCGCAGATGAAGGCGCCCTGCCTCGGGGGAGCTCGCTCCCCCGTGACGCTCCAAGCCCCATCCTCTATCCTGCGGGTTATGGGGAAGAAGGGCACATCGGTGCTGAAGCGGCAGCGCGAGCTCAAGAAGGCCGAGAAGGCCGCGGAGAAGCGCGAGCGCAGGACCGAACAGGGCGGCGAACGCAAGCCGGGCCCGCAGGTGGCGTCGGTCGACGATCTGCGCGGCTACGGCATGGTGGACGAGGACGAGCCTTCCCATAAGCAGCCTTCCTAGTTCCAGGCGCCTCCGTGGTTCGCGGTCCCGCTTCCCCCGAGCCCGCTCGTACCCTCTCCGAGCACGCCTCCAAAACGCTTCTTGCCTCCTACGGCATCCCGATCGCGAGAGAAGCTCTCGCTTCGAGTCCGGCGGAGGCGGTCGCCGCCGCCGAAGCAATCGGCTTCCCGGTGGCGGTGAAGCTGTGCGGCGACGCCATCGCCCACAAGACCGAGCGCGACCTTGTGCGCCTCGGCCTTGCCGACGCCGAGGCGGTACGGCGAGCTTCGCAGGAGCTCCTCGCAAAGCGCCGCCCTGAGGACGGAAAGGCAGAGCTCCTGGTCTGCGAGATGGTGCACGGCCGGCGCGAGCTGATCGCCGGGCTCGTCCGCGACCCGCAGTTCGGTGCCTGCGTTGTGCTCGGACTGGGTGGAATCCTGACGGAGGCGCTTCGGGACGTCGTCTTTGCGGCAGCGCCCCTCACCCCTTCCGAGGCCGCGGGCATGCTGCGGCACCTTCACGCGAGCGAGCTTTTCTTGCACCCCTTCCGCGGCGAGCCGCCGGTGGACCGGCACGCTCTGGCCCGCATCTTGCTCGGCCTCTCACGTCTGTCCGCCGAGCGGCCGGACGTGCGGAGCGTTGATCTGAACCCGCTGATCGTGCGCGGGGCCGAGCCCGTCGCGGTGGATGCGCTCGTCGTTCTCGAGCCCGGCCCTGTCGCGCCTGCGCAAGTCTCGCCGCGAACGCGCGTCGACGTGCGCGAGCGGTTCCATCCGCTCTTCTATCCCCGCGGAATCGTCATCGCGGGCGTCTCAAACCATCCCGGGAAGTTTGGTTTTGTCGCATACCACAACCTCCTCCGTTTCGGCTTCCAAGGAGAACTCTTTCCCGTAAACCGGGAGGGCAGCGAGATCCTCGGCCGCCCCAGCTACCGCGATGTGTCCGAAGTTCCGGTAGGGCGCGCGGACCTCGTCTTTGTGTGCACCCCCAACTCGGTGAATGTCCCCGTGCTGCGCGCCTGCGCGAAGATCGGTGTTCGCGCCGCCTTCGTGGCGAGCGCCGGCTACGGCGAGGCAGGGCCCGAGGGAAAAAAGCTGGAGCGCGAGCTCGTGCAGGTCGCGGACGAGCTCGGCATGGTGCTCGCGGGTCCGAACGGCCAAGGCGTCATCTCGACCGCGCCTTCGATGTGCGCCCAGATTGTGGCTCCCTATCCGCCGCCCGGACACATCTCGGTCGCGAGCCAGAGCGGAAATCTCGTCTCCTCGTTCTTGAACTACGCCGTGCTCACGGGGATCGGCATCAGCAAGGCCATCTCGTGCGGGAACTCGGCCCAGACCTCCCTCGCCGACTACCTTGAATACTTCGCGGCCGACCTAGACACCCACGCGGTTCTCTCGTATCTCGAGGGCGTGGGCGATGGCCGCCGCTTCCTGGTTGCCGCGTCGACCCTCACGCGGCACAAGCCGCTCGTGGTCCTCAAGGGTGGCGTCGCGGCGGAAGGCCAGCGCGCTGCGGCGAGCCACACCGGCTCGCTCGCCACCGACGACGGGGTGTTCGACGGTGTCGCCCGTCAGCTCGGCATCGTCCGCGCACCGACGGTGGAGCACGCCTTCGAGTGGGCGGCGACCTTCGCGACCCAGCCGCTTCCGCCGGGTCGACGGACCATCGTGTTCACCTCAGTGGGCGGCTGGGGGGTGCTGGCCGCCGACGCTTGCGCTGCGGCGGGTCTCGAACTGGTGAAGCTCCCCGAGGACGTGCGCAAGCGAATCGACGGGCTGGTTCCCGCGCGCTGGAGCCGCAGCAACCCCATCGATCTCGCGGGCGGGGAGACGCGCGACACGATTCCCGAGGTGATGGAGCTTCTGTGTTCGCACCCCGAGATCGACGCTGTCATCTACCTCGGCATCGGGATCCAGGCCGCCCAGGCCCAGGTCTTTCGTTCCGGCGAGTTCTACCCCGGCTCCGGCCTCGATCGGATCGTCGAGTTCCACGAGCGCCAGGACCGCCGCTACGCCGAGGCCGCGAAGGCGGCTTCGGAAAGGCACCGCAAGCCCGTCCTCGTGGCGACGGAGCTCACCTACACGGACCGCGCCTACGGAAACCCAGGGCCACTCGCCGTGCGGGAGGGTGGACGCATCTGCTATCCCAGCGCGCACCGGGCTGTGCAGGCGCTGCGTGCCCTCGTGGAGTACGCCGAGCACCGAAGCACGCGCGACTGAGGGCCTTGATGCAAGCTCGATCCGGCCGGGTGTGGGGCGGCAGCACGATCCCCGAGGACGCTCCCCACGGCGCCGCGTTTGTGGATCTGCTCCTGGCGCTCGGAGCGGTCGGCCTGCTTGCCCTTAGCATCGACTTCGCTCGGGAGTGGAGAGCGGCCTACCGACCGAGCGTCGAGATCGACCTGTCGGTGCGTGCGCTGCCCGCCTACGCCCTCTATTCGCTCAGCCGGGGGCTCACGGCGTATGTCCTCTCCCTCGGCTTCACACTCCTTTACGGCTACTGGGCGGCGCGCGATCGCGTGGCCGAGCGCGTGCTGGTACCGATCCTCGACATCCTGCAGAGCATCCCCGTGCTGGGATTCATGCCCGGGCTCGTGCTCGGCCTCGTGGCGCTCTTCCCGCGCAGCAACGTCGGCCTCGAGCTCGCCGCCGTGCTGATGATCTTCACGGGACAGGTCTGGAACATGACCTTTAGCTTCTACGCCTCGCTGCGCTCCATCCCGCCGGAGCTCAGCGAGATGGCGCGGGTGTACGGATTCTCAGAATGGCGGCGGGTGCGCTTTGTCGATCTTCCATTCTCAACCTCGGGTCTCGTCTGGAACAGCATGATGAGCATGGCGGGGGGCTGGTTTTTCCTCATGATCAGCGAGTCGTTCGTGCTCGGAGACCGCGACTACCGCCTTCCTGGCCTCGGCTCCTACATGAGCGTGGCCGTGGCCAAGGGCGACGTTCAGGCGATGCTGCTCGCCATCCTGGCCATGACGCTCGTGATCGTCGCCCTGGACCGGATCCTTTGGCGCCCGCTCGTGGTGTGGGGGGAGCGCTTCCGGATGGAGGAGAGCGGGCAGCGCGAGATGGGGCGCTCGCTCGTGCTCGACCTTTTGCGACGCTCCCGTTTGGTCGCGTGGGTCGATCGGTGGCTGGCGCACTCCTTCGCCCCGCTGCGGCGAGCTCCCGGCGCCCCCCGGCGTGCGGCGACGCCGGGCGAGCTGCGCCGGCGCCTCGTGCTGCTCACGGGCCTGCGCGTCCTGCTCGGGGCGGCGCTCCTTTGCGGACTCGGGATCGGGGCGCTGCGACTCTCGGAGCTTGTCGCCGGAGTGGGCGCGAGGGCCTGGCTTTCGATCCTCGGGCAGGCCTTCGCGACACTCGCCCGTGTGCTGACAGCGGTGGCGCTCGGGACGCTCTGGACCCTGCCCGCCGGTCTCGCCATCGGGCTTTCCCCGTGGCTTTCGAGCCTGCTCCAGCCTGTCGTGCAGGTGGTGGCGTCCTTTCCGGCCCCGATGCTGTTCCCCCTGGTGGTGGCCGGGCTTCACGCCGCCGGGGTCACCCTCGGCTGGGGTAGCGTCGTGCTGATGCTGCTCGGAACGCAGTGGTACGTGCTTTTCAACGTGATCGCGGGCGCGGCCGCCATTCCCGCGGACCTGCGCGAGGCCGCGCGCAGCTACCGGCTCTCCCGCGTCCAGACCTTCCGCACGCTCTGGGCTCCCGCCGTCTTCCCGTATCTCGTGACCGGCTGGGTCACCGCAGCGGGTGGTGCCTGGAACGCGAGCATCGTGTCCGAGGCGGTGAGCTTTCGCGGCGAGACGCTCACCACCGTCGGTCTCGGCGCGCAGATCAGCCGCGCCGCAGAGGCGGCCGATTTTCCGCTGCTCGCCGCCAGCGTGTGCGTGATGGCGCTCATGGTCGTGATCTTCAACCGGTCGGTCTGGCGGCGCTGCCAGAACCTCGCGGCCGAACGCTTCTCCCTTTCAAAATGAAGCCCGGAGGGACCGCATGGCGATGACGGAGCAGTCTCCGGCGCCCGCCCAGGTGCTGTGCGAGGCGCGGGGCGTCGTGCAGGAGTTTCCGCGGCCGCAGGCGCCCCCGCTTCGGGTGCTCGATGAGATCGACCTTGCCATCCGCGAGGGCGAGGTGGTGGCTCTCCTCGGACCCTCGGGCTGCGGGAAGTCTACACTTCTGCGGATCATGGCAGGTCTTGTCCAGCCCACCAAAGGCGAGGTGCGCTATCGTGGCGCGCGCCTCGTCGGCATGAACCCCGGGGTCGCGATCGTGTTCCAGAGCTTCGCCTTGCTGCCGTGGCTCACGGCGACGCGAAACGTCGAGGTGGTGCTCGAGGCATTGCAACTCCGCAGCGACGAGATCCGCCGCCGGGTCGACGATGTGATTCGGATGGTGGGGCTCGTGGGATTCGAGGATGCCTATCCGCGCGAGCTCTCCGGCGGCATGAAGCAGCGCGTGGGCATGGCGCGCGCCCTCGCCGTGCACCCCGAGCTCCTCTTCATGGACGAGCCGTTTAGCTCGGTCGATTCGCTCACGGCCGAGAGCCTGCGCTCGGAGATCATCGACATCTGGGCCCTCCCCGGGCGCTATCCATCGTCCATCTTGATCGTGAGCCACGACATCAAGGAGGTGGCGTGGATGGCCGACCGCATCGTGATCCTCGGCGCGCGGCCCGGTCGGATCCGCGGGGTGCTGGAAAACCATCTCCCGCGTCCCCGGGACTACCGCTCCCCCGAGCTCGCGGCGCTCGTCGACGAACTGCACGACGTGATCACCGGAAGTGAGTTGCCCGACGCGCCGCCGCCGGCGGGCGGAGAAAGCGCGGTCTTCGAACCCCTACCCGACGTCGCACCGAGCGAGATCATCGGCCTGCTCGAGTACCTCGACTTGCGCGGAGGGGGAGAGGACCTGTTCCGGATTGCCGCCGACACGAGCCGGCGCTTCGACCAGATGATTGCGGTGGTGAAGGCGGCAGAGCTCGTCGATCTTGTCGATACACCGAAGCGTCGCGTCGTGCTCGCCCCGCTTGGGCGCCGGTTCTTGGCGGCGGACACGGCGGAGCGAAAGCGCCTTTGGCGGGAACGCCTACTCGCGCTGCGCCTGATCCGGGACGTGAATGATGTCTTGATGCGTGCACCGGGCAAGCGCGTCGAGGCCGACGTGGTGCGGGAGCTCATCGCCATGCGACTCCCGCAGGAGGATTACGAACGGATCTTCGAGCAGCTCGTTCGCTGGGGGCGCTTCGGTGACCTGTTCGACTACGACGAGGCGTCCGAGGAGCTTTCGCTGGCGCCCTAGCGCCCGCGGCGTGCGCTATTCGTCGCGCGTTAGGTAGGTGTACTCCTGCAGCCCCTGCTCGTACTGCTTGCGCAGGCGAGCGGACTCCTCGAGGCTGATCGTCCCCTCGCGCAGCGCTGCCTCGATCGTGCGGCGCACGCGCTCGACCAGCTGCTTCTGATCGTACTGGACGTACGACAGCACCTCGTGGACCTCGTCGCCCTCCACCACGTGCTCGACGACGGTGCGCCCCTGCTCGTCGAGCCGGACGTGCACCGCGTCGGTATCGCCGAAGAGATTGTGGAGGTCGCCGAGGATCTCCTGGTAGGCGCCGACCAGGAAGACACCGATGTAGTAGGGCAGGCCGTTGTAGGGGTGAAGCGGCAGCACGTCCTTCACGTCCCGCTGGTCGATGAACTGGTCGATCTTTCCGTCGCTGTCGCAGGTCAGGTCGGCAAACACTCCGCGCCGGGTCGGTCGCTCATCCAGACGGTGGATGGGCATCACCGGGAAAAGCTGCTTCACCGCCCAGTGGTCCGGCACGGACTGAAAGACCGAGAAGTTTCCGTAGTAGGTGTCGGCCAGACCCTTCTCGAGGTCCTCGAGGTCCTCCGGCACGTAGGGGAGCTCGCGCACGATTCGCAGGATCTTCTCGCAGCAGTCCCAGAACATGCGTTCGACCCGGGCACGCGCGCGCAGGTCGAGGTAGCCGAGCGAGAACAGGGTCGACGCCTCTTCCTTGAGCTGGAGCGCGTCGTGATAGGCCTCCTGCACGTTCTTGCGCGAGATGCCCGACCACACCTCGGATAGGTCGCGCAGCACCTTCGCCTCGTCCTCGTGCACGGGCTCGGGCGGCTTGCCCGTCACCATCTCGTTGACCCCGAGCACGTCGAAGATCAGCACCGAGTGGTGCGCGACCATGGCGCGCCCAGCCTCGGTCACGATATCGGGATGCTGCACCTTGCTCGCGTCGCACGCTTCCTGGATGAAGGCCACGACGTCGTTCGCGTACTCCTGGACGGAGTAGTTCATCGAAGAGTGGAAGTTGGTCTGGGAACCGTCGTAATCCACCCCGAGGCCGCCGCCCACGTCGATCACGGTGGGCCGCGCACCCAGCTTGTGGAGCTCCACGTAGATGCGGCTCGCTTCACGCAGCGCGTCCTTGTGCGCGCGAATGGCGGTGATTTGCGAACCGATGTGGAAATGCAGGAGTTCGAGGCAATCCAGCATGTCTTCACTGCGCAGCCGCTCGACGGCATCCACCATTTCGACCGCGGAGAGTCCGAACTTCGAGCGGTCCCCGGTGGACTCGACCCACTTGCCGGCACCCCTCGTGGTCAGCCGTGCGCGCATTCCAATGCGGGGGCGGATGCCGAGCTCACGGCTCGTCTTGATGAGAAGATCGATCTCGCGAAAGCGATCGATCACGATGATGGGATTGCGGCCGAGGCGCTGGGCCAGGAGCGCGGTCTCGATGTAGGCGCGATCCTTATACCCGTTGCAAATGATCAGCGCCCCAGGCGTCTCGAGCAAGGCGAGGGCCACGAGCAGCTCGGGCTTGCTTCCCGCCTCGAGCCCCACCCCGTACGGAGCGCCTTCCTCGATGATCTCTTCGACGACTTGGCGCTGCTGGTTCACCTTGATCGGATACACACCTCGGTAGCGGCCGCGGTACCCATACTCTTGGATCGCGCTCGCGAAGGCTCCGCACAAGCCCTTCACGCGGCTGGCCAGGATGTCGGAGAAGCGAACGAGAAGGGGAGGACGCAAGCCGCGTCGCTCGAGGTCGCCCACCAGCTCGAGCAAATCGATTCCGCCGCCGCCGTTTCCGCCGGGACGGACCTCGACGCGTCCCGCGTCGTTGATCGTGAAAAAGCCCGCGCCCCAGTTTTGCACGAGGTAGAGCTCTAGGCTGTCCCGGATCGTCCAGCCGCGCATTCTCTGTGTCGGCTTGCCTCCGTCGGGCGCTCCCTTCGGCACCCTGGCTTGCGAAAACGTCCTTTTATAGCTCGTCCTGTGTCCGCTGTGCACGGCGCGTGCCGCCCCCGGGCCGCCTTTTTTTAGGCCGGCAGCGCCTCGAGGGGGAGGGTTCGCTCCTCGCCCGTACGGAGATTGCGCACCTTCGCCTCGCCGCGGGCGGCTTCGTCCGGGCCAATCAGGTACACGCACTCCGCCCCTGCTCGATCGGCATCCTGCAGCACGCGCCTTAACTTCGTGTGGCCCAGCACGAGCTCGACCGAGTGTCCGGCGCGCCGAAGGCGCCTTGCCAAGCGGATGGCAGCCGGCCTCTCGGCGTCGCCGAATGCGAAGACGACGCCATGTAAATCTCGTGGACGGCTGGGCAAGAGCCCCCGCTCGGCAAGCAGCTCGAGGATCACGGCATCGCCGAAGCCGAAGCCCACAGCCGGGATGGCCGCGCCGCCCATCGATTCGAGCAGGCGGTCGTAGCGCCCGCCGCCGCAGATCGCGCGCAGCTTTCCTTGGGTGTCGAAGGCCTCGAAGACGATCCCCGTGTAGTAGGCGAGGCCGCGCACCACCGACGCGTTAAAGACCACCCAGTCCCCGCAGCCGTACTCCTCGAGCAGCTGGAACAGCTGGCGCAGCTCTTCGAGGGCACGCGAGCCCCGCGGCGCGCTGCCGGCGGCCTGGTCGAGGCTGCGGGCCCCGAGCAGATCGACCACGCCTTGGGCCTCGGCCGGGGTGAGCCGCACCGCGCCTGCGGGATTGCACAGCAGCTCGCAGACGGCTTCGGGTCCGATCTTCGAAAGTTTGTCGATGGCGACGCACAGCGGCTCGAAAGCCTCGGGCCGGTTGCGCAGCACGCCATCGCGCAGCGTTTCCTCGAGGAGGGCGCGGCTATTCACCCGGATCTGGACGTCCGCGGGCCCGAGTCCGAGCCGCTCGAGCGCGAGCGTGATTGCCGACAGCAACTCCGCCTCCGCTCCGACGCCGGGCTCGCCCCAGATGTCCATGTTCCACTGGTAGTGTTCCCGGCGGCGCCCCCGCGTCGTGCGCTCGTAGCGCCAGTTCTGTGTGATGGCGAACCAGCGCAGGGGAAGGCGCAGGCCGCCGGCCCGGGCCATCACCATGCGTGCGATCGAGGGGGTCATCTCCGAGCGCAAAGCGAGGTGCCGGTCATGGAGCGTGAAGTGATAGAGCTGCTCGACGATCTCCTCGCCCGCCTTGCGAATGAAGAGCTCCGCGTGCTCCACGATCGGGGCGTCGACCTCTTCGAAGGCGTAAAGGCGCGCGACCTGCCGAAACTGGTCAAAGAGCCAGCTGCGCACGCGCATGTCCTCGGGATAGAAGTCGCGCGTCCCCCGCGGCGGCTGGAGATCGATCTTCGCCATGGCGGCTTGCTTACCACAGCCGCGCCGGGGTTGGCCTATCTCCGGGGTGAAGCGCTCTGCGGAACCCGTGCCCGCGGCCGCATTGCCGGCGCGCGAGCGGCCGGCGGGCGCCGGCCGATTGCGGCTTTCGACTGTCGTCCCGTCTCCGGGACCCGCGTTTTACGGTCGCTTCTGCCGGCAGCGCTTAGCGGGCGAGGGCGAGCATCGCGGCCTGGGCCACTTCGATGCAGGTCGTCATGTTGCGATCGAGGTCGATCGCCGCCGGTCCGGGCCACGGTGTGCGGTCCGACACCACGCAGATGCAGCCTGCCCGCAGCCCGAAAAGGCCGGCGAGGGTGAGCAGCACGCCCGACTCCATCTCGCAGTTCAGAATGCCCGCCGCCTGCATCTCCCGGATCCGCGCCTCGTGGCCGGGCGTCCAGTAGCTCCGGTAGCTCATGGATTCGATCCGGCCATCGGCGGCTGCGATCGCGTTTCGGGCATAGAAGGCGTCGAGGGACCAGGTGACCCCCGCGTGAAAGCGCGCGCCCCGCCCGCGAGCGGCCTCCACCAGGGCCCCGACCACCCGGTAGTCGCTCACGGCAGGATATTCAGGATGGACGTAGCTCCGGGAGGTGCCGTCGTCCCGGACGGCTCCGGTCGTCACCACAAGGTCGCCAAGCTCGAGCCGCGGAGAGAGGCCCCCGCTATTTCCGACTCGAATATAAGTATGGGCGCCGAGCTTCGTGAGCTCTTCGATCAGGATGGCGGTGCTCGGCCCGCCGATTCCCGTGGAGGCGGCCGAGAGCGAAACGCCGCCCCGTTCCCCTGTGAGGATCCGGAACTCTCGGACGTTGCAAACCTCCCGGACGCCCTGCCAGGAGGCCGCGATGCGCCCGACCCGTGCCGGGTCTCCGCAGACAAAGACATGGGGAGCGATGTCTCCGGGCTTGCACCCTGTGATCGGCTGGGCGTCGCTCATTTTCGGGCAACGTAGCCGCCCTAGGGTGGCCCGCTCAAGTTTTCCGGGGAGGACCCGACCGTGGCGTAAGCCTCTTGGGGAGGCACGAGCGGGTGCGAGGACCCACTAGGGGCTTGGCTTGTCAGCCCCGGGGCCTCGGGCTATGGATGCCGTTCCCGCCCGGCCGGACAAGGCGTCCGCTCCCCGCGGGCATGGGAGCTCCGTGGCCAAAGCCCTCGTCATCACCGAAAAGCCCAGTGTGGCTCGGGATATCGCTGCCGCTCTCGGCGGCTTTACCGAGCACGAGGGCTACTACGAGAGCGAGCGCTACGTCTTGAGCTTCGCCGTAGGGCACCTTTTCGAGCTGCTCGAGCCCGAGGAGATCGACCCGAAGTACAAGCGCTGGCTGCTCGATGATCTCCCCATCCTTCCCGAGGAGTTTCGCTTCAAGCCCAAATCGGGCCAGACTGAGCGAATCCGGACCCTCAAACAGCTGATTCAGCGCGACGACGTCGACTTGGTGGTGAACGCCTGTGACGCGGGCCGCGAGGGCGAACTCATCTTCCGCGAGATTGTGAAGCACTTTGCCAGCCGCAAGCCGGTGCGCCGGCTTTGGCTCCAGTCCATGACCGACGACTCGATCCGCGAAGGCTTCGCCCATCTGCGGCCGGGCGCGGAATATGAAGGGCTCGGGGAGGCGGCCGAATGCCGAGCCTACTCGGATTGGCTGATCGGAATGAACGCCACGCGCGCCCTCACCAAGCGGCTCAAGGGGCGCAAGGAGAAGACGGCGTGGTCTGCAGGCCGGGTCCAGACCCCAACGCTCGCGCTGCTGGTGGAGCGCGAGCTCGAGGTGCTCGCCCATGTCCCGCGGCCTTACTGGCGCGTGACAGGCAGTTTCGAACACGAGGGACAGACCTACTCCGGCACCTGGTTTGATCCCGGCTTTCGACCCGGCGAAGACGAAGAAGCCCGAGACGACCGGATTTTCGACGAGCAACGGGCGCAGGCGATCGTGGCGGCGGTGCGCGGGCAAAGGGGCACGGCGGAGGAGACGCGCAAGCCTTCGCGGGAGTCGGCGCCGCCGCTCTTTGACCTCACCAGTCTTCAGCGCGAAGCCAACCGGCGCTTCTCCTGGTCGGCGAAGCGAGCCTTGGGCGCTGCCCAGCGCTGCTACGAGCAGCACAAGATCCTGACCTACCCGCGCACCGACTCGCGCTGCCTCCCGGAGGATTACCGCGAAACGGTGCATCGCGTGCTCACCGCGTTCGCCGGTGCCGCCCGGCATGAGGCCCCCGTCGCGATGGGCGAGTACGCCGCCGCGGCGGCGAACCTCGAGCGCGCGGGCCTGCAGAACGAGGCGCGCATCTTTGACAACTCCGGCGTGTCAGACCACTTCGCAATCATTCCGACGGGAACGCTGCCCACTTCCGGGCTTTCGGGCGACGATCGGCGCCTTTTCGATCTGGTCGTGCGCCGCTTCCTAGGCGCCTTCTACCCCGCGGCGCTGTGGGTGCGCGTCGAGCGTACGAGCGAAGTCCGCGGCGAGCGCTTCCGCACGCGTGCCCGCTCCCTCCAGGAGCCGGGCTGGCGCGCGGTCTTGGCCGGGGAAGCCGGTGAGGCCGGCGAGGACGAAGCGGTGCTTGCGCCCCTGCGTCCCGGCGAGGACGAGGTGCGGGGCGTCGCCGTAAGGGCACCGGCAGCGGAAGCCGTGGCGGAGGAGACCAAGCCCCCGGCGCGCATCACCGAGGCGCGTCTGCTCTCTTTGATGGAGAACGCAGGGCAGCAGATCGAAGACGAGAACCTCGCAGCGGTGCTGCACGAGAAGGGGATTGGAACTCCGGCCACGCGCGCCGACATCATCGAGAATTTGATCGCCAAAGGCTATGCCGTACGCGTCGGGAAGGCTTTGCGGCCGACCGTGAAAGGCATTCGCCTGATCGACATCTTAAAGCGCGTCCATATCGATCGGCTGGCGTCCGCTGCGCTCACCGGCGAGATCGAAAAACACCTGCTCGACGTCGAAAAAGGCCGGAGGACGGCCGCCGACTATATGAGTGAGATTGCCGAGTACGCGCGCGAGATCGTGAACCGCGCCCGCAACTTCGAGTTCGACGAGGTCTATCCCGACCAGGAATCCCTCGGTCCCTGTCCGCGCTGCGGCAAGCCCGTTTACGAACGCTCCTGGTTCTACCGCTGCGTGGAGGAGCCGGGGACTCCTGAGGACCAGGTGTGCCCGCTGCGGATCTGGAAGGATACCTCGGGCCGCTACATCGATCGGGCGAGCGCTGCCGCACTGATCCGCGAGGGCCAGAGCGGTGTCCTGGACGGCTTCACGGCGCGGGACGGGCGCACCTACCGCGGCCGGCTCGAGCTCGATCGCGAGCGCTGGAGCGTGAAGGTGCGCTCTGAGGGCTGGGCCGATGGGGAGCAGGCGTTCGCGGCCCCGGAGTACGAGGTCAACACCGAGCCGCTCGGCCGCTGTCCGCGCGAGGAGGACTGCAAGGTCATCGAATCGTCCACGCACTTCATCTGCGAGCGCAAGCTCAAGGAAGAGCAGAATGGCAAGGACGATTCGCTCCCGAAGAGCTGCGGCTTCCAGCTGCCGCGGACGGTCTGCAAGCGCGAGATCACGCGCGAGGAGGCCATGGTCTATCTGCAGACCGGGAGAACGGAGCTGCTCACCGATTTCACCTCGCGCTTTGGCCGGCCCTTCTCGGCGACGCTTGTGCTGAAGGAGTCCGGGCGCCACGGCTTCGAGTTCCCGCCCCGCGCGCCGCGGGGAGGCAAGGCGGCGTCGGCGGCGGGCAATGGCGCGGAGGCGACCCCCGCCGGTCCGGTGCGGGTGCGCCGCCCCGCACGTGCACGAGGCCGCACATCGGCTGCGCAGCAGGGCGACTCGGCCGTCGCCGCGGCCGCGCCCCAACAATCCGCCGCGAAGCGGTCACGCCGCAGCGCGTCAGCGACGGACGCGGCGAAGCGGCGGGTGCGAGCGCGGCGACCCAAAGCGGCGAAGCCTTAGCCCGCGGCCTTCGCGTGCGCGGTCCTTCTGGCTGCGCATGATTTCTCCCAACTCCAAGAAATCCGTTGTCTTCTGCTGAGGTTCCTGGGTATAAATGCCGCTGCCTGATGGGGGCCGGGTCCAGCGCCCGCGCACCCGAGTGTTTGAGACTCGGGTCGCGCAAAAAAGGACCCCGCCACCTGTCGGGCAGGCTCGCGTGTCTTTGGGGGAAGGCGCGGTGGGCGTACTCGCCTGCCACGCACTAGACGAGCAGGAGGGGTCAATGGGGGGGGTGCTTTCTGCCGCTCGAGGTCGTGGTCTGTGCGGGCTTGCCGCGCTTTGCGCCCTTGCGCTCGGCGTCGCATGGACGCCTTCGGCGCGGGCGGTGGACCTCTTGGACGGCCGGGTGCAGGTGCACGGATACTTCGAAGAGCAGGTCCGCGGCATCTCGCGAAACTTCAACCAGCAGTTCGACATGTCGCAGTGGGCCAACATCTTCCGCATCGACACCGACGCGAATCTCATCCAAAACCCGATCGGGCCGCTGGACTCGCTGCGCAGCTACATGCGGGTCGAGGTTCGCTACGACTGCGTGTATACGCGGGCCTGCGGTCTCATGCCGAACGTCGATGTGTATGGCGATCGCGCCGCGAAGCTGCCCGACCGTTTGGCGAACGCCCAAACACAGAGCTTTGACGGAGTGATCCCGGTCTCGCTGCCGACTCAGGCACTGATCGGCAACCGTCCAGGCGGGCTCGACGAGGTGAATGGATTCAACACGCTGTTTGCCCAGGTCGGCCCGAGCGGGAAGTTCGAAGGCCCCGATGCTCCCGCTCAATACACGTTCAAGGACTACCTCGACTACCGCTTCGCCATGCGCAAGACCCCAGGCGGATTTGACGGAATGTCGTACGACAATCTCGGACCCTGGCTGCCCCAGAATCAGATCATTCCGAACGCAGGACTGATCCACATCGCGAACCCGTTCGGTCCGGCGGACTTTAACCCCATCATCCCAAACGCGACCGGAACCGCGGTCATCGGGGGCTTTGGCAGCGGTGCTTTGCCTTACCGGCCCGCCCCGAACATCCAGAACGTTTCGCTGACCGGGAACCTCTTCACCGCGCAGGGCATCTACTACCCGAGCCAAGGCCTGGTGAACTACCTGTCCAACGGCAGCCCGGGCGCGACCAACGCGCAATACAGCCAAAGCGACCTCGCCTGGAACCACACCGCCTCGCAGAGCGAGACCTATGAGTTTAAGGAGGGATATCTCCACGCCGAGTTCCTGGACGGACGCGCCTGGCTGCGCGTCGGCAAGCAGCTCATCGTCTGGGGAAAGACGGAGCTGTTCGCGACGACCGACCAGTTCAACCCGCGCAACGATGCGCTCTCTTCTCTCCCGAGCCTTGAGGAGTCCCGCATCCCCGTATGGGCTGCGCGCGCGGTGTACAACTTTTACAGCGTGGGACCCTTTGAGGACGTTCGTCTCGAGGGTGCCCTCAATCTCGACAAATTTACCCCCGACGACATCGGCGTGTGCGGGATGCCCTATGCGGTGAACGCAGTCTGCGATAAGGCGTTTGGCCTCTTCGCGCACGGTGTGAGCGGCGTGGGCGTCGCGGGCCAGACGTCCCCCCCGGAGTGGTGGCAGTCGACCCAGGGCCTGCAGGGCGGCGCGCGACTGGAGTTCCGCTGGGATCGCTACAGCTTCGCAGTCGTCGACATGTACAACTACGTCCGCCTTCCCTACCCGAACCGGATCTTTACCTACTCACGAAACGTGGATCCCATCTCGGGGATGCCCCGCGCGGCGCAGTCCACTGGATCCTGCCAGTTCGGAGGGCTGGACGCCGCTGGAAACGCCATCGGGATCGGGCCCAGCTGCCTCCCGCCGCAGAGCGCGCTCCAGCTCCAATCCGCGAACCAGACGCTCTTCGCCATGATCTGCTCGACCACGGTCGGGTTCTCGGCGCTCGACCGGGGGGCCTGCGCACAGACCGTGCTTGGCAGCCACAATCCTGTCCCCGCGGCCCTCGGCTTGCCGGTCTCTGCGGTGCTCTCTTTCTTCCTCGCGGGTTCTCCGGGCATCAATGGCCTTGCATTTGCGGCCCTCGGCGCGGGTCAACCGTTGCCCGTCGTGGATCTCAAACCCGCCCTCGGCCCTTTCCCGAGTCTTACAACGGCTCTCAGCGCGCAGCAGCAAGCGCTTCTCGGCTGCGGTCCCTTCTACCACACGATTTGCGACGGGACCGGTGCCGCCAACGGCGGTATCGATCTCCTGAACATGGAGGCCAGCGTCGTTACCCAATCCATGGTGGGCTTTGAGGGAACGAGCCCGGGATGGTTCACCAACAATGCATCCGTCGCACAGCCGGGGACGGTGGGGTTCGTTGGCGGACCCGTGGGCACGCGCTTGGTAGGGAATACGATCGTTATTTTGCCCGGCGCCCGCGGACCCGGGGACCAGGGCTACAACCTCGCGGTCGACGGCAATCCCGCTCCCATCGGGTTCGGCCCGAATGCCCTCGGCTACAAAACCTCGGGTCAGCCTTTCACCGGTCAGCCGTGGAAGAACGTGATGGCGGCATTCTCTTGGAACCTCGAGATGATCCTCGTCACGACCTCGTCCAATTTCAATAAAGCGAACGAACTGTCCACCACCGCCTGCGGCTGGATTCGTCCGGAGCTGTGCACGAGCGTCGGCTCCTTCATGACGGTGACCGGGGTGCAGCGCAATGACGTACAAGCCGCGGGCAACGGGATGTTCGGTCGCCGGGACTTCGTGTGGGACAGCGGCGGCGAGGTGGATCTCCAGTATCAGAAGCGCAACGTCTTGGGATTCTCCATGGACTTTGCGGAGGACGTCACCAAGTCGAACTGGGGCATCGAGTTCGGCTGGGAGCAGCATCTCCCGTTCCAGGACAACAACCAGTTCGATGGCATCACGAAATCCGACGACCTCGAGCTCTCGGTTTCGGTCGATCGCCCAACCTTCATCAACTTCCTGAACCAGAACCGCACGTTCTTCTTCAACTCGCAGTTCTTCTTCTCGTATCTCACGAACTACCACACAGGATTTAACTTTGCGGGGCCGTTCAGCGTGCTCGGGACCTTCACGATCTCGACGGGCTACTTCCAGGATCGCTTGCTGCCCTCGCTGACCTTCGTCTACGACGTGTTCTCGAACTCGGGGGCCGCGCTGCCCGAACTCACCTATCGCTTCACCGAGAACTTCTCTTTCTCCCTCGGGGTGGCGCAGTTCCTCGGGCGCTGGCGCGGGCAGACGATTGGAATCAATCCGATCGGCACAGTCGCGCAGCAGACAGGGACCGATGCGTACAAGAGCTTCTCCGAGCCCGGTCTGTCTCTGATCCGAGATCGCGACGAGGCCTATTTCCGCATGCGTTACACATTCTGACGTATCGATCCGTCCGCGGGGACGCTGTGCGCCCCGTCGGACGCGCGGAGTGCCCATGCTCCATCCGCGCCGCCTGTGCCTGCTGGTCACCCCGCTCCTGGGCCTGCTCCTCCTCTCGCACGCCGCGCCGGCGATTGACTTCCTAGACGGCAGGGTCCAGATCCACGGCTATGCCCAGGAAGATTTTCGGACGATCTCCGACCACTTCGACATCCACTCGTTCTACGTGAGTCAATGGGCAACGATCCTCAACCTAGAGATGGACACCGATCTCGCACCGAACGGCTTTGGACCCTTCAGCCAGGCCAAGATCTACGTGCGCGGACAGGCCCAGTACGACTGCGTGTATACGAAGCTGTGCGGGCTCTTCCGTTCCTACGACCTGTTTGGCGATCGCGCCGCGCGCGCGGCGCCGAACTTTACGAATGGATATTCGAGCGGCTATTCGGGAGTTCTGCTGGACCCCGCCAATCCCTCGGAGCCCGTCCAGCCGAACAACCGGCTGTCGAATTTCACGACGATTCCGCCCTTCAACACCCTGCTTGCGCTCGGCGGGGCCGCGGCTGCGACCTCGGTCCAGAGCACGCTCGGCATCGTCTTGGACCAGCGCTTCGCGGTCAAGGAATACGGCG
>DATGZK010000090.1:0-3964 GCA_035489755.1 Myxococcota bacterium
CGGCTTCTTCGCGACGCTGTGCCTCCCGGACGTGAGCGGATCTCTGATCGAGCTCGAGCACGCCCTCGACGCGCTCGGCGCGGACGGCGTCGTGCTGCTCGCGAACAGCCGCGGCGTCTACCTCGGCGACGCGTCGTTCGACCCGCTGTTCGAGGAGCTGAACCGGCGCAAGGCCGTCGTCTTCGTCCATCCCTCCTTCGTGCCCGGCTTGGATCCGCTCCCGGGCGTGCCGACCTTCATCGCCGACTTCCTGCTCGACACGACGCGCGCGGCGATCCTGCTCGCGCGATCCGGGACGCTCGACCGCTACCCCGACCTGAAGATCATCCTCGCCCACGCGGGCGGCATCGTTCCCTTCGCGGCCTATCGAATGAGTGCCGCCGCCGCGCCGAGCGGGAACCCGTTCGACGGCATCGCGCGGCTGAAGCGCTTCTACTTCGACACGGCGCTCTCCGGAAGTCCGACCGCGCTGCCGAGCCTGCTCGCCTTCGCGGAGCCCGATCACGTGGTCTTCGGAAGCGATTTCCCGTACGCGCCGGCACTCGTCGTCGGCGCCTTCACGGGGATGTACGAACGCTTCGCCATGAGCGAATCGCAGCGCCGCTCGATCGATCACGGCGCTGCTCGGCAACTCTTTCCGCGGCTGCAGGAGAACGAGTGATGGGTCGCTACGCGAACGCCTTTGGCCCCCAACATCCCGAGGCTACGTACGTTCCTCATGCCTTTCCCGAACGGCTTTGCGACACGGGCGAGGTCGCCCTCAACTACGCCGTCGCCGGCGACGCCGACAAGCCGGCGCTGCTCCTCATCCCCGGCCAGTCCGAGTCGTGGTGGGGCTACGAGGCCGCCCTCCCGCTTCTCGCCGAGCACTTCCAGGCCTTCGCCGTGGACCTGCGCGGCCAGGGAAGGTCCACGCGCACGCCCGGCCGCTACACGCTCGACAACATGGGCAACGATCTGGTGCGCTTCATCGACGCGGCGATCGGCCGTCCCGCTTTTGTGAGCGGCCTCTCGTCGGGCGGTGTCCTTTCCGCTTGGCTCTCGGCCTATGCGCGCCCCGGTCAGATCCGCGGCGCGTGCTACGAGGATCCGCCGCTCTTCGCCTCGCAGGTGGGGCCCGCCTGCGGTCCGTCGCTCCGCCAGGCAGTGGGCGCGATGTTCGCGCTGTGGAGCAAGTACCTTGGCGACCAGTGGAGCGTCGGCGACTGGGACGGCATGGTCGCCGCCGCCCCGCGCGAGCTGCCTGCGTGGCTCGGAGCCCTGTTCTCCACGCAGGCCGGCGCGGAGCCGCCGCAGAACCTGAAGGAGTACGACCCGGAGTGGGCGCATGCCTTCTGGACCGGGACAGTTGCCGCGAGCTGCGACCACGCCCGAATGCTCGCGAGCGTGAAGGTGCCCGTCCTGCTGACGCACCACTTCCGGATGGTCGACGAGGCGACGGGTACGTTGATGGGCGCGCTCACGGATCTGCAAGCGGCGCGCGCGCGGCAGCTGATCGAGGCGGCGGGGCAGACCATCGAGTACCGGTCGTTCCCGACCATGGGTCACGCCATGCACCAGCAGGATCCGAAGCTCTTCGCCGCAACGCTCGTCGAGTGGGCGACGCGGCTCACCTGAGGGAGCGCGCGCGTAGCGGCGGACGGTCGACCACAATGGCTTATGATCCTCCTTAGTGGAGTTCGAGTGGGATCCTGCGAAGGACGTCAGCAACCAGCGAAAGCACGGTCTGTCCTTCGCGGAGGTCCAGCAGCTCTTTGAGTCTGGTGTCGCTATCTCGAGACCTTCGATGCGGAGCATTCGGAATTCGAAGACTTGCCATCGGGCCCATCGATCGCGGGCTCGTAGTCGTTGTCTCCACAGAACGAGAAGAAGGCCGAGTCCGAATCCTTGGCGCCCGACTGGCCAACAAACGCGAGCAGATTCTGTACCGCTCGCACATGGATCGATAGAGATGACGGATATCCCCGAACTGACCGACAAACAGCTCGAGAGAGCGATTCCCGCGCGCCTGCGGAGACGGCTGATGCAAGGACGCTTCGAGTCCGGAGTAGACATCGCGGCGTTGCGAAGCTTCGTCGGGCTGACTCAGGCTGAGTTCGCCAGAGCGATCGCAATCAGCGTTCATACCCTGCGCAACTGGGAGCAGGGCCGAAGGAAGCCGGAAGGACCCGCAATCGCGCTCCTGCGAATCGCCGCGCGGCATCTGAGGATCCTTCGAGAGAATCCGGAGTCCGCGGATTGAGCGGACGTCCGTCGGAATCTTTGGTGGACCCTCTCTCGTGGGTTCCGAAAACTTAATTCCGCTTGAAAACGTTGAGTTTTCCAGCGGGTTGGGCTTCGCGCTTGACCTAGGCCGCAAGCGCGACACCTGCCTCGATTGGGCGTCGTATAGGGTGTAGCGGACCCCCGCTACTCCTGCGGTCCCGACCATCATGCAGCGAGTCCGCATCTGGCCTGGGAGACTGGCGGAGATCACGCTGATCGCGGCCTAAACCCTCGCCGACCTTCTGGGCCGAGCTGCCACACACCCCGAACCACGCCCCCACGCCCGGCAACGCGGGCACCGGGCGTCGGGGCCGCCGAGCGGCGAGCAGCCTGCCCTACCTAAGGGTGCTGACGCATCGCCGGAAGCTTCCGAGGAAAATGATTACCCTTGTGACGGAACGCCCGTTCCACGCCCTGCGTAGACACCATGGCAGCGTCCCTCGGAGGCCCGTCGCGTCCAAGGGAGCCAACGGGGACGGCCCGGAGGCGGCCTAGCGTCTATCCGAGAGGCGCCGGGTGTCGGAGAGAAACGGAACCTGAACAACCTTCACCCTCCGCTGAGTCCATCAGGACTTTTCATTGACACTTGTCGCCTCGGCATCCGACCTAATATCGGGAGGTGTCCGGTGAACGCAATACGACGGATGACGAGGTTGCTACCGTTGATTGGACTGATCGGAGGCTACCTTGTGAACAATGACGCGGTCGCCACGGTTCTTCCGGCGGCCAAATACGGTGCGGATGCCTACGCGGGGAGCTACCTCCTTCCTCCCTGCGGCTTAAGCTGTGCACAGCTGACGGTTCCCGGCACCCAGACCGACAGCTCTCTTAGCCCGGGCGGGTTTAACTCCAGCATGGCTCAGGCCACCTTGACCGGCAGTCCCATTCCCATGGTGAGTGCACACGCGAACGCCGACAACGATGCGGCCGTCGCCTCTGCGCAAATCGTGTATTACATGGAGGTCACCGGGGGCTCCGGGGCATCATCAGTCACGCTCGATGTCACGGCATCTGGTTTCGCAAGCGCGTCAGGTGGTGGGGCAACTGCGGGTGGAGGTTTTGAAATTCAGGACAGCAACAGCCTTGCCATCGTCGCGGCCTGGACGACCTGCGCCAATATCATATATCCGGCCGGTTGTTCCGGAATCCCGGGAGCGTTCAATCTGCAGGGGACGCCGCTGGCGCTGCATTCCAATACGCTTTACGCCGTAAATATAACTGCCAGCGGCAGTGTGGGTGGGTGCCTTTCTGGGCCGTGCGCGCTCCAGACGGGCGACGCGCAAGCCTTCACCGATCCCTCGTTCATGATCGATCCCTCAACTCCGAACCTGAGTCTATATTCGCTCGCTTTCAGTGCGGGCATCGGAAACACGGTCCCCGAACCCTCGACTGCGCTGCTCCTCTCGGCGGGACTCATGGGCCTCGCCGTCCGCCGCCGCCATGCGCGAGGCGCCTCGCTCCTTTAGGCCTCGTCCGAATAGAGGACCGCACGCCAGTCGACATGGGGACCGATCGCCTTGAACGGGCCGAGGTCGACGAAGCGCTGTGCTTCGCCATCACGCATCGGGTGCGGTTCGCTCGTATGGAAGCGACTCTGACTTCCCGTCCAGCCGGCGTGAATGCCGTTTCTCGGGATCCGCTCTGGAACGCCGCTGCGCGTAGAGCGCGACACGGGTACAAGTTCGCTCCCCTTCCGAAA
>DATGZK010000091.1:0-54678 GCA_035489755.1 Myxococcota bacterium
GCGGTCTCTGGCCCGGGGTGGTTCTTCTCACTGGGGGCAAGGCATGCTGGTATCGGTCATCCCTCTCATCGGTACGGCGGCGGGCATCTACGTCTGTATCAAGGAGGTGGAAAGGGGGGACAACTCCCAGCCTTACCTTGCGATGCTGCTGATTCTCGTCTCCACCATCCTATCGACTATCGCCTACCATTCGGGGATGTAGATCGCAGTACACGCCTCGGGCTCGCTCATTCGCCGCAATGATCTTCACGCCCAGTGAGAAAGACAGCTGCCTTCTTCCCTCGCGATGGGAGGTTCTTGGTGGATCCCGAGCGCGGGGGGGGGCGGGCGGGCGCCAAGCTGCGCCGTCGGAAGGTTCCTCGGAAGGGCGAGCTCCAAAAGCGGGGAGTCGCTCGAAGATGAACTACTGCTTCGCCAAAGCCTGCGACCTTCCCCTGCTCGCGCAGTTGAACGACGAGCTGGTCCGCGATGAGGGCGCCGACAACCCGATGACGCTCACGCAGCTGCAAGAGCGAATGCGCGGATGGCTAAACGCGCAGTATCGAGCGGTTCTCTTTGAGGAGGTCTCTACGACAGCCGGATATGCGTTGTTTCGATCGGACGAGGAGGGTATCCACCTTCGGCACTTCTTCATTGCGCGTTCCATGCGCCGCCGTGGCTACGGCCGACGGGGTATTCAAATCCTTCTCCAAGAGATCTGGCCCAAGGGCGGCTTCGTCACGGTGGAGGTTCTGCATCACAACGAATCCGCCCTTGGTTTCTGGCGAGCGCTTGGGTTCATAGACCACGCGCGAACACTCAAGATCTCGACCGAGACTGCGCCGCGCCGTGAACTCGCGGTTTCACGCGCTCGGCCAAGCCCCCGTCTGGCTAGACACGGCGCGAAGGGAAGGCCGTGCGGCAATCGTTTCTCGCCAGCGCGAAAGGCCCGGATGGCGGTCTGGACCTGTCTCGACCCCGAGGATTTCGAGCTGCGCCACCCGCGTGAACCAGGCGAAGTCGGCGTACGAGATTCGGTCGCCGACGAGGAAGGTGCCGCGTCGCAAACGCTCCTCGAGCCGCTCGATCTTGCTCTGGATCAGCAGCCTCGCAAGCTCGGGGCTCGTATCGAAACGGGGCTGGCCGTCGAGCGTATCGAGGATCCACCTTCTGTGGGCAGGATGCACTTCGGGTGGTACTGCGGCTGCGAGCGATGCGCGGTCGAATCCTCGCCGCCTAAGCTCAGGGCGTACGAGGTGGAGGTACCACAGTGGACGGAACTCTTTGTGCGTTCCTGCCTCGAGGGCGAGCCACATCCGGACTTGGGCCGCGCCGAAGGCATCGCGGGGCAGGAGTTCTGGACCGCGGTCGGGGAAGAGCGAGTCCAAGTACTCTGCGATGAGGACGTTCTCGTAGATCACCCGCTCTCCATGCACCAATACAGGAACCTCGCCGTTGGGGTTGAGTGCCAGAAAGGTGCTGGCCTTGTGTTCCATCCGGGCGATGTCGATCTCGCACCATCGCGCCTTAAGCTCCTTCTCGGCAAGGATGAGCGCAATTCGCTGAGTGCAAGGTGAGAAAGCCGCACCGTAAAGCGTCATCGCGGCCTCGCGAGGCGCGCCCGACGCAGATCCCATGCAGCATCGGGCCGGCGGGTTGCGCGGGGGCGTCGGTCCGTCGCTCGGGAGATGGATCGGGCGACGGTCGGCGGGAGTGCCCGCCGGGAGTGGCTTGTCCCGCAGCACCGCACGCAGAGCGCTGCCGAGAAGCTTTAGGCCAGCGCGCTCGCGCCAGGTCCGCTGGGCCTCGGGTTTGCGCATGACTCGCCGGATCCAGGGAAGGACCGGTGTGCCGGCGAGCTTCCAGGTTCTCTCGTACTCCCGGCTGCGCGTCTTCGCAAACGAGCTGCGTGGGGAAAGGCGGGCAAGCCAGCGGCGGACATTCGGGTAGCGCGACTCCGCAACGAACAATCCAACGAACGGATACATCTCGACGCGCGGGAATAGCGAAATCTCCGCCTGCGAGAAGCGACCACCTACCAGATACTCCCGTCCTTCGAGTGCACGCTCGACGCGGTCGAGCCACCGATAGAGACGGTCTTCGTGCTGCGCCTCCTCTTCGGGCGAGAGGACCTCGAGTCGCCAGACTCGCTCCTCCCAGGCGAGATCCGCGGGGCTCTGGGTGTAGCGACGTGCAGCCGCAAGCGCCTCTGGAAGCGTGCGCGTGAGACGAACCACAGGTCCCATGAGACGCTGATACATGAGCGTTCGGTAGTCCTTCGCCATCGCAGCTTCCGCGGCTTGCCACATCTTCACCTGTGCCAGTTGCCAGGGATCGCTGGGATAGAGAGGGGTTTGCGGAAAGAGGTCATCCAGGTACTCAGTGATGACGTTGGACTCGAACACGATGCGTGAACCGTGGGCGAGGGCCGGTACGAAGCCGTTGGGATTGATGCGCAAATAGTCGGGGCGCCGCTGCTCGAGACGCGAGAGATCGATGATCTGCGTATCCCAGACGAGGCTCTTCTCGAGAAGCGTGATTCGGACCCGCCGTGCGCAGGGAGAGCCAAAGTTGTCGTACAGCACCAAGCGGTCACGGTTCTGCGGGCTGAGTTCCATGGAGATCGAATTTGCCTACCCAAGGGCGGCTAGGACATGGACCGCTTTCTGTGAGAATCGGACAGCTCCCGATATTCTGCCCCGTCGATCTTAACCCCGAGAGCAGAGGCGTTCGCCCGAAGACCGAGCAGGGGAGACGACGAGGTTCCACTTGCTTGGAATCCGATCCCTCGGTGCTCGGGCCCACTTCACATCTTGGAGCTTTGGCCCGGAGGGGCCTCGGGCTTCTCGACTGCGTGATCGTGCCTCGCCCGTCGAGGATGAGCGCAGATCGCGGGAAGCTCCGGATGGGTCTGGCCCGGCTCGCGGTGGTGCGGCGGCGGGCCGAATCGGGTAGAAGGAGAGGGTGCAGGCGCCCGCGGCTCCGCCCGAACGACCCGACCCCTTCGCTCCCGCGCCCCTTGGTCCTGTTACGCTCCGCAACCGCTTCGTGAAGGCCGCCACCTTCGAGGGAATGGCGCCGGGCGGCCTCGTGTCGGATGGGCTTGTGGCTTTCCACCGCGCCATGGCCGAGGGCGGCGTCGCCCTTACGACGCTGGCCTACTGCGCCGTTTCGGAGGACGGCCAGGGCGCACCCAACGAGATCGTAGTGCGTGAGGCCGCTCTTCCGGGACTTCAGCGGCTAACCGATGCGGTCCACCGCGCCGGCGCCGCAGCCGCCATTCAGCTCGGCCACGCCGGACCGGTCTCGGCGGGGACGGGACGCCAGGGCCTCTCACCGTCACGGGTCTTCGCGCCGCAGGCGCTCCGCTTCACGAAGGCGGTGACAATTGCGGATCTCGCGCGGATCACGGGCGACTTCGCGCGCGCGGCGCAGCTCGCGGTTCGCGCGGACTTTGACGTTCTAGAGCTCCACTTCGGACACGGCTATCTGGTGAGCGCCTTCCTAAGCCCGAAGCTGAACCGTCGCACGGACGGCTGGGGCGGAAGCCTCGAGAGCCGCGCTCGCCTCGCGCGCGACGTGGCAAAGGCGGTGCGCGACGCGGTCGGAACGCGCACCGCGGTGACGGCCAAGCTCAACATGGCGGACGGCGTTCCGGGCGGTCTCTGGCTCGACGAGAGCATCGAGGTCGCGCGCTTGCTCGAAACGGACGGCGCCCTCGACGCCCTGCAGCTCACGGGCGGGAGCTCGTTCCAGAATCCGATGTATCTGTTCCGCGGCGAAGCGCCGATCGAGGATATGGCGAAGGCCTTTCCTCCGCCGCTGCGTTTCGGGTTCAAGCTCACGGCCACTCGCTTCCTCCGGACCTATCCCTTCGAGGAGGCCTTCTTCCTGCCCTACGCGCGGCAGTTCCGTGCCGCGCTCCGGATGCCGCTCATCCTTCTCGGCGGCATCAACCGGATCGACACGGTGCGGCACGCGCTCGACGAAGGATTTTCTTTTGTCGCCATGGGCCGTGCGCTCCTGCGCGAGCCCGACCTGGTCGAACGTTGGCGTCGCGGCGGGGTGCGGGAGGCGCTCTGCATCCACTGCAATCGCTGCATACCCACGATCTACCGCGGAACGCACTGCGTGCTCGTGGAGCCGGCGCGGCGTCCCGGGCTCGCACTCGCGAGCGGATCGAAGTAGATATGGGCCCGCGAGGACGAGGCGCGCGCCGAGACCGAAGCGCTCCGCCAGGCCGAAGATGACGGCGCGCCCGTCGAGCGCGCCGTGCGCCTTTTACCCGACGAGGGGAGCTCTGAACTGTCAGGGGCAAATCGTCAGGTTTTGAATTCCAGGCCAGAGCTCCGCCCAAGCTCATCCCAAGAAGAAGGGTGACGGGCCATCCCAGACGGCGGTTTTCTGTGGCGGACCCGTGAAGGCGACGCCCTCTGGGCGGCCGATATCGACGGAGTCTATCGAATCGATCTGCCTCACCTCATGCGCACGAGCGTCAACCCGCGCCGCTCCCTTCGTGGCGGGCATGCCAATCCTCATTCTGCACTCGGCACGGCCGTCGGCGGACCTACGGTGTGATTTCGCGATGACGTCTTGCGGGTCTCGGCGCGTTCGTCGCCTTTCGAAGCTCGTCGAACGCGCCTGCGAGGCCGAGGGCGATTTCGTGGAGATCTGGGATGCGATCCCAGTCGGACGTCAAGCCCCAGAAGAGGCCACCGGCGTAGCTCAACAGGGCGATGCCAAAGGCCTGGTTCTCGTAGAGAGGCACGAGCGGGAAGGTCGCGAGGACTGGGGCGCCAAGCAGGTAGAGCGGGATCGGCGGGCCGGGAACGTTCGTCACGATGAGGTTGAAGGCGCGCAGCCGCGTTGCGAGGCGCATTGTCCCGGTCACGACCGATGTGGTGGTCCAATCGGCAAGCTCTTCGATCAGCTCGGAGCCTCGCGGCACATGGGACAACTTCAGCTCTCGGGTGGTCGCGATCACTCGCTCAAGGCGCCGACGAGGATCGCGCTCAGCCACGGGGAGCTGCGTAACCAGCATGACCACGCGGTTCCCGAGCGCGTTCCCGGTATCGGCACGACGGATGCTGACCGGGCACATGGCGCGAAAGTCCAAGTGCTTGAGGGCGACGTGATGGGCCTGAAGGTACTGTCGCATGGCCCCGGCGACGGTGGCCAGGACGACATCGTTCACTGTGCCCCCAAGGTCGCGCTTCACGTCCTTCACCGCCTGAAGGTCGAAGCGCAGCCAGTCGATCCGCCGGTGGGGACTGATATGCGGGGGATTGAGAGGTGTTGGTGACGCCGAACGCAGCCCGCTCAGGGACTCGCCGAGGCCGAGCGTTGCTTCCCATGCGGCTTGCAGCGCCCGGGTGGGGTTCCTAAGAGCGCGGCCTGTTGCGCCGGCGAGGTCCAGCGGTTCCCGCGCTCGCCGCACGAACGCGTCTGTTGCCAGACGGGCGCGGCCGGGCGCGGGTCGCGCTCGCCAGCGCGGCGCCGGTTTGAAGGAGGAGTCGGGCTCGGGTCGCAACAGCACACGCAGCACACCCACTCCGGCGATCCCGTCCACCATGGAGTGGTGGGAACGTGCAAGGAGCGCGAACCGATCGCCCTCGAGGCCCTCGATCACCCATATTTCCCACAGCGGCTTGCTGTGATCGAGCTTCTGCGACATGAGGAGACCGATCAGCCGTTTGAGCTGCCGCTCGTCGCCCGGACGCGGCAGGCTCACGTGGCGGACGTGGTATTGGATCTTGAAGCTCGGGTCGTCCACCCAGACCGGGTGGCGCTCCACCGGAATCCGCGCCAGCCGCTGGCGGTAGCGGGGAATCGCCCTGAGGCGCGCGTCGATGAAAGTCTGGATCCGTTCCGCGTCGAGACGTCCATCCTCGAGCGTAAGGGGCTTCGCATCGCAGATCAGGATCGCAGCGACGTGCATGTGCACGCCCTCGTCCTCAAGCTCGAAAAAATGTGCATCGAGCGCGGACAGGCGTTCGTAGTGGGTCTTGGTCATGGCACGATCCCCCACTGCTCTCGAAGCGCTGCGCGGCGCCGGCCCGCTCCAGCGCCGCCCTCGGGTGTGACGGCGGCACAGAGCGCATCCGCGCGGCGGATCCGGGCTAGGTGATTGCGATCTTGCTCCCTTCCAGTAGGCCCGGTCAACCTCAAGATGGAATCCCGCGACTTGAGATCACGGGACAGCCGACCTGTGACGCTCGCGCGTGAACTGCGACTTGGTCGCTGCGATCTCACACGAGAAAAGGACGCTCTCGAGGGTTCTCTGTGTTCGCCTAAGCGATCGCGGCCCCCCAGCTTCACGTCCTCGGCCCTGTCCCACCTCCGCCGAGGGGTCGCCTTTTTGGCGGCGCCGCGCGAGCGCGGTCATCGTAGTGCTCGGCGCCGCCAGATTGCGGATTGGGAGCAATCGGCCGAAGGACGGGTAAATGCTGCGCTGCAACGCCCATGCGTGGTCCCTCTGGCTCCTGGCTCCTCGCGCGTGCATCATCCGTCCAAACAACCTTTGAGGAGAATCGCGCCATGGAATTTCGCCGAATCGTGACGGGTCACGATACATCGGGAAAATCCGTGATCGTCCGCGACGAGCAAGTTGCCCCGACGACTTTGATGCAAGCGCCGGGCTTCGAGGCGTATGAGCTGTGGTCGGAAAAAGGCGTGCGGCTCGTCGAGCACGCGTCGGGGACACCCGTTGTCCCGCGCTTTTTCCCGGAGGAAGACGAGATCATCGTGCGCTTCTGCGTTTTTCCACCCGAGGGTGCGGGCAGGCCGGACATCGATCTGACCAAGGCGATCCAAGACACCGAGCGGCGCTATCCCGGTATGCTTACGCATTTCGATCCCGAGGTGCCCGGGATGCACGCGACCGACTCGGTCGATTTCGGCTTCGTCATCTCGGGCGACATCGAGCTTGAGCTCGATAGCGGCCAATCCGTGCGGCTCAAGCCCGGATGCTGCGTGGTGCAGACGGGTACCTGGCATGCGTGGCGCAATCGCTCAGGCAAGCCGACGGTGATGGCCTTCATTCTCGCAGGTGCGAAGCGGCGCTCGAAGAAGGCGTCGGCATAGACGATAGGGCGCTCCCACGGGGGCGAGCCCGCAGGGGATTGGGGCGAGACGTTCTCTTACAAGCCGAGGGCTTTGGTTCGGGGGCCGGCGAAGGCCTTTGCTGCGCCGAAAATCCTCGGGAAGCCGCGAAGTCCGAGGATACCCGCGCTCGCACTAACGCCGCCCATCATCGCCCCGACGATGCCGTGGCCGACGGCGTCGGCTCCCGCCAGCCAAAGCGCCTTGACTGGCGTCCGCGCGCCGAGCCACGGAATGCGCCAGCGCTCGGGCACGCCTGGCAAACCATAAATCGCACCACCTGCGTGGCTTGTGAAGCGCTCAGTGGTGATGGGCGTCGAGAGCTCCTGGTATGCGACGAGGTCGCGGAATCCTGCGTGGCGCGATTCCACGAGGTCAAGCAGCGCGCACGCGATGCGATTCTTTAAGGCTTCGTACTCTTCACCGCGATTTTTCCAGGGCTCGTCTCGCCACGGGGCGAAGGGCTCCTGGGGCACTGCGGCGATGATTTCGGCAGTGGGCGCCCGCGCGAGTGGATCCTTCATCGATGGGAAAGAGAGGTAACAGTGACTCGCCTTTCCGTGGAGGAGCTCGGCTTGGCGCCGAAACATCTCGTCGTGGTCCCAACCGTCGTAGATCCAGTGGTTCTCGCCATGAAAGCCGAGCTTTTCCGGATTTTCCTTGAGGCCCACGTAGAGCGTCACGTTGGAGTAGCCGGGGCCAAGGCGCTCGATGTCGTTGCGCACGTCGGGTCCGGCGCCGGATGGGAGGAGTCCGAGGAACGTGGTGGCGGCCCCGGCATCGGAGATTACCGCCTCGGCTCGAGCCTCCTTCTCCTCAGAAGCGCCGCCCTTCCGCTGGATGTAGCGAACTCCGACCGCGCGGCCGCCCTCGACCACGATCTCCTTCGCTTCGCAGTTCACCCGCAAGTCGCCGCCCGCTTCTCTCACGATGGGTGACACTGTGTCCGCAATGGTTTGGGCCGTTCCTTCTGGATACCACCCGCCTTCCAGGTAATGGGTGGCGATCATGGCATGAAGCGCGAAGGCGCTCTGGGCAGGCGGGAGCCCGTAGTCGCCCCACTGCGAGGCGACAAGGGACCGCAGGCGTCGGTCGCGAAAGCGCTGCGCCAGATACAGTCCGGTGGTCTGGAGGGCGAGTCCTTCACGGCGTCGCGCAAGCAGTCCGACGGCGGCGCCGATGGGCCAGGGCATTGTCCGCGACACCGCGTGCAGGTGGATGTAGTCCTGCCCAGCTCGGTGCAAGTCGGAAAGGTAGGCATCGATCGCCACGCGCTCTTCCGGGAAAGCAGCAGAAAGATCGTCGCGAAAGCGTGCCTCGCCGGCGCGCACGGCGAAACGGAATCCAGGGTATTCAAAGACCTCAAAGGGGTCGGGCATGCGTTTCCAGCGCACGCCGCCACGAGTCACGAGATCGAACAACTGCCGTGCCCGCCCGCCCTCTTCGAGGCCGCCCACGTAGTGGAGGCCCACATCCCAGTGGAAATTCCCCGGACGCTTGAAGGTGTGAGTGAAACCTCCGCGCTTGAAGTGTCGTTCAAGGACCAAGACCCGCGCGCGACTAAGCTGCGCAAGCAGGCTTGCCGCTGCGAGGCCGCCCATACCGGAGCCGATTACGACGACGTCGTAGCGCTCCATGGCTCTACCTCCTCGGAGGCGAGATCCGTAGCCACGCTGCCCGAGGGTGAGGGAGGCGATTTCTGAACCAGCCCACGCTTGCTGAGACCCAGCTCGGGCTGCACGCCCACCGCGAAGCTTTACTCAGCCTCCCAAGGCCCTGCGGAATCTCTCGGCGACTGCGCCAGCGGTCGCTCGGCCCTCGGCGAGGATGGAGTCGGCGGATACCTTAACTTCCCGCCAAGACTCGCCCGCCGCCGTCGATAGATTCTTGAGGCTTCGTGCGGCTGCGCGCTGTTTAGACTTCAACAGGTTCAGCTGAGTGTGCGCGTCCTTGCGTAGCTCGCGAACCCGAGCGCGTGCATCGGCCTCGATCTTGCGCTCCGTTTTGCGCAAGCCACGCTGGATCTCGCCCATCGATTTCTCTAGGTGTTTGACACCCTGTCGAATCTCACCGTACGCCGCTTTTGCCTCGCGAGACAATGCGGCACGGCTTCGTTTGCCGCCCCTTTCTTGGGAAGGCTTCTTGGATGCCTCAGTGAACATCAATTCTCCTTTACGCTGCAGGGCCGGGCAATTAGACCTGACCACGCATGGGGCTGCCGGGAAAAGGGGAGAGGCACGCCACATCGTGATGGCGCCCGTCGTCCTCAAGACGACGCCTCATGGTAGCCGTTTCCTCAGGGATGAGGTTATGGCCGGTAGGGGGCGCCGGCTGGATCTCCAACCAACCTTGGAACGCGCCGGGACCGTGCGGGGCCGGTCACGTCTTTGCCGGACTGAACCGGCCCCCAGGCCGCGGCGGAATGGAGTCACGCAACGAGAACCTCCGGCTCGCGCTGACCCCTATTGAGCTACACGCCAGCGCGACGTGGCTCCGCTGACGCCACCCGGCAACGGTAGGTGTTGTCGATGAGGGTCTTCGAGCGCAGAGAGGGAGAGTGTGGGGCGGTCGCTCGGCGGAGGGAGAGCGATCCGACTGAGCTGCAGCGCTGTGCAGCCGCGCGCGGTAGCTTCTGTGGGTAAGCCTGCCGAGGACTGCCATGACCGACACCACCCAGCAAGCCTCCGTCTCGCCCTTCCTCGATCCCAGCTTCATGGATGATCCGTATCCGGCGCTCGCGAAGCTCCGCGCCGACGATCCCGTGCACTTCGTCGCGCCGCTCGGCTTCTGGGTGATCCTGCGCCACGACGACGTGAAGCGGCTCTTCAACGACCCGGAGAACGCGACGCCCGACCGGCGCTACTGGGAACACTTCCAGCCCCGGCCCGAGGGCAGCTTCATGCGCTGGGTCGAGGACAACGGCTTCTTTTCGCTCCCGCCGCCGGAGCACGCGCGGCTCCGCAAGCTGTTCTCGGTCGCGCTGACGCCACGTGCGGTGAAGCGGTACGAGGCGCAGGTTCGCGAAACCGTCGAGCGTTTCGCGGCACCGCTGCGCCAGGCCGAGGGCGTGATCGACCTGATGGAGGCCTTCGCCAATCCGATCCCGAACGCGGTGATCAGCCGCATCACCGGTATCCCGCCGGCCGGCGACGACGAGCGGCGCTTTCGCGAGCTGGCCCAGGCCACCATCCGCGGCTTCTTCTCGTTTTCCGACGAAGCCACGAAGAAGGCGGGCGATGATGCATTCCTCGAGATTTCGACCTGGGTGCGCGAGCTCGCCAAGGCGCGCCGCGACTCGCTCGGCGAGGACATGATCTCCGACCTGATCCGGGCTCAGGACCGCGGCGACCGCCTCACCGACGACCAGATCGTGATGACCATCACTGGCCTGATCGGCGCCGGTAGCGAGACCACTGCGATCGGTGGAATGATTGCAGCGATGACGCTGCTCGATCACCCCAACCAGATGGAGAAGCTGCGCCGCGAGCCGAAGTGGATCCCAAATGCCGTCTCCGAGATCCTGCGTTTCGGCTTCGGTGGTCCGGCCGGGTTGCCGCGCTATGCCGTACGCGATTTTGAACTGCGCGGCAAGACAATCCGGAAGGGGCAGATGATGTTGCTCTCCTTCGGCGGCGCGAGCCGTGACCCAGCTGTGTACGAAGATCCCGACCGCTTCGACGTGACACGCGACGTTCGCGACCTGATCACCTTCGGCAACGGTCCGCACTACTGCCTCGGCGCGAACCTGGCGCGCCAGGAGATGGTCTGCATGATCGAGGCCATGCTCGACTTCCTGTCGCCGAGTTCGCGCTGGCGGAAGGACCTGGCGAAGTTCCAGACGATAGGCCCGTTCCGGCGGCCGGTGACGCTGCCCGTCGAGCTCGGTCCGCGTACCGTGAGCAAGCATCGTAGGCGAGATCGCTAACTCCCCCGGTTCGTACGCTCGATCTCTGTGCGCAGTGCCTCAAGCATGCCGAGTGGATCGAACAGCACCCGGATGCCCTCACTCGTTACCGCCCGCGTCCCATCGTCGGGCGGCAGGTTCGCCCAATTAGGCAGTGTAAATCCGTACTCCACTTCTCGTCCGTCGACGTACCAGACACGGAGGGACCGAACCGCGCCCCCATCTTCTTGTTGCTCGCGCTGCACGACCCCAAAGGCATGTGCCCACTTCGTCTGCGCCAGGTAGTCCGTCGGGGCTGTTGTCAGCACCAGAAGGTCTATGTCGGAAGTCGAAGTCGCGGTGCCTCGGGCGAATGAGCCCACCAGAGCGACACCAACGATGTCGCCTCGTGTCGCCGCCCAGCCAGCGAAAGCATGGGAAAAGTGTTCGCTTGCCAGCAACGGTACCAATGGCTCGCCCCGGCAGTATCGCTGTGGTCTCACGCGCCTCTAGCGAAGCCCCTGGACTCGCAGGGGTAGTGTAGGTCATGCTCGTCGTGAGGCCGGCTCACGTTCGAGACCAATCGCCATCAACCCGGTGGTGCCGCCCAGTCGAAGGCTGCGGGCAGGAGGTCAGGTGGGAGTCCTTGCAGACCTGAGAAATGTCGCCGCGATCATCGCCTTCGGCCTAGCCTTGCCTGCGGCAACGGCTGCCTCGGAATCGAACGCTGACTGCGTTGGAGATGCTCTCCGTGCCATCCCGAAGGTCAACTCACCGGCGACCCTTCACGATTCGTTCCTGGCGTTTCGTGCCTGTGACGACGGCGCTGTCTCTGAACGCTTTACGGACGCAGTCACTCACCTGCTCGCTTTGCAATGGGATTCGATTGCCCAGGTGCAGTCACTCGCAGCAACCGATTCCCCATTCAAGGAGTTCATTCTTAGGCACATCGACGCAACAGCCCCTGCGGAGACTCTGCGTCGAATCTCCTTCAACGCTCAGCGGCTTTGCCCAGACCGCTCCCAATCCTTCTGCGCCGAGCTGCGTCAAGCCGCCGAGGCTGTTCTCCGATGAGGCGACCCACCCGCATCGCATACCGACTGATAGCTCAAGCGACAACAATGGCGGTTTGTTGAAGAAAGACCGCAATCAAAATCTCCTATCAAGAAACGGGTTCATAACTCAGCAAAACCTTTCCATTACGAAAACTTCGCGTCTTGGTAAGTTTCAGGAGAATCTTGCCTTTGATGCCTTCGAACATCGTCTTTCCCTTTCCGATGACAATGGGATTCACGAGGATCTGGTATTCATCGATCAATCCATGCTCCGCCAATTGTGAAACGAGACTGCCGCTTCCAAGTATCACCATGTCTTTACCGGACTGCAGTTTCAGCTTTCGCATTTCTGTCAGCAAATCACTCTTCAGTAGCCGCGTGTTTTTCCAATCGGCCTGATTTAGCGATCTAGAAAAGACGATTTTCTCAAGGGTATTCATTCCTTCGGCCACGGCGGGATCATTTTGCATCGCTGCGGGAGTGGGCCAGTAACTTGCCATGAGTTCATAGGTAATCCTGCCGAACAACAGTACCCCTCCGGCAGTTGCATTGCCTTTAACAAATGCATTGAACTCCGCATCGGCGCTACCGTCATGGGCCCAGCTCATATCCCCATGGATGTCTCTAAAGTAACCATCCAGTGTCAGATGATTGAAAACGGACAATTTCCGCATCTTTCTTCTTCCCCCTGGGCTCCGTCGGGGCGAGTCTATCCCGTGGTTTGAGTCGGCGACCCTTCGAACGTGCACGCGTGGTCTCTGGCAAAACCTACCCATTGCTGGGGGGTCAACTTGCGTGTGCACGGCCTGCTCGCCGACATACCGCTTCACGACGTAGGGCAGGTCCTCCCCCGAATCTTGGTCCACTAGAAGTGAGAATTGTCGAGTCCGGGTCACGTAGCGGACGGGTGCCAGGGAGGCACGCTGGCCTTACTCGGCGGTCGCCGTGTCACTGCCGTATCAGCAGCGCCCCGCCATCGACAGCAAGCGGCAGCCAGCCGTGCTTTCGGTCCTGCCAATAGAGCGCCCACCAGCCGGACCGGGAGAGGGACGTTGCTCACTTGGACCGGCTGGGTCGCCACGACCTCCGCCGCATTGGCTGTGGTCACAGGCATAGAAATGCCATACAGCCGGAGCACGATGAGGCTCAGGCAGATCGCGATCACGCAAAGAAGCGCATTGGTGAGTTTCGTGTTCGAGTGCATCTGTCATCTCCTCCAGTCACCGCCACACAAGGCGAGCCTACGACGCCAAATGGGTTTGCGACGACATGTCCCTTCCGCGAGCGCCATCTTCCCGCCGCAGCCTTGTGCAGGCTCCGCAGATGCTTCCGATCGACACTCTCCGTGCCGCACCTTCAAAAAGGCGTGAAAGAGATGCACGTCCGCTTCCGCCCCAGGGGTAGAATCGCGACATGAGAGCGGCTCCGCTGTTCGGTCTCGTTGGCGCGCTACTCTTCACGGCCGTCTCCGGCTGCGAGGATACGCGCACCGACGAGGTCCGCGGCGGCGAACTCTATCGCCGCTACTGCGCCTCATGCCACGGCGTCGAAGGCCGCGGCGATGGCCCTCTCGCGGCGTCGCTCAACCAGAAGCCGGCCGATCTCACCACGCTCGCGAAGCGCAATGGCGGCAAGTTCGATGAAGCGGCGGTGATGATGACGATCGATGGACGCCTCCTCGTCGCGCAGCACGGCCCGCGCGACATGCCCGTCTGGGGAGCCATCTTCGCCGAGCAGCACGTGGGCAAGCCCTTCGCCATTTACGGTGCCACGGTCGACGCGCGGGCGCTGGCGGATTACCTGCATACGATCCAGACGAACTAGGGGCCCGTGAACCGCCGCGTCCCCGACGCCCCCCTCTAAAGGGCAGCAATACGTTCTGCCGATTTTAGCGGCATGAGAAAAAAGGTCCGGAATATTGAGGGTATGACGCCGCTCGGGTGGCTCCGACGAGCGCTGCCTGAGGTCGCGGTCTCCGGCCTCTCGGATCCGCATACCCTTGTACTGCGTGATCCCACTTTTTACCGCGCGCTCAAGGGGGCGCTCCGGAAGTTGCGCGCCGAGGTGCGAGATCATTATCCGCGCGACGAAGCCTACCTTCGTGCGGTCGATAGAATCGCAGCGGAGCTGGGGCTTCGGTCGCGTCGTCGCCGCTCTTCACCGAAAGAGAGGGTCGGCGGCGCCATCGACACCGATACTCAGCGGCCGGCGAGGACGGGAGCCCGAGCGACGGTGCAAGATCTTGGGTGTGATCCACTCGACGCGGTGCTGACCGCGATCGCGAGCGTCCCTCTGCGTACGGCTTGGGAATGGTTTCGGCAAGGGATGCAGCTGGCGAACAGACTCAGTTCTCCAGAGCGTGGACGAGCCGCCACAGCCGCCGGCCGCTCTCTTGCCCAAGACGCCGCAACTGCTCTCGCGAGGTTCAACAACCAGGGCAGCTCCAATTGGGTTCTGGGAGCGCAGGTTGTAGCGGATCTCGAGAGCCGGCTGGCTGCCCTTGCTCTGCGGGATACCCGGGAGACCTGCGACCCCCTCACGCCGCGGGATGTGGGTCAAGCGGTCCTTGAGGCAATCGCCAGTCGCGCCGAGCGCCAGATGGAGGGCCCTCAAATCGTTAGACTCGAGGGCGGCGACCGAATGCAGGGGTTGCGGCGGATCGGCGACGAGAAATGCTCTCGCTGCGGCCACGATCCGGAATCATGCTTCGGAGCGTTTGCGGATGAGGACGCATGACACCCTGGGTGGTGGTCGGACCGGCCAGCCCGAAGCGCTTCCCGCCAATGGGCTGAAGCCAATCCGGGCGAGACGCACCACTCGTTCGCCGACGGATGCGTGTCGAGCGACCGCAGATTCGGGGATGATGACGGGGGGAGCCCAGGCGTAAACCGTCCAGCCGCGCAGTCGGAGGGCTTGGCAACTACACTCTCGGCTCATGCCCGCCACCAGCGCAGGCCTTCTTCTCTATCGATACGCCGTGAGCGGTTTGGAGGTGCTGTTGGTCCACCCCGGTGGGCCCTTTTGGGAGCGCAAGGATCTCGGCGCTTGGTCCATTCCGAAAGGAGAAGCCACCGAAGGCGAGGACCTGCTGGCCGCGGCACAGCGCGAGTTTCGCGAGGAGACGGGTTTCAGCGCGGAGGGGCCCGCGAGTCCTTTGGGCCATGTTCGGCAATCTGGCGGCAAGGTCGTCCACGCCTGGGCGGTCAGTGGCGACATCGATCCGAGGCAGCTGCGCAGCAATACCTTCGAGATTGAATGGCCTCGCGGCTCAAGTCAGATTCGGCGGTTCCCCGAAGTGGACAAGGCCGAGTGGTTCAAGTTGGCCGAGGCCCGCCGACGCATTGTATCTGCTCAGGTGGCCTTCTTGGACGCGCTTGCCGCCGAGCTGAAGGTTTCGATCTAAGAAATGACACTGTGGTGTGTATAACAATCTATCGAATTCTACTACCGGTGATTCCGATCACCCACGGTGACGGGTGCCGGCGCGATTCTTCCTAACGTTGCGCGCCGTGCGCGTGGCTCTTCTCGTGTGACTCCTTCTCGCACCATGGGTTGCTCGGTACTCCCTCGCACGCGTCCTCCATGGACGGCTGCGGCGGAAGCGGAAGGAGCATCACCTGGGTGGGCTGGGGGTAGCCCGGGTTCCCCGGGGTTCCCATACAAGGGAAAAATGCCTGCGTTACGCAGATCAGCTGCTCGCCAATCGGATCGAAGAGGCCAGCCCCCTGGTTCGGTACGCCGCAGGTTCCGTGTGTGGTTTGGAGATCCGCCGGCGAGCTCGTAACGCCGTTCGGGTCCACGTTTCCGTACCAGCAGTTTCCGGGGTCGTTCAGTCCGCTGATCTCGCCGAGATCGCCGTTCGTATCGTTGCCGAAGGAGCCGTTGTCGCGCAGAAAGTTGTCGTGTACCTCGTTGCCGAAGTCGTCGAAGTAGCAAGTGGCACCGACCGAAGCGAGGAGGCCCAAAGGGAACGGATCGGTCACCTGCGGCACCACGCCGCCCGCGCAGTTCGCGACGGGCGGGGGCGGGTTGCTAAAGTCGACGTACGGCACAAGCAGGAGGCCCCAAGAGCCGTTGTGCTCCACGCGGTTCCATGCAACGGTGTCATACTGCCCACCGGAAAGGAGCATGCCCGTGCCAAGCGGTCCCATGCCTGCCAGCCCCGCCCCGGGCACGTTCGGATTGTTGTTGTCGTGGATGTAGTTGCCAATGAAGTAGGTGCACAGGCCGTTGCCCGTGAGTCCCTTCTCGGCATCCGGACATTTTCCGCTCTGGGGCGAGGGCCCTTCACTGTTCTGGCTGTTGGCGGAGATCCCGGTCAGATTTCCGTCCCATTCGGAATACGCGATCACAAGATGTCCGCCGGAATTCGTGCCGGAGTAGCCCTGGGCGGAGTTTTGGGCATGGCCATCGGCCAAGACTGCGTTGCAGTCCGGACACGCGCCAATGTAGAAGGAGGAATCGGCCATGTTGCTGGCGTAGGCATGGACGATGAGCCCCGGCCCGCGGGAGTTGCTCACAAAGATCCCATACTCGGCCTTCGGATGCTGGGCGTTCTGAAAGTAGGTCGAGGTGGCCGAGAGATACTGGCCAAGGTAGGGGCCGAGGCCGACCTTGCCAGATTCGTACCCGCCATTCCACCAGATCTGGTTGCCGCCTCCACCCGAGCCATCGAGGAAGTTGCATGCGGTGAGGTTCTCGACGACGACGTTGTCGGCCTTGAAAACGAGGACGCCATTGCGTCCGAGGGGATTGCCGCTCCAATCCAGAGGGCCCAGGTCCTGGTCGCTTGGATCGGAGGAGCACTGCGGGGCACCCGGCTTCGTGCCATCGACCACGACACCGTTGCGATCCATTCCGCGTAGATGGAGGTTAGGCGTCCCGATGTAGACGCCGCCGGAGGCTACGCCGGGCCACAGATACTCGCGGTCCCCCTGCTCGTGGTAGTCCCCGGGGGCGACAAGGATCCAGTCGCCCGGGTGGGCCGCATCGACCGCGGATTGGATGGTGGTGAACTGGCCGGGGATGCCGCGGAAGGTCCCCACGCGCAAGACGCGGTTCTTCGCCTGCCCCGGGGGTAGGCAGCCGTAGTCCTTCTGGACGAGGCCCGGCGGGCAGCCCGGCGGTCCTCCGCCCCCTTTTTCGTTTCCTGCCTGCGCGCCGGCCTGGGGCAAGATCCCCAGGAGGACGGCAGCCAAGACGAGCTGCGCGAGTCGCCCAAACCGGTGGGCGGCGGAAGAAGAAAGAAGGAGGAGGGGGCCACGCATTGTCATCGGGGGACTCCTATTCGCAAAGCAACCCCGTAATGGACCACCAACAGCACGGTGGTGTCCAGAGGAATCGGGCGATTCCTTACCCCCATTTTCCAGAAGGGCTACTCGCGATACGAACACACGGGGTTTTTCGCAAGCGGCTTTCAGACATTCTTCGGGTCGCTCAGAGGCATCACCGCGGGAGCGGCGCGCTCTCCGAGACGATGTCCTTGTGGCCAACAATGCCGAGGACGGCTCTCATACTCGAAACTGCTGCCGCGTGCGCGGGATACGCAGAATCGCATCCATGGAACGTCGCTCCCAAAATGGAGAGACAAAGACGGGTCCTCAACTCGAGAGCATCCTCCACAGCAGAGCGAGGTGGCTACAGGGGGCAATTCCGCAAAACAAGGTTAACCAGCCGGCACCTGCTGAATTCGATGGGCACAAACTACCGGCCACGCGCCGCATCGCGCCCGTCGGTGGCAGATGCTTCCAATCGACAGACCTACAACGCTTGGGGGGAGGCGCGCTCTCCGATCGAGGCATCTCGCACAAGGTGGCGCCGAACGGCGAGGGATACGCTGCTCGTCGAGGACGAGGTGCGCCTTAACGAAGCAGTCGCGTGCTTCGTAGAGCACCTCACCGCGATCCCGACCTCCACTGCCCGCGCTGGGTGGTGGCGGCGGGTTCGACGGCCATGGCTGCTTTGCGGTGGGCGTCATGGTGGGAGGTCCCGCAAGGGCCGGGAGACGGTTCTTCTCACCTCCCCTAAGCTCCTCCAGGCCTTCACCGCCAGGACACCCTGCGAATCCCCATGCAGAACGCTCCACCATGGCCTTTGCCCTGCACAGACCCCGCTATCTCGTTCCGATGATCATCGCGTGCGCGCTCTTCATGGAGAACATGGATGCGACGGTGATTGCGACGGCGCTCCCCACGATTGCGCACTCCTTTGGCGAGAGCCCCCTCCAGCTCAACCTGGCCATCACGGCCTACCTATTGAGCCTCGGCATCTTCCTCCCACTCTCGGGATGGCTCGCCGATCGCTTTGGGGCGCGCACGGTCTTCTGCGCTGCCATTGTGGTCTTCACCCTCGGCTCGCTCGCATGCTCCGCAGTCGAGTCCCTGCCGCAGCTCGTGCTCGCGCGGATTCTCCAAGGGATGGGCGGTGCGATGATGGTGCCCGTCGGCCGCCTCGTGGTCTTGCGTACCATCCCGAAGCCCGAGCTTGTCTCGGCGATGGCGTATCTCACCGTTCCTGCGCTGATCGGCCCCGTGATCGGGCCGCCGCTCGGCGGCTTTCTCGTGACATACGGCTCGTGGCGTTGGATCTTCCTCATCAACATCCCGATTGGCGCACTGGGACTCGCCCTCGCCACGAGATTTATTGCGAACGAGCGCGAGCCGCGCGAGGAGCCGCTCGATCTTTTCGGTTTCGGCATCGTCAGCCTGGGTCTCGCGGGCACGATGTTCGGTTTCGAAAATCTGGGCCGCGGGGTGCTGTCGAACGCCGTGGTGGCTGCGCTTCTCGTGGCCGGCGGGATGCTCCTTTTCTTCTACTCCCGCCATGCGCGTTCCACGGATGCCCCTATCTTGGACATCTCGCTCTTTCGCGTTCGTACCTTCGCAGCATCGGTCGTCGGTGGATTCCTCTTCAGGATGGGAATTGGAGCCCTCCCCTTCTTGACTCCCCTCATGCTGCAGGTGGGCTTTGGCTTAACCCCCTTCGCTTCCGGGATGATCACTTTCGCAGGAGCTGCGGGTGCGATCACCATGAAGCTCACGGCTGCGCCCATTCTTCGGCGCCTTGGCTTCCGTCGGGTGCTCCTCGCAAACACGATCTTGTGTGCAATCTTCATGGCCACGTACGGGTTCTTCGGTCCAACGACGCCGCACCTCATTATCCTCGCCATCCTGCTGATGGGCGGCTTTTTCCGCTCGCTCCAGTTCACGAGCCTCAACACGCTTGCCTATGCAGACATCTCCGATAAGGCGATGAGCCGCGCCACGACGCTCGCGAGCGTTGCGCAGCAGCTCTCGCTCACCTTCGGCGTGGGGCTCGGCGCGTTGGTCCTCAACGCCACGCTGATGGTCGGCCACAAGCAGGCACTCGGCCCGCGGGACTTTGCACCTGCCTACTTTGTGATTGCGGCCGTGAGTCTCCTCTCGCTCTTTTTCTTTCTCCCGCTCCCAGCCGGCGCGGGCGCCGAGATCAGCGGGCGCCGCGAGGGGCCAGAGGCGATTGCGCACCCAGCACACCCAGCGGACTAGTGGCGCAGGGCACACGAAGGCAGGGGGACGGGTTCTTCCCCGCAGAACACCCGTTCGGGGAGAAGGTTGCATTCCACCGACTGTCTTTTCGGGGCATTTGCAGGGCTGGTCATTTCGGCAGCTTTGGCATCGCACATCACGAGCGCTCTTATCGATCGTGTTCGATAGTGGGAATTGAGTCGGGTGGGCGACGCTGATTGGTAGAGAAGGGCGCCGGGAGCAGCATGGTGCTTTTCCAGTCTGCTGACGTGCAAGAACAGTCCCAACGGCTAGTGGGGCGGCGCTGGCCACGCGCACGGCGCGCGCCGGCCAGCGGGGACCGGGGCGACGGCGGTCGCGGTGGCCCGCGAGCACCGCGCCTCCATGCCTCGCATTGCTACTTCTTGAGCTTGATCTTCACGCCTCCCGCAGCGAGGGAAATCTTTAGGCCTTTGCTGGTGGACACGCTATCGATAACGACACCGTTTTGGTTGCGCATCGTAGAGACGCTACCGCCCCCGCCGACAGTCGCTCCAGCTCCCACTGCTGCGTAGTTGCCCTCAAAATCTTCGAGTTTCTTCAGATGGTATACCTTCCCCGATGCGGTGATGTCGGTGGCGCCCACGGAGCCTGCCGAGAGGCCATCCACGGTGATGGGGTACTTTACGCCCTTGTACGTGAGCGTTCCGCTCCCCCAGGAGTAGCCGACACCTGCCGCCACCGAGCCGCCGCTAAATTCTACCTTTGCATCGGGTTTCTTGGCTTTGGCCGCGTATGCATGCGGGGCGCACAAAGCCAGGGCGCCAGCGACAGCGATGCTCATGATTCCAAATCGAGTTCGCATCATTTCTTTCTTTCTCCCTCTCACGCGGACCGGTTAGTACTTGCTGTGCCCTTTTGAGCACCGAAACCACCTTGGCTTCGAGTAGGTTACCCGAACACCTCACCGACACGCGCAAACAGCGTGACGCACCCGACGCCTCGGGCTTTAGAGCTGACGTATCAAGAACATGACAATAACGACTACCAGGATGAGACCGCCGAGTCCGTCGGACATGATGATCCTCCTCCGCCGTAGACACACCCTAACCGGAGCGGAAGACGACTCATATCCGCAGATCCAGGGAAGTGGTGCCTCGAGAGTGGGGATTCTAGACGCTCCCCATCGCGCGGGACGGGTGCCTGTGGCAATAAGTCCACACCCCGGCCCCGGCCGCGCGTTCAGGCGGCGATGGTATTCCCAGGATAAGCGGATCGTTAGCTGCATGCGGTGACGCCGTCGCTGAATCGTCTCGCCGCCCTTCTATTGGTTCTCGCACTCGGCCTTCGCAGCCTCGCAAGCTTCGTGGCAGCTCGCGCTGGCGCACTTGCCGACGCACTTGTCGTAGATCGCGTCGCAGTCTGGCCCAAACTCCGCTTCGCACTCCTCCTCCGTCTGGCAGGGGTGATCACTATTGCAGGCACCTGCAAGCGTGAGCGCGAGGGCAAGGCCAGCGATGATGAGCTTCATCCGATTCGCTCCCTCCCTCAGTGATCCCACGACCCTATCCGTCGTTTCATTACACACCGTTCGGCCGGCTGGGGGTGCGCTCGCCGCGACATCCTCACCTCGCCCAAAACGCATCCGGGTCGCTCCCGCTTTCGAGTGCTTCGGTTAGCACGGCCAGAAATGTGCGGAAGTCATCGCCGCCGAGCAGAAGCTGGAACCCGGCCACGCCGCGGTGCTCGGGGCTACGGATCTCCTCAAGCGCGTCGGGAACGTCGGCCATGAGATCGGGGAAGCGACTCCCCCCGACCTTTGCGCGAAATCGAGTCAGCCCCCGCCACGTGCGCTCGACCTTGGTAGTAAGGAACAATCGCCACTCCCGCTGCGCGGTTTCGCTTGCCAGGCGGCACGCTGCTTGCTGCGGTGCACGGCGGAGCTGGTTCCTTCGGGTCGTAGCGCGCCGAGGGCGGAGAAGTTTCGCCGTCATCTCTCGCCCCACTTTCGCACAGAATCCCGTGCGGCCCGCGCGCGTGGGGCCTTCCTATAGCCACCCTGCCACTTCGTCTGCAAGGTTGCCACTTCCCCGGTAGAGTGCACGGCCGCTTAGAGATTCTGCAAGGCATACGGGCTGCCTGAATCTTGTCCATTTGGAAGCAGCCAGGTCCAGTTTTTTCAACCACGACTGGACGATCTTGTTGTCCCCTCTATCGAGTTCCATGACCTGTACACCGAGCGCAACTGCGAAGGATCCGGAATGAGCATTGAGACGACTGACGTTCATCGCAGGAGATGCACGCTTAGCTGGACGCTTCGCGCCGGAACCCAGCGGCAGCTTCTCGAACTTCGCTCAGAGTGACATAGGTGAGCGCGCAATTGTGGACACCCCGTTTCTCGATCGGCTTCCTCGTCGCGGTTGCGGTTCTGGATGCAACCTTGAGCTGCCGAACGCCCACGGCTCGGATCTCCGCCGCGGGGGTGGATGCAGTACTGATCGAGAAGGCGGACCGGCGTCTGACACTGTTTTCGGGAGGGAGCCCTGTTCGCACCTATTCAATCGCGCTAGGGAGTGCGCCGGTTGGGCCCAAGATCCAACAAGGAGACGACCGCACACCCGAGGGCTCGTACATCATCGACAGTCGGAACTACAACAGCGCCTACCATCTCGCCTTGCACCTCTCCTATCCCAATGCCGCCGACCGCGCCCGCGCTGCTGCGCTCGGCGTGGATCCCGGTGGAGACATCATGATCCACGGTCTTCCAAACGGGTTCGGTTGGCTCGGTCCGGCGCATCGCGAACGCGACTGGACGCGTGGTTGCATCGCGGTGACAGACAGTGAGATCGAGGAGATCGCGAGACTCGTATCCGATGGAACGCCGGTCGAAATCAGACCGTAGGTATCGACCGCTGTCCCAAGAATTGCAGTCCACGACGATCTTGCCGTTCGCTCGATCACAAGCCTGTGAGCTTCTTGAATTTGGTCGAACTCAACAGCCTTCGCAGGCTTTTGCCCTGTCGTCACCGGCGGCTACTCGATCGACAATGGATTGCAGGCGGAACCTTCCGACAGAGGGAACTCCCGAGTGCCGAACACAAAGCTGGCGAACAAGCTGAAAAGCACGCCACTTACCGCGACTCAGCGCGGCGCTCCATCGGCCTTCGCACCCTGCCGCCGACGCCTCGCGCGAACGGAAGCAGTGAAACTTCACCTCAGGAAGAACGAAGCCCCTACCAAGAAGAGGCAGTCGTTGATCCCGCTATTCGGCACGCGGAGGCCAGCATTTGAAATATGATAGAGCCTCGCCTCTGCGGTCACTGCCACACGAGGTAAGACAAAAAAGTGAAGACCGGCACCGCCCTGGACAGTGAAGTTGAAGCCATCGGACTGACCCCTGAGATCGAGATCTGTTCCGAGGATCCCAGCTCCCGCCTCGATGAAGGGAACCGCCCTCCCGGACTGCAGGAGGTTATATCGGAGCATCAATGTGCCTCCGCCGGCGAATCCATGCTGTGGGTGGTATTCGAAAAGGGACGCTCCTTCGACCAGGAGATCGAGGTTGCCCTCGTACCAGGTTCCCTCCGCAAGCGGATCCGTGAGACCAATGCCCCAGCGAGGAACAAGCGCCGCAAAGCGGATGTCCCTCAGATTGCCATTGTTGGATCCGAAGATGCCGACGCCGAAACCGTACCCGCTGGCGATCGACCCTCCTGCTTCCCATAGCCAAAATTGGCGTCCGGCTGAACTCGTGCAGCCGAGGCGGACTGCTCCGGCGCATCCGCCAGGCAAGGTCGCGCGCATAGAGCAGAAGCCGTGAGGCCCAATAGCATGCATCGCTGGAAGAGACGGCAAAGGTAGATGCGCATCGCTTATCCGAACCGCTCTATCCTACCGCGCCATGTAATCCGGTCGAGCGCCCGCTCTAGCAGGGTGCGGAAAAAGGATTTCGTGACTCGCTGGACGTTGCGTAGATGGCCACGTTTCTCTCCGGGAGCCCAGTCCCTCGAAAGTAAACAGGACAATCTATGAGCACTGCGGCAGGCCTCGGTTTCGTTTTTCCGCAGCCTGCTAGGCGAGGCGACGTCATTCGAGGCCGAGGGCGTCGCGTCTTCCGAGCGAACGGCTGTGCTCGGAGCCTTCAAGCCCGAGCCCGAAGCCACGCGCAGGACCCTCGTCAAGGCGGCATGGACAGCACCGGCTGTGGGTGGCGCGAGGTTCGCGGTTTGAAGGCACTGTTCGGCGAACCGGCGCGAGGCACAGGCAAAGCCGCCGCCGCAGGTCTTGGAGCCCATGGGAGGTGCCGCACGTGCGTGCGGTGAGGGCGCGAGGCGAGGTCAGTGGTACCGGCGTCCATGCCCGCCGCGCATCGGCGCCGCGATGCTCGAGCTGGGCGGCACGGGGCCGGCCACACTCAGCCGATGGTCACCCTGCTCAAGACCGACAATGGTAGAACCCAGCGGCGGCACACCGAAGGCGTAGACGGCTGTACCGTCTCGTCCCCGGTAGCTGTACCAGGATTCCGAAGCACTTTCCACCTCTTGCGTCACACTCGGGCCAGAGCTCTTCCGGAGTTGCCGCGACGTCGTTGGCGGATTCACTCCGGTGTGTGTCCCGGCCAGTCCCGCCCAGGTGAGGACAGGGAGGGCGAATCCCGCGCAGGTCAAGATCGGGCCGAAAAGCAGGATGCAAGCCAGGAGCGCACCATAGCCTGCCAAAGGGTGAGCGAACCGCTGAACCCGACGGACGGGCGGATTCTGGGCGAGCAGACGGGCAGCGCGCAGTTCGGCGGCAGCTTCCCGGACGGCGGCCACCTGTGCCGAAGTCCAGGCCGCGGGCGCCCGCTCGAATTCGTAGGGCGTGTTCATGTGAGTACTTATCGTCACGACAAGGGCGAGTCTTGACGTTGGGCGGTGTAGACTTGGATCTCCAATTGCGGGTTAGTTGCGCAGGGCTGTACCCTTGCGCGTAAGTGACGTTCATCAAAGGTTTTGATCGGGGAAGACGACTTGAGGGTCGCCTACTCGTCGCAGGCGTGGCCTCGCTCCCGTTCGCCTTTCTCTAGAGGCCCTCAAACGAAGCGCAAGGCTGCTTAGAAAGGACGGTGATCTCGAGAAATCTCGCCCCAGATAGGGAATAAGACGAGCCAGGCGGCAAATTCTGCTCCCTCTCGTGCTGTCCTCCCCCATACCCCTGACTTTCATCGCAGCGCTTCCATCCAGTGACTTCGGTCACAGAAGGCCTCGTCTCCGGCGGTACACACTGCCAACGGCCCGGCGTTCTCCCAGATAAGTTCGCAGGGCTGCCGGTGCCGCGAACTGAGCGACCCCTGAGTTCTCGGCGCCGGCCTCCTTCATGCTGCGTTCTTCATCCGTCGACCTTTGGGCGGCGTCCGCTCGCGCACGACGTCCACATGCGTCCCTAAGACGCGAGGTCGAGAAACGAACGAGCAGAGCGGGGCGTGGAGGTGGGCAGACCGGCCGCGCAATTCAAGACATCGCTTCGCAAAGGCCAGCTAGCCTGAGGCTTTCGCTCGTGGGTACCAGTGCCTGGGGAATTACCGTCCCGCTCCCTCCAGTATTCGAATGGACTACGCCCATCGCCAAAGGTGCTGTCCACACGCAATCAAAGAGGAGCAGCGTGAAACCGGCGGGCCTAGAGCAGGTCGGCTCGGCACACCGAACGAAAAAGTTTCGCGGTTACAACTGCGGCGAAATTTTCGGGAAAGCCCCTGCGCTCACAGGATTCTCATCCCTCGGCAGCCGCTCGGGGCAACCAATACGACACTCGTGTGGGTTTTTGGTGTGATCCGCCCATCCAACCCCACAACGGTCGCAACGCAGGCCGGGACCGAAGCGATGGCCCCAGGCAGTGGGCCGCTGGGACCCGGAGACACGCGGGATCCAGCGTTCGGGCGTCCGCGGAATGGTCATCCCGTTGCCACTCCCAATTCGGCTCGGAACTTCATCATGTCGAAACACTCTCGTCCGGCCGGCGTCGAGTCGCGATATCGATCTGAGACTTCACGATCTCCCAGATCCATGCGTAAAAGCTGTCGGCGTGCTTCGCGGTCGTAGGCTTTGTGCACTCTGCTCCGCGGCGGCCCCAGAGGAGAAAGTAGGGCTTCACCAGCTCCTGGACGATTCGAAGCTCCGCACTCATCTCATCCGCCGTGTCGGTGTGCTCGCCGCAGAGGACGACAACCTCATCGACATCGGCGAGCGTGCTGCGGAAGCCGGCCTCCCAATCCGCGCTCTCGGCGTGGCGAGCGGACCAGGCTGTGACCTCGAAGGGTGAGTCCGAGTTGAGGGATTCTCGCGCGAGACGAGCCAGCAGATCGCCGTCGTGACGGACGTCGAAGCAGCCGTAGACGCGAACGCCCGTCAATTCCCACCCCACTTATGGGGCCGGGGCCTTGGCCCCGGCCTCATTCAGTTCCCGCGGGATCTAGCGTCGGCCTCCAGCGAAGCCGCCTCGGCCAGCCGCAGGCCGGTCGTTGGCTTCGTTTACGCGCAGCGCTCGTCCGCCGAGCTCGCGCCCATCCAGGGTCTGGATGGCCGCGCTCGCGCCGCTGTCGTCGTTCATTTCAACGAAAGCGAAACCCCGGGGGCGACCTGTCTCGCGGTCCATCACCACGCTCACCGAGGCGACACCGCCGTGCGGCTCAAAAAGTCGACGCAGATCGGCTTCCGTGGCAGTGAAGGGGAGGTTTCCAACATAAAGCTTCTTAGGCAATTGCATTTCCTCGTCGTGTTCCGCGCTTTATTGCTAGCTGGCAACACACTTGCGCTCACACCTCCACGGGAATCTCCGGTGGCACGGTGCCGAGCAAAAGCCGCTGTGACCTGGAGCGCCCGTAGACGAACCGGGGCGAGCGGCACCGGCAGACTCGATTGGAATCACGAACAGGCGCGGATCGATCCGTGAACTGCGCGTCGTCCAGAGGAGAGAGCGGTTACGAGTGGTTAGCCCAGTTTCCAAAAAGCGCAAGCGGTGATGGTGCGCGGATGCCCGTCACCGGATTCCTGGGAAACGCAGTCGGGTGTGTAGCAGACGAGAGTTTCTTTTCGGCCAAAAGGAGATTGCGGGGTGAGAGGATGGATCCGTTCAGGGGAGAGCGGATCATCGAAGTTTCACGAATCCGTCCGTCGACAGGCTCACGTCTGCCGACAGCAACTGAAAACCGAATGGAAGCGAAGAGCTCTCCAACGCGCAGCGACGCAAGCAGCCTGAGCTTTAGAATCGCCATTTGAAGATCGCGTGCGAGTCGTTGGAGTCGAACCGATCCTGCGATGAATCTGCGGGTTGGCGCCCACCGACCCTCGGCTCACAGCCTCTCGTGGGCACGGCCGACGCCGCTGACTCGACGCCCGAGAAACGCTCGCGAGGATTCGTAGCCCGCACGCGAGTTCCGCACCGATTTCGGATCGAGGCGGTCGGCAGGAGCGCTATGCTCGAACGTCGGACTTGGAGCCATGCTTACTGAAGGAGAACGACCGTGATTGGATACACCACATTCGGAACCAACGACCTTCCCCGCGCCGCGCGCTTTTATGATGCCTTGCTCGCGGAGTTCGGCGCCAAACGCGCCATGGAGATGGGGAACTTCATCGCCTGGGCCGCTGCGCCAGGCGGACCCATGGTCGCCGTGACCAAGCCTTTCGACGGGAAGCCTGCCACGATGGGAAATGGCGTGATGGTCGCACTCGCTGCCAAGAGCAAGGCACAAGTCGACGCCATCCATCGCAAGGCATTGCAGCTTGGTGGGAAGGACGAGGGGGCTCCCGGCCCGAGAGGAGACGGCTTCTATGCGGGCTACTTTCGAGATCTGGATGGCAACAAGCTGAACGCATTCTTCGTGGGCTAGCGCGAGTGACACGGGGCAACACCGACGGGTGAGTGCCAGGTGACGGTGGGAGCCCTGCCGGAAAGCGCATGGGTCTCTGGAACCGAGGTCGGGCGAGAGTGATCCGCGCGAGTCTTACCGCCGCTCCGGCCACCAGCTCTTGGGACTCCTCGGAGGAGGAGGCTGGGTGGAGCGCGACCGAGGGGGACCCCTGTCCTAACGCCCTCGTGGGGCCCGTGCTCGCCGTGGAGCGCGATAGCGACGACCTCTTGTATGATGACTTCCGGCCTTCAAGAAGGGCCTTCAAGAAGGGCCAAGAGACCAAGTCGCAGGAAATCGTGTTCGCAAGGGCAACGGCGCTGCGCGTCGGTCGGCCTCTAGGTCCGAACACGCAAAACTCGGAACGGAACGATGCTGGATGCGCTCGAGTACAGGATCAGCTGCATCAACTGCGGCCACGCGGGTCGCCTGCGGGTGGGTTGGCTGCTTGAGCATCCCGAGTTCCCGTGTCCCCAAGGCTGTGGCGCCACTATCGCAAGCCCGCTTGCCGAGCTGTCGGAGTTGGTGCCGATCCCCGCCGGCTCGGTCGACACGATCGACCTCAGCACATGGTCGCCCAAGAGCGCGCAAGCGATTGGCAAAGACCGCGCTTCCCAGCGCAAGCCGAGGGCGCGGCGACGAAGGAATGGCCGCGCATAGAACCCCAGCCTCTTGCGGGCCAGCCCTACTCCCGCTTTGAGCTCAAGATTGCGACACTCCGTTGACGATTTGCTGCATCACCCGCCTATCACGATTTTCTGAGTACCGATCGTGCAGATTCTTGCGTGTTCTGCGCGCTGGGCTTTTGCGTGGAACGACCGGCGCCGTCGAGTCCGTGGAGCTAGTTCCCATGGGGGGGCACGCGAGCGTTCTGAGGCGGTCCCTTCCACCCCGAAGCTGCGCTACAGGCCTCACGGAACCGACGTGCAAGCGCTCACCCCTCAGGCTGTGCCTGCAAAGCGGTGCTACTCCACCAAATCGACGTTCGCGGCTGCGGCCCCAGCGACAGGGCCTCTCACGATAGTGTCTCCTGCCTGCCGTGACCGCCGTCACAGCCGACTCTGCGGTTGCGAGAAAGACTCTCCTCGGCCTTGCGATCAGGGGGCACCATTTCGCAGGGCGGCCGGCGCCGCAGTCCAATCACGCGTTTTCCCCAAAGGTCAAACGCTGGTCGCTGGACTACGGCGCCGGTTCTTTCACACTGGGCGATTCCTTTGAAGGGTTGGAGCTACTCACTTCGTGCTCTCTCTCGGGTTCAAAGCGACGGTAGAGCCGCCTCCCGATCGTAAGCGTCTTCAGGTTCTCGTCTGGTCCTCTCGAATTCACATACACCGAATCAGTGAGAGGACTGTTTCTCGGTGTCAAACGCCCCGCATGCCGCTCGCCCTCTGCCCGAGGGGGGCTCGCAAAGTTCGGTCGCAAAGGGAGCTTCCCCCGTTCTCCGCCCGTTCGTTGGGGGAGGCGGAAAGCACGCTTATCCGCAAAGGCACGGCAGCGTCCCGCCCGCGGGATCGGAACTCGAAGGCCTTTGCCGCCGAGTGTGGTAAAGGGACCTACCGCGGAGATCCCAAACGTACGTCCGTTCTCGGCGCTTGGAGTTCCCGCTCGTCCACGGCCTCCGAAGACGCCACCCCCTTTTCTTTCACAGCCCTTCGCAGCATCTTGCACCCAAGCAGCGGAGGCTCAGCCAGGCCTCTGTTTTGCCGGGGAGGTGCCATGCGGTTTCTCGCCGTCCATCCGAGCTCGCTCATGTACTCGAAGGTGTTCTTGCGACTTGAACCGCTCGGGCTCGAGTTGGTCGTCCAGGCGGCGCGCCGAGCGGGGCACGAGGTCCGGCTTCTCGACCTCCAAGCGGCGTCACACGCCGACTACTTCCGCATCCTTCATGACTTCGCACCCGAGGTGGTCGCCGTCTCGCTCAACTATCTCGCAAACATTCCCGAGATCATCGATCTCGCGAAGGCGACGAAGGCGAAGCTTCCCCGAACCACGTTCGTCGTGGGAGGGCACAGCGCGTCGTTCACCGCGGCCGAGATCCTGGAGCACGCCGAAGGCGCCGTCGACGTTGTGCTGCGGGGCGAGGGTGAGGCGAGCCTGCCTCTTCTGCTCTCGATTCTGGAGGAGGACCGGAGTGCCATCGGCTCGGTGCCAGGCGCACTCACGCAGGCTGGTGAGGGACCGCCGCCCGTTTTCGTAAAGAGTCTCGACGATCTCTCCCCGGCGCGCGACCTGCTGGCGAATCGGCGGAAGTATTTCCTTGGAGTCCTCGACCCGTGCGCTTCGATCGAGTTCACGCGCGGCTGTCCATGGGACTGCTCCTTTTGCAGCGCGTGGACCTTCTACGGCCGCAGCTACCGCACGGTGAGCCCGGAGAAAGCCGGTGAAGAGCTCGCGAGCATCCGGGAATCGGGCGTCTTCATTGTGGATGACGTGGCTTTTATCCAATCCAAGCACGGCTTTGCGATCGGGCAGGAGATTGAGCGCCGCAACCTCAAGAAGGAGTTCTACCTCGAGACGCGCGGAGACGTCCTCCTCCGGAACAAGGACGTCTTCCGCTACTGGAAGTCTCTCGGTCTCTCCTACATGTTTCTCGGCCTCGAGGCGATCGATGCGGCGGGCCTCGAGAAATACCGCAAGCGTGTCACCCTCGACCAGAACCTCGAAGCGCTCGAGTTCGCGCGGTCCCTTGGCATCATCGTGGCGGTAAACATCATCGCCGACCCTGACTGGGATGAGGGGCGTTTTGCGGTCATTCGGGACTGGGCACTCGGCATTCCCGAGATCGTGAACGTGAGCGTGAACACGCCCTACCCGGGCACCGAGACCTGGGTGACCGAATCGCGCAAGCTGACTTCGCGCGATTACCGGCTGTTCGACATTCAGCATGCGGTGCTGCCGACCCGATTGCCGCTCCCGCAGTTCTACGCTGAGCTCGTGCGTACACAGCAGGTGCTAAACCGCAAGCACATGGGGTTCGGTGCCCTGAAGGATACGGCACAAATCGCCGTGAAACGGCTCCTCGAGGGCCAGGCGAACTTCGTGAAAATGCTCTGGAAGTTCAACAGCGTGTACAACCCGAAGCTCCAGCTCGCCGACCACGCGCAGCCGGTGCGCTACGAGATGCGCCTGCCCGCTGCCGAGCGCCCCGCGAAGTTCGACGCGCGTGCCCTGTATGTCCATCGTCACAGCGCGAGGGTGCGAGAGGTAGACGCGCCCACGGAGGTGTTCGTCCGCGAGACGGGAGGCCGGGGTGAGGAGCCGACGCCGGTCTCCGCGTAGCTGGCGACCGCGCAAGCGGGAGCGTGGGGCTAGTCGATAAGGCTCGCGGCCAGCTTTCGCCCGTAGAAGAAGCCGGCACCGCCAGCCGCAGTGCTGAGAAGGTGCTGGGGGATGGGGCCAAGATCTGCGCCGAGCCACCACACGAGGGCGGCGCCCACGCTCGCACCCACAAGACCGAGCAGCTTCGACATTCGCCGCCTCGCGAAGTCCCCAGGAGAGGATCGGCCTCACCCGTAGGTCCCTTCCCCTCTCTTTTCGGATTTCAGCGCCGAGGACTCGAGCGATTCCCCCATTCCTTCTCTTCTTGGATCCGCAGGCGGAAGCCCCCCGGGATATTTTTACCCAACGGTAGAAGCGCTCCTTCTGTGCGGGTTATGATGCACCGCCCCGGGATAAGGGGTGTCTGTACCCCTTCTGGGATCGGTTCAACCCCAAGCGAACGAGGGGTTTGGCTTCGTCGCGAAGAGCGCACGATTGGCTGCGCAGCACCGGAGGATGGATGCCGAACAAGACGTTGCCGCGCTCGCGCGTCGGAACCGGGGGCCTTTTGCTCGCGCTTTTTGCCGCGGGTGAGTTCATGCTCGGCTTCGGCGAGTGCAACCGGGTGTCAAGTCCGCGCTACCAAACCGGGCACCCGCTCTTTGCGAGCCCTCAGTTCAATCCCGTCGCCGTGTCCCAGGACAGCGATCTCGTCTATGTCGCCAATACCACCTCAGGCACGGTCTCTGTGATCGATACCAAGCGCCCCTCGCATCCCGCGGAGGTCGCGCAGATCCCTGTCGGCATCGATCCCGTCGGTCTCGCCGTTCGCCCAAAGCTCGACCGGGACTCGTGGAGCGAAGACGAGTTCATCTTCGTCGCCAATCACATCTCGGACTCCGTGAGCGTGATTAGCCGCAGAAAGATGGCTGTGGTGCAGACCCTTCAGGGCCTCGCACACGCCGACGGAGGCACGACTCCCGACGATCTCGTCACCACGACGGACGAGCCTGTCGGCATCGCATTTCAGAACCCCTGCCGCGCTTTTGTGACGCTCGGCCAGCCGAACCAGGTCATCGTCCTCGAGATGGCGGACCCAAAGCAGACGGGTATCTGCGATGAGAGGCGGGGCGAGTGGTCGATCTCGCCCACGCGCCTCGCGATCACCGCCCAGGCGCCTCGTGCGCTCGCGGTTTCCGGGAGCAAGCTCTACGTCACCGCGTTCGAGTCGGGGAACCAGACGCAGTTCCCGAGCTGCGCGCCGGGCGACCCGCGAGGCTTTACGCCCGGGGATCCTTTCGACGAAGGCTGCCTCTTCCAGATGCGGATCATCGACAACTTTAACTTCACCGGGGGGCTCAACATCAACCTCGGCACGATCTTCAGATTCGCGGCGCGCGATCCGAACATTGGCGGCCAGGTCATCCTGAACCGCAACATCCCGGACCGCGACCTCTTCGTGTACGACCTCAACGCACCGGGCTTCGACTCCGATCCGAGCACACCGGGTATCCAGCCCGCCCAGGTCGTCACCGGCGTGGGAACTCTCCTCTACGGCGTTGCCGTGGGTGCGAACTCGCGCGTCTACGTCACCAATACCGACGCCCGAAACCATCTGAACGGCTTGCGACTCCTCGGCAATCGAATGTTTGAGAACCGGATTTCCTATCTCGACTGCGCCGGCGCTTGCGGGGCACCCGTCCCCGTCGACCTCGACGCCGGTGCGACGACCGCCCTTGGCACGACTGCGCCGACTCCCTACGGCCTTGCGGTGAGCAAAGATGGAGCGACGCTCGTCCTCACCGCTGCAGGTTCCGACGGGACAGCGGGCTTCCCCGGTCTGTACACGCTCGATGCGTCGGGCCATGTGTTGGGAGGCGTGCGCACGGGGGCGATCCCGCAGGGCGTAGCGCTCCGCTCGCACCGGGAGAGCGGCGCCGCCGATCTTGCGTTCGTGCTCAACACGGTTGACAGCACGCTCTCGGTCGTGAACCTCGAGGAACCGAGCGAGCCGTCTGTCATCGCCACGATCGAGGTCGGAAGCGATCCGACTCCCCCGATGGTAAAGCGCGGCCGCATCGCCTTCAGCTCCGCGCGTGCGTCGACGAGCGGCACCTTCTCCTGCGAGTCATGCCACCCGAACGGCAACATCGATCAGCTCCTCTGGACGATCAATGCTTTTGAGAGCCCGACCGATCCGCCTGGCCTCCAGCCGCCGGAGCCGCGAACCACAATGCCCATCCGCGGCCTTCGCGACACGCTGCCCCTCCACTGGGAAGGTCGCCTTGCGGACTTCTATCCCAACCCGCCGCCCGACCCCTCGCGGCCGAACCTGGTCCCAGGCAAAACGCAAGACTGCGACCTTGAGACCGACGGCGAGATCGGCTGCATCCGAACCCTTGTGAACGCGAGCCTTAGCGGCGTCATGTGCGCTCAGCCGAGCTGCCCCGTCGGGCCGTCGGGCCTGCCTGGCGCGCTCAGCGACGAAGAGCGAACCGCCATGGCAACCTTCCTCCAGGCGGTGAGCTTCCCGCCCGCCCCCGAGCGGCGGCCGTCGGACAGGCTGAGCCCAACGGCCAACCTTGGTGTGCAGGACTTCTTCACCGATAGCGGACTCGGCATCGGCGGAAATTTGGGCCAAAACGCGCAGATCGGATTTGGCGTGACCACCTGCGCGGACAACGCGATCGGCTGCCATTCCTTGCCTCTGACCGTCGGCACCGACTCCAGTATCGTTGGTCGATTCGACGCACCCTCCGCGCGCGGACTGTGGGACCGCCACATTCTCTTCTCCGACGGCCTGATGAGCTCTGACGAGTTCCTGCGCATGGCCCAGGACTGCGCAGATGGGATCGAGCCCGCACAGAACCCGGCAACCGTCGGCCTCCTGACGGGCGATCCTTGTGACTTGCAATTGTTCGGGAGCCCGCTCGTGAAGCTGCCGTTCCCAAGTCATGCCCACATCTACGACCCGGCGGAGGGGATCACCGAGCGCGGGGCGTTCCTGGCCACCTTCGAGGGCATCTTCTCCCTCGCCTACGGTGTCCGGGGCGATCGCATCTGGCAGTTCCAGGTGGAGATGGGCACGGGGCTTCCCGGGCTGACGGGCCGACAGGTCTCGGTCACGCGTTCAAGCGCAAGCGACCCGGACACGATCGCGCAGATCCAGCAACTCGTGCAGGCTGCGACCGACGGCAAGATCGTCGCCATCGCCCGCGCGCCGGAACTCCAGGAGCTGCGGTTTGATCCCGCGAGTCAGAGGTGGAAGAGCCCCTCCGGCCGGATTGCCGCAACGAGCGCCCAGATCCGCGAAGATGCGCAGGACGGCGAGCGAGCCTATACGCTGACCGCCGAGCTCCCGAGTGGGATCACGGGGGGCGGACCGGATCGCCAGCCGCTTCTCGATATCGATCCCGATTTGAAGGCTGCCGAGCTCGCCGACGGGCGTGGGCAGGCTCCGCACATCCCGCGGCCGACCGCGGGCGCCGCCGCCACTTTCCGGGTGGGGGTAAAGTACGTTGAGCCAGGCGCGCAGGTCTTGGTCGACGGGACTCTGTGCACGGCATGCGGCCTTCAGTTCACGACCTCACAAAGCGGCGATCCCGCCGCCGACGTGACGCTGGCAGAAGGGCTCACTGCGGGGATGCACGTGATCCAGGTCCACAATCCCGACGGCTGGGTCAGCAACGAGCTTCCAGTTCTGGCCCAGTAGAGGGGCGAGGTGGCGGCAAGACCGTCGCAATCATGCTCGTGCCCCCACCCCCGCCGGATCCACGCGATCCAAGTCCTCAGTCCGAGCGCAATGGCAAGCCACGAGAATGCCGATCCGTCGCCCAGTGAGAGGTTGAAACCCGCCCCGCCGCTCGGGTGTCGTATGATAGGGGGACCGGGGGGCCGGGGGCGTTCTGCGCCAGTCGCGTCGTTCGAGATACGCAGGCAGGTCAAGTGCGGTTTCCTCCGTCGACGCATCCGCGCCGAAGGAAGGGCTGATGTCGGCACTGGCGGACGCAGAGGTCGATCGGCTTTGGCTCGGTGGCAATCCGGCCGCCCTCGGCGAGCTCCACCGGCGCTATCACAGGCGCCTTGAGGGAGTGGCCTACCGCGTGCTGGGCGACGCCTCCGATGCAGAGGACGTCGTCCAGCGGATCTTTCTCGCACTTCCCAACGCCGCCTATCGCGGCACTGCGACACTCTGGACCTACCTCTATCGGTCTGCCCTAAATGGAGCAGTGAACGTCCTGCGCGCCCGCCGTCGTCGTGAGGCGCTGCAGGAGCACGAGCTCCGGCGCGCGCTCTCTGCAGCGGCGACCGAGGGACCGAGCGACCCGGAGGCACGCGTCCTCGAAGGCGAAATTCTGGGCGCTGTCGCCAAGGCGCTCCTCGAGGTGAAACCGCAGCATCGGCGCGCCTTGGTGCTACGGATCGTGTGGGATCTATCCAACACGCAGATTGCCGAGCAGGAAGGCGTACCCCTCGCGACGGTTGGAACCTGGCTCCGCCGAGGCCGGGAGGAGCTGCGAGCTGCCCTTGGTCCCGTCCTCCGCGATCTCGGTGAGGAGCCCTGATGAGGCACTGGCAGGCGCGGCGGCTTCTCTCGTCGCTTCCCGACGGGCTCCTGCCCGAGGGGAAGGAGCAGGCAGTAAGAGCTCACCTCGAGTCCTGCGCAGACTGCCGCTCCGAGCTGAGGGCCCTCGAGGTGAGCGAAGCTCTGCTGCGCAGGGTGCCCGCTACGCTCCTGCCGCTCGCCCCTACGCGCGAAGCCAACGGACGCCTTGCCCTTCTCGCCCGGTGGGCGGGGAGTGGGGCGAAGCCAGCGCGGGCGCGCTGGATCGAAGCGTGGGGGATCCCAACCGTCGGCGCGTTCGTAGGCGTCGCCGCCCTGTCTCTCGCGCTTTTCGCAGGCACGGCGCCTCCAGAAATCCCCGAGACGCACGAGGCGTTCAACTACGTTCTTGTCGGTGAGCTCTCCCCGAGGCCTCCGGTCCACCGGAGCCTGCCCAGCCTCCCGTCCTCTTTCCAGGTCGTTTCAACGACCCTGCCCGAGCTCGCCTTTCTGCCGCCGGGAGTCCGCTAGCTAACCCTGGAGCCAAGCTCCAGCCGATCGCCACCGGGGACCGAAAGTCCTGGCACGCCGCCACTGTGCGGCGTTACCATGGCCGGATCGCGAGCGTCGAGGTCTTCCCGTCATGAACCGCATTCGCGCCGCCCGCCAAGCTCTCGGCTGGACGCAGAACGAGTTGGCCGCGAAGGCCGACGTCTCCCCGCGCACCATTCACGCGGTCGAGAAGAATCGCGTGTGCCGGCAGGCGACGAAGAGGCGGATCCTCACCGCCCTCGGGGTGCCGTGGGAGCTTCGAGAGGACTACTTCCCGCCGGCGCGCGCCATACGCCGAGTCGCCCCCGCCGCGGCGGCGAAGACTGCGTAACGCAAAGATCGAGGTTCCGCGGAGCTAACCGCTAGGCGCCGGATTCGATCTGCTGCCGCAGCAACTCCGCTTGCTTCAGCACCTGCTCTGCGGTGCGTGCCATGAACTCGCTCAGCACCTGCGCAGCAGCGTCGCTGCCCTGCGCGGCGCGGGCGCGCTGTTCGACTTCGCGCCGCTCCCCTTCGATCTGCGCCTCGAGAGGAGCCCACGCGTCCCTGAGCCACGGCGTCCAGCGAGGGAAGTCGGTTGAGGCGACGTCTTGGAGCTGCTTGAACGTCCACCACGCCGAGTCGGGAGTCACGAGCTCCGCACCGCGCGCGAAGTTGGGGGGCAGGAGGCCGTCGAGATATACGGGCACGAAAACCCCCGTGCAGGGTGTTGCGAATGAGATCCAGACCGGCCACGGTGCCTCGCGATTTCCCGGCAGGGGTGCGATTAGGCTTGCCGTGGTCGTCCCGACCGGCTCACTGTGCATACAGACCGTGAAGTAGCGCTCTTCCTCGGGAGTCGACCCCGGGAGGCGCGAGGGACCACCCTCAAGATGATCGCGCAGAATGCGCTCGAGGCTCCCACGATCGATCCGCCCCCGGGCTCGCGCGAGGAGTTCACTGGCGCGCCGAAGGCGTCCTTCAGAGATCCTGCCGGGGACACCAGGGTTGCGGTACGCCGCGGCGACGTCGACGCGCCCCCCACTTGTCCACCAGCCTGCCGCGCGCGCGAAACTGTCGAGGTCGCGTGAGCCAATCTCCCAGTCCGATTTCAGCGAGATGTGGTTGGAGATGGCATCGACGCGGGCGCGGCGGGCGGCCCAGCGCCGGCCCGATGTCTGGAGGATCCATGCTTCGTCCGGATCCGCCAGGAGAAAGCCGTTGTGATAGCCAGCGGCACCAGGCGCGAACGCCGGGCCGCCTTGGCCATAGCTCTCCACCAGCGTCGCGATCACCTCGAGCGCCTCGCGGGCGCTGCGACCACGCTCAAGCCCGAGCCGCACAAGATCCATGCCGATAAGACCCGGCTGCTCCTCGACGGGCTCGCGGGAGAAGACGGTCTCGTTTCCAATCGCAACGGCATGCTCGTTGACGCCGTGCTCGAATCCGAAGATCCACCACGGAGAGTGGCCCATCACCCGGTAGGTTTCCGCGACCTGAGGGATCTCGATGTGCGTACAGCGAACGGTAGATCCAGGCGGATGGGTCGAAGCGGGGAACTGGACGAAGGGTTGGCACTCCTCCGCCTTGCGATCGCTGTTCTTCGCGAAGAGGGTACAACCGACAGCCGTCTCGGAGGCGACGGCCACCAGGGAATCGCACATGGAAAGAGCGTACCAGACAGACCACCGGGCCGGAGGGGCTTTCGCACCCCGCGGTGGGCGGTAGGGTCTGGGCGATGGAGGAGCAATAGGGAAAGACAGAAAAGGGGGCCACATGGCACGGGCAACCGGCATCGACAGGCGCGAATTCCTGAAGGTGACCGCAGCGACGGGTCTTAGCATTGGCCTTGGCCCCTTCGCTCTTGCGGCTTCCGATCCGACGCCACCGGGCCCGCCGCGCGTCCGCGCGACTCGCACCCTTGGCCGCACCGGCCTGCTCATCTCCGATATCGGCTTCGGTTCAAGCAGCCTCTCGGACGACGAAGAACTCGTGCGCCACGCCCTCGATCGCGGCATCAGCTACTTCGACACGGCCGAGAGCTACCAGGGCGGGAGAGCCGAGCTTGCCTTGGGCCGCGCCCTGCGTGGAGAGCGCAACCGCGTCACGCTCGCGTCCAAGGTGCAAGCCGGAGCACGGGATCGTCTCGACGACATGATGCGAGCGCTCGACGGAAGCCTTCGCCGCCTGCAGACCGACCGCATCGACGTCTACTTTAACCATGCCGTGAACGATGTGGCGCGCCTGAAGAATGATGAGTGGTTTGAGTTCACCGCACGTGCGAAGCAGCAGGGCAAGATCCGCTTCACCGGAATGTCGGGACACGGTGGCCACCTCGTTGAATGCTTGGACTACGCGCTAGACCACGATCTCTTTGACGCAATTTTGGTGGGTTACAACTTTGGTCAGGATCCGGGCTTTGTGGCACAGCTGACGAAGGACTTTGATTTCGTTGCAGTGAACAACGAGCTCCCGCGTGTCCTCGGTAAAGCCAAGCAGAAGGGTGTCGGTGTCATTGCGATGAAGACGCTGCGCGGCGCGCGCCTCAATGACATGCGGCCTTACGAAGTGGGCGGAGCGACCTTCGCCCAGGCCGCATTTCGCTGGGTGCTCGCAAACCGAAGCGTCGATGCCCTCATCGTCACCATGAAGAGTCCAGACCGAATCGACGAGTATCTAGGCGCTTCAGGCTCGAACGCAACCGCAGCGGCGGATTTTAGGATCCTTCAGCGCTATGAGGCGATGAATGGACGGATGGAGTGCCGGTATGGGTGCAACGATTGCGTCGACGCCTGCCCACTCGAGGTGCCGATCGCGGATGTGATGCGCGTACGGATGTATGCCGAGGACTACGACGATCTCGAGCTCGCTCGGAGCACGTATCGCACGCTACGCAGGACCGGCGTTCGGGCGGTAGGTCCCGCAACCCACATAGAGGGTGTCGCAGACGTGTGCCTTCATTGCGCGCACAAGGCCTGCCGGTCGTCTTGCGGACACGGTCTCGACGTGCCTTCCTTGGCGGTTCGGGCACATCTCGCCGTCGCCGGCTAAGACGCCTTGGGTATACAACCGCCACGGCCGCTTTGAGGTTGTCCTCCCGAAGGGACGTCGTGCTCGGTGGCGGAGTCCCCCGCTCCCCCGGTACCCTGCTCGCACCTTTGGGATCCACCGGGCGCCGGTAGCTCAGCTGGATAGAGCATCAGGCTTCGAACCTGAGGGTCGGGGGTTCGAATCCCTCCCGGCGCGCCAGAATTTGTCTCACTGAATCAGCAACTTGTCGCGAGGGCATCTCCGCTTCGCACACGTGCGAGCGGTCCGAGTGCAGCCATTGTGCAGCCAAATCGTGACCGGCTGCAATTGTGAGGCAACGTCGTGGCACAACGGTTTCCCTGCCGCGACCGACTCGCTTGCCGCTAGCACGAGCGAGCCCTACCGGGGCAGTGTCCGCAGGGGTAGTGGTTCCGGTCTCTGGCCCTGCGCCCGAAAGGCACTTCCTAGCCCATGGTCCTCCGAGAGGGGCGGGTGCCCCGATCCGGTGCGACCGAGGAGGGAGCGCCTCAGAGACCTACCCCGTGGCCGTAAGGCCCAGCTCCCGAGCGCCAGCGAGGGGTGTTGCACCGTTGCAGGTGTTTCGAGGGGATGGGGGACCGGTGGCTCGGCACCGGGGGGGAGACCCAACCACCGAGGGTGCGCGGAGTGGAAAGGGGGCTCTTATAACTAGATTTGTGGGTCGGGACATACACCATATAGTGTAGAACTGCCTTAGCCGTTCTTAAACGGCCACCCCCATGCCCCACCCCTCCCACAGCCAACTCGCGCGCGTATACCTGGCTCGCAAATAGACTGTGAAACTCCGTGGTGTCCCCGAGGGGGCACCGTAGGGGTTCGCGTCCCTTCGGGCGGTCCGATGGCGAACACGAGTGTTCAAATCTGGGGCGTGCTTTGGCCGTACCGAACCGTGCCGCAGTGCTTCGCTACGGACTCCCCGTTGGCCGCGTGACGGCTGTACCCCTGGGTGGGTGTCTAGCAACTGATCCCATCGCCTCATGGCCGTCCTCCCAACGGCAAACGGTGGGCGCACAGCAGCACAGCTGCCCCACCATGACAGATCTCAACAATGTGACTTCTAGATGTGACTACAGCCCGAGCTTGAAAAGGCCCTGAACTGAACTAAACGCGACGGTGCGCCGCGAGTCCGGCCATGCCGGCCGCGACGAGCAGCAGAGTTCCGGGCTCTGGAACGATGCTAAAGGCTGCCCCCTGGAAGGTGACCGGCAGAACACCCCCGTGCTCGTCGATGAACGAACCCGCGGGATTCTGGGTGACAGAATCGCTACCGGCTGCGGGCGTGACGGAGCCGTCGCCGAGGGCGTTCGCCTTGAGATCGAGGGTGCCGATCACCCCGTCGCCACCGAAGGGAGTGAACTGCCCGACCGCAACGAGGTGCGGGTCGACCGTGAAGAAGCCGAGTGGTCGGCTAAAGGAGTTGGTGGGCTGAGCCGGGTCGAATCCCCACATCGGGTCGAGATTGAACGATTCGACGCTTGCCAGTGCATCGTCGAAGTTGACGTCGAAGCCGCCTCCGAAGCTCTTTAAATCCGGAAAGCTGAAGCGCAGTTGCGCTTGGATATCGTCACCTGGTTGGAAGCACTTGGCCGCAGCATTTCCCGTGCAGGCGGCCCCGTTCAAGATGGAGGCGCTGATCACACTCGCAGAACGGGCCGGACCAGCTACCGACAGTGCGGCGAAGGTGAGGCCCGCGAAGGAACACAATGCTCGCAGCATCCGCCTTTCTCCTTGGTAGGGGTCGGGGCGACATAGGATTCAAGCCCGGCATCCCCATGGAGGAGTGGTCGGCAGAACGCGTTTGTGTCGATCAACTGGGAGTTGAAGGTCCAATTTCCCGTCGGCATCGAACAGCAAAGCGCCTTGGTGACCTTGCGCCTGTCGAGAGGGAAGTGAGAGCATCGCAGGAGACTCAAAAATGTGGTGGAATAGCCCCGGCATAGATCCCGCCCGCCAGAAGAAGTGCAGTGAGGTGCCGAGGGCCGGCACAACAGATTGAAAGCTAAGGAAAAGGTAATGGACTTTGGTCGGGCCTTTCAGCCAATCTCTGACTCTGACGCATTGCGCAGGACCGTCGCTCCGGACGGACGGCCCGCGCCAGCCGTCGGAGGGTCCAATGCGCGGACGTGCTCTCTCCAGGTGGCTTGGCTTCACCATGGCACTGTTCGTCGCTACAGCCGCCGCCGCCCTTCCACCGGGCGGAGGCGGCAACACAGGAGGGGGAGGGATTAACGGCAACGTTCCTCCTCCGCCGACCATACAGCTCCAACAGCTCGAAGCGGACGGATTTAACTGCCGCCCCTATCAGTCTGGTCACCTCTGCGACGGCACGACTACCTTCGCGATCACCGACACCGTCACACTCTATGTTTATCTCTGCGATGCCCAAGACAACTGTCAGGGAAGCGCCGCCAAGCCTTTTCTCACCACAGTGCCGGCTCAGCGCTTCGACCTCTGGGCCGTCCAGTTCCTCATTTCTCCCAAAGCGATCGGCTTCGGCGACGTCGACGGTGACGGCAAGGCGGATGCAGTCGGCGTCTCCGGTGCATTTCCAGTGAGCGGTGACGTGCAGGTCGCGCTCTCGAATGGAGCCGAATTCCCGCAACTACCGCAGACCTGGGCGAGCGGCTTCTGCGCCGGAGCCACGATGGTCTGCGCTCTCGGGGACTTCAACGGCGACAGGCGAAGCGACGTCGTGGCGTTCGACCCGGCGAGCGGCAATGTGACGGTTGCGGTCTCGAACGGTACGGCCTTCGTCGATTCGCGGGTCTGGAGCTCGACTCTCGCGAGCCAGGGAACCTCGTTCCTGGTGGGCGACTTCGATGGCGATGGCTTCGCCGACGCAGCGGCAATCCCGGCCACCGGGAGCGTCCTCGTAGCGCTGAACCGCCCGGGGCCTCCGGTGAACAAGCTAGCGCCCCAGCTCATCCCTCCGATCGGCATCCTCGGGCCGCGCATCTTCGAGAACGCGACGGACTGGAGCGGCCCTCCCTGCAGCGGCCTTTACCAGTGTCTCGTGGGCGACTTCAACGGCGATCGGCGCGCAGACATCGTGGCCATCGGGCCCGGCGGTGCCGTCTACGTCGCGCTGTCGACCGGTTCATCCTTTGAGGCCGCCCAGAGCTGGGCGGGTCAGGTCGGACCGAACGCCGTCCAGTTCCTGGTCGCGGACGTGAACGGCGACGGACGGGACGACCTCGTTGCGATCCAGGCCGACGGCAGCGTCACGGTCGCGGTTTCGAACGGGACGTCCTTCGGGGCCACGGTGCACGTAGACGACCAGTACTGCGCAGATCCAACCGTTTGTCAGCTGGCCGACGTCAATGGCGACGGTCACCCGGATCTAATCGAAGTCTCAAGGGGAGGGGGTGCAAGCGCGGCGGGTTTCTGTTGCACCCGCGAGGACGTGGGCGATCTGTGGGTTTCGCTCGGCGCCGACCTGCGCGGCTTCCCCACGCCGCCGATGCGCCCCATCCCGCCCGACTCGGACGGCGACGGAGTCCCCGACAGCGCGGACAACTGCATCTACGTCTACAACCCCGACCAGAAGGATTCGGTCGGCAATGGCATCGGCGACGCGTGCCGGCTCTCCGCGGACCTGAATGGCGATGGTGTCGTGAACTTCGCGGACCTGGCGATCCTAATGCAGCACCTTTTCACCAACTACCCGCCGGCCGACTTGAATCATGACGGCGTCGTGAATTTCGCCGACGTCGCGATCATGAAGAGCCAGTTCTTCAAGACGTCCCCTTCGGCGGCACAGGCGCCGCCGCATATCGATCTCCAATCGCCCGCGCACGGCGTGTTCTACGACCCTGGTAGCACGTACGCATGGGTCAGTGGCTTTCTTCGGAACGTGGCCGCCGTCGACTCGACGCTGGTCGTCCATTCTCAGACCCTGCTCCCGAATCCGGTGACCGGCCAACAGGTCCGGGCGCAACTCATTCCGCCCTTTTCCCGTCACGTACCGGTGGACACAACGCTCCAGGTCGCCGCCGACGGCTGGTTCGAGGGATTCGTACCGATCGATTCGGGAGCCACCTTGAACCCGATCGTGATCGATGCCACCCGGCTTTCCACGCAGGCCAGGTTCGGGACGTCGTCGCAGCGTGTTGTCGCCATCGTGGGACCCTCGGTAGAGTCCGACGTGCTCTCTCCCACGAGCCTTGGCGCACGGATCGAGACCTGGGCGCTCGACAACATCGGCCAATATATCGGAGGGCACCTCCCTGTCGGTGATATCGGGAACGCCGCGGCCACGGGCAACGTGGAATATGTCGTATTCCACGACCAGCCCATAATTCACGTCAGCACCTTCACGAATCTGCTGCAGATCGATGTGATGTTTGGCGTGAACATAGGCGTAAGCAACGGAGGCTTGGGTTGCGCGGTCTATTTCAATATCTCAAACGCGCACCTGGTCCTGCAGTACACCGTGGAACCCTTGTCGACCGACCCTTCGCAGGTCGTTGTGAAGAACGTGTCCGGCTTTCCGACCCTCGACCTCGGCAGTGTCGACGTCCAGACGGACAACCCCGCGTGCGGTGCGCTGGCCGCCATCGCCGACGCTAAGGGGAGCGCCCACGACAAGATCCTCGCAGCCGTCGGGGGCAGCAACCCGAGTGATCCGGGTCCCGTGGGCAACGCGATCCAGAATGCGATAAACGCGATCAACCTGTCGAACGTCCTCTCCAATCTGAACGTGACGCTCAGCACACGCTTCCACGCCGTGACGGTGGATCTAATCGGTGCGGCCTTCGACCTCGATACCGGTTTCGTCCCCAGCGGACCGGCCGGTCTCGGGCCGAACGCGAGCCGGATCTACCAGACGCAGGCACAGCACCCGCCTTTCCCGCTCCTCGCGCCCAGCGGTCAGACGTACGACTTGGCGCTCGGCCTCGCTCCCGACACGCTGAACCAGCTCCTTGCCGCTCTCACTGCGAGTGGTGAGATGGCTACGCTGCTCGCGGGGCAGTCGATCGACCTGTCGGCGTACGCGGATTCCCTGGCCCTCTTCCGCCTCCAGCCGAAGGTGAACCTCATTCCCACGCTGGCTCCGATTCTCACGGGCCAACCGGGGGCCGCGCCGGGGTCTACGCAGGCGCAGGTCGGTCAGCTTCTGCTCGAGATCCCCACCTCGGACGGCACGGACGTTTTCCGCAAGGCCCTGGATCTGCAGGCCGACCTAGGGATCGCCCTCATCTCGCCCACCACCTCTCCGACGCCAGGGACGCCTGCGTGCCCCTCGCGACAGTCCACCAGTACACCCGCGCTCGCGTGCATTCATGTGACAATCCAAAACTTCAAGGCATTGGCGTCGCAGACGGTGCACGTGCCCTCGTCCTTCCCATCCTTCGCACTGAATTTCTTCGAATCGACATTTGACAGTGCCCTGACGTCGGACCTTGCCACAAAATCGATTGACGTGACATATCCGGTGCCGAACTTCCAGGGCTTCCAGCTCCAAGCTGTCGGGCTGACACTTCAGTCCGATGGAGGCGCGCTAGTGTTCGGAGACCTGCAGCTAGGACCGTAGGACAGCTTGCTCCAGACGTACGTGTATGCGACCGCTCCGAATCTGGATGCCGCGGGGAGACGATCGGGTCAGCAAAGCATGTGGAGCTACATCTCCCCGGGCCCCATTATGCGCCCATGAGCCAATTACACCAGCTTGCGACGTATGGCGGAGCCCCTCCTGGCGCTCGACGCATATCTCTGCCGCCGAGACCTCGTTATACCCCAGAGCGCCTGGCCCCGTGAGCGATTCCTCGTGGCTTCCGGATGCGCTCAGTGCGAGCGGCCCGGCGGACGTCCTGACAGTGCGCTTCGCGCTCAGCCAAGCGCCGGCTCCATCGTGGCGCCACGCAAATGACCCAGGTTCTCCGTGATCGGCACCCAGCTCCTCACGCGAAAGTCATCCAGCAGCTCTCAGTGCGGGTGTACGGTCCGCTTGAGGGGAAAAGCCCCATGGATCTCGACCTGATGGGGATTGCAGTCGGGCTCGCGATGATGGCGCTCGTGATTGCCTTGAGTCGGGCTGGCAATCTTTAAACCACCGTGGTCCGCGAATATCGCCTGCCCCACGCTGAGTCCCTGTCCGCGATTTGGGCCTACGGGCCACCCGCCCAAATCTGCTCAGGACACCGACTCTGTTCCAATCGTGTCGAGGGGCGGCCGCGCTAACGGCGGCTAAAGCTGCGGCGGTCCCCACCAACGAGATTCGCGAAAATGAAACCAAGATCGCGTCAGAGCGCTCGTGGGAATACCTCGAACGTCCACCCCACTCCCAGAAGAAGCTGCAGAAAGGCGCGCTCTCCGAGCGAGGCGTCTCGCGCACGGCGGCGTCGGACAGCGAGGCCCTGATCTGCACCGGAGAAACGAACAACACCCCGACTGAAGCCGAGGCGTGTCGATCAGGCATCGCTGAAGCCGGAGCTACACGCGCTGGCGACGTACTCCTGCAACGGCGAGACCCGCGAGTCCTGAGCCCAGAAGCAGCAGCGTGGTCGGCTCTGGGACGAGAACGACGCCATCGATCTGGAAGGTGGCGTTACCCGAGAGTGATGAAAAGGTGCCATCGTAGGTGACCATTATGTCAGAGCCAAGGATCAGCGAGATCGAGTCGATCCGGTCGCCGGCGAAGTCAATCCCATTGGAACTACCCGGAGCACCGGAAAAAAAGTAGCTTTTCGTGGCGGTGGTGCCACCCGATACGGACCCGATGCTCGCTGAGACTGCTACCTCATCATCATCGACGCCGTCCGTGAGCAAGGAGACGACCGGGTTGAAAGCCGGGTCATTGGCGGCGGTTGCGGTGAAAGTCTGTCCCGCGTTTGCCATCGTCAGCGAGAGCGATTGAAACAGTGTGTTTGAATCGGGACAAGGATCGGCCGCACTGACGCACAGCGTGACACCGAAGGTCAGGATCGGGACGTTCGTTGCGCCGCCAAGGCCCAAGGGCATTGGGATTGATCCGAGCATGGCCCCCTGAGACGGCGGCGACGCCAACTCGAACAGAGCAATCGCGATTAGCGTGGGTACGGTTCGAACCTGTCGGCATATGGCCGCCGCGATGCAGAGCATCGAAGTGGCTGACTGCATGAGACGCGCGAATCGCAGGCGCATCGATATTTCTCCGATGATCGGCTCGCGCGGCCATCCCTCGCAGACGGAGCCCACTCGATCGGGCGGGCATCTCCAGTGGACATCATCCCACGTTGCGCAGACCCTTTGGGGTCGCATGGGCGACAGTTCTCGGGCGCTCTTGCCCGGGGGAACTGGTGACCGTCCTCGCGCCAGCTTCTAGCCCGAGGTCCGGTCTACGCACTGGCGAGCGTGGCGGCGGGGTTCGGAGCGCGTGCCGTCCTGGGGAGAGGGTAGGCGGGGAGACCCGCCCAGAGATTAGTGCGCGCGGCGGCCCCAGAAGGCTCCTAAGTACCCACCTTTGAAAGTCGAGACAACACAGCCGACATGACATTGGACGTTACTTCACCGGAAGAGGGGTCATATCGTAAAGCTCGTCTTCTATGAGGACCTTGACCATGAGAAGGGTGGTTCCTTCGTTCGTGGCTTTCTTTCCGAAGACAATGGCGTCCGGGCTAAACGAATAGGTGTAGTTGTAGGTCGAGCATCGGAGGGATGAGCCATCCATCAGTTTAATCACGCGACCGAATTCGCAGCCTTCAAATTCGCCATCGACCTGGGTAACGGAGATGATTGTCCATCCTTCGAGACGCCGGAGGTTGCGAGTGCACAGATCGGCCATCGACGGCTCCGGCGCCAGTGAGAGCAGCAACACGACCAAGGCGAGGGTGGGTTTCGTCATGTTTCGGCACTCCGCGGCGTTCGCTTTTGGGGCCATGGGGCGCCGCTCAGCCCTGTGTATGCCAGGAGGTGCCCCGCCGCCTCATCTCGATGCTGGTTGGACTTCTTCAATCTGCGCTGGTACCGACACTTCCATCTCCGCGCGCCCTTTGTAGACCGTTATCGTGCCACTAACACAGATGGCGTGACCCTTGAGTAGCTCCGGCGCAGTCTTGAACCTGGGCCTCGCGTCACCCCAAATCACCGCTGTGAACACCTGATTGGGATACGGCTCATCGAGATTGAGGAATGTTGGAGAGTGGCGAGAGGACTGCGCGTACTTGGCGCTCACGACCTTGCCACAGACGCGGGTGTGCTGGCCGACGTGCTTGCTAGCGTCAGCGGGAGAGACGCTGTCGGCGGCGAAGCTCGCCGTGGCGAGGGCCACCCCAGCGAAAGCAACAAGGAGCCGCGCCATCACTTTCAAGACTGGCACTCCTTAACGCAGTCCCGATAGTCGGCCTGGGCTTCGTCTAGGCACATCTTGTGGGTGGCGGCATCCTCGGGTTCATCGTTTGTGAGGGAGCAATCCTCGACGTCAGATTCGTACTCATCCTTGCAGTCGGAGATGCATCCGGCGTGTATCGGGAGGGCGTAGAGTCCGCCGACTAAGAGGAGAAGCAGAGCACCCGACAGCCTGTTGAGCAAGGAATCGTTCTCCCGACCGGTGGCCAACCCCTCAAATCCGCCTGGCAAGCATACTGTCTGGAGTGAGGTAGGAGTCAAGCAGGTCTGGCGGGGGTGAGCGGAACGCGGGCGCCCCGGGCCTGAGGCCGTCCGCGCCAAGCATATATCGGTCACCAGGCTGGCGGCGAGCTGGGCGCAAAGACCCAGAGTGGTGCCGATCGTGGTGCTGGACGGGGTAGCGGACGCCGGGAGATACTCGCCCAAACGTACTCCACGCAGGAATGAACCCACCCCCGGGCGCATTTAGGCGCCTACGACCGGGTGGGTTGTGCGATGGTTGTCATCGCATTTCCAGGAGGTCCCGACCGCACGTGCCCGCAAGGAAGCGCACGACCCGACCGAGCGCCGAGGAGAGCCCGAGGTCCGGGCGAAAGTCTCATCCGTGAACCACAGCGAGATCGTGAGCTTCATCTGGGGTGTCGCGGACTTGATCCGCGACACCTTCAAGCGAGGCAAGTATCAGGACGTGATCCTGCCGCTCACCGTGCTGCGGCGGCTGGACTGCGTGCTCGCTCCTAGCAAGGCAAAGGTTCTCGAGAGACAGGCTAGGTTCAAAGGGAAGCTGGAGAACCTCGATCCCCAGCTACGCGAGGCCTCGGGCTTCGCCTTCTACAACACTTCCCGTTACGATTTCGAGAAGCTCGTGGCGGACGCGCCGCACCTCGCCGCCAACCTTCGGAACTACATCGCCGGTTTCAGCCCCAACATGCGCGAGGTGCTGGAGAAGTTCGACTTCGAAAACACCATCAGCAAGCTCGACGAGGCGGGGCTTCTCTTCCAGGTCATGGAACGCTTCAAGAATGTTGATCTTCACCCCAACGTGGTCGACAACCCCACAATGGGGACGATCTTCGAGGAACTCATACGCAAGTTCAATGAGGCAATCGTGGGCCTCGCCATCCGACGTTGTCATGCGCGAAGCGCCTCGCGCGGAGAGCGCGCCTCTTCGTCGGCGCTCGTGACGCTAAACGGGCCTACCTTCGACAATTGAGTTTTCGCCCGCCGGAACTACCTGCGTGAGAGAGAACCCAGCCCGACGGAGGAGTGCCTTGAAATCCGCCTCCGTTCGCTCCCTTCCAGTCAGTAGCGCGAGCATGTTCAAATCCATGAACCTTGCCGGGTCAGGTTGATTAGGCGATCTCAGGACCCTTTCGACCAGCAGAAGCTTTCCGTGGGGACCCATCGCACGCCGGCAATTGTTTAGGATCGTCAACGACTCTTCGTCGCTCCAATCATGGATAATCGATTTCATCAGATACGCGTCCGCCCCTTCGGGCACAGCCTCAAAGAAATTCACAGCGCAGATTTCACATCGATTCGCGATCTCTCCAGTTCGGACTGTCGAAGCACCCGCGACAACGGCCGGCAGATCGGCTAGTACGCCGCGCACTGTCGGGTTTGCGGAAAGAATTCCGTGCAGCAAAGCGCCGTGCCCTCCCCCAACATCCACGATTTTCTCAAACTGCGAGAAGTCATAGCTCTTGATGATCGACGGAAGACTGATCGAAGAACCTGCCGACATCGCGGCGTTGAAGATTGCGCCGTCCTCGGCGTGAGCCTCCAAATAATCGAAGAAGGTCGCTGCGTGAGCGCGCTCAAAGGCAGGCTTGCCGGTTTCCACCCCGTCAAACAGGTTTCCCCATGCCTTCCAAAAAAAGGGGCTGCCGAACATTATCGCCAGGTTTCGGATGGATCCGGCAACATCACCGCGCAGCGTCGCACTGAGTGCAGTCTGTCGGAATCGACCAGCTGTGTTCTCCGCGAAAACGCCGAGGCTGGCGAGAAGCTGAAGTAAACGGCGCAGCGACGGACCATGAGCCCCAGTCGCGAGTGCTAGCTCATCCGCAGTCTTTGGTGCCTCTTGGACCAGGTCAGCGACTCCGAGCCTTGCGGCAACATAAATCGCCTGCGTCGTGATAAACCCAAAGATCAAATGGGTCATCTGAGGTACTGCAGAGGGATCGGCTGATTGGAGAGTCTGCTCGTTCATTCTCCCTCCTCTAGGGTTGCATGCGAAACAGGTGTGCGAAAGACGAGCATGCACTCACGTATTGCGGAGCCGCCTGGAGCTTCGCTCGTCACGGCGAAGTCCTTGACAATTTGCTCCTTTCCGGGAGGTCTGGTCAAGGAGCAATCACGGTGAAGCGAGCGTTGGCTCATCCACCGAATGGTATCAAGCCGCCGCTCAACTCATCGCGCGCATCCAAGCTCGCACACGCGCCGGCCCCAACCCACCACGAACTTCGCGCGCAGGCGCCCACGGAGAGGCGCCGCGCGCGACGACCCCCGCAGACCAAGGGCAGGCGGGTGCCTCGACTCACATTTGCCCGCCGATGAGCCGTTACTCTCATGGCCTGCTTACTCAGGCAGCTCGGGGAGCAATTCGATGACAGCCACGAGTGCCTGAATAGCCGCTTCAGTATCGGAAAATTCTCCATGCCAGGCTTTGCCGTCTCTTGCTCTGGCCCCGCGACGGATGAGATCAATGTCGCAGCATCCGTTCAACCAAGCGGAGACGGTGCCCTCGAAATCAAGTGCGTCGATTGTAATGACGAGCTTGCTGCGGTCTTCTGCAAGCCGGGGCTCAGTGCCGCACGCATGGAGGCGTTCGATCTCACCGGGTAAGCGGTCGAACAGCACCTTAAGGTCGATCATCGTTGCACCACACACCTGAGCAGCACTCGCCTACGGGCCGCCCGCGCAGCACTATGCCACGAAGCGGGGACCCACGGCGCGCAGCGATTAGGAGGGATCGCGGCGGCCCCCGTCGCCGCGGGTGATCGGCGCGCAGTGCTACTGGGGACCGATGACGCAGGGCCTCTCGGGGCCACTGGTGGCCAAAGCCGACGGCACCAGATTGCTTACCCCGAAGCGTGAAAACCCTCGATCCTATGCTGCGTTACACGTCATGCTGCGCGCGACCAGGTGCAAGCCTTCGAACCTGAGGGTCGGGGGTTCGAATCCCTCCCGGCGCGCCAGTATTTCCAACGAGTTACACGATTCTCGGACGCCTCCGTCGCCGTCGAGCGCAGTTTGGAGACGGCTGGAGACGGATTCGGGAGCCACTGGACCGCCTTTATCTCCGCCCGACGCCGCTGATCCGAAGTCCACAAAAGCGAGGTCGGCTTCGGTGGAGCGCAGGGCGTGTGCGTAGACGCGAAGCGTGAGCGCGGGGTCGGAGTGCCCGAGCTGCTCAGCTACCCAGCGCAAGCTACGACCCGCCTCCAGTGCGAGCGTCGCGAACGTATGCCTCGCCGTGTGGAGCTTGAGCGGCCTCACGCCCATCTTCTGCGCGCGGCGCCTTACGCGAGCCCAGGCACGCTCAAGATTCCGCTCGTCCCAGGGTGTTCCCACCTCCGAGCAGAGGACCCACTGCGGTACTTCGGGCCAGCCCTTTCGCATCGCGTCCACGCGTTGCTGCGCGCCGAGGTCAAATAGGTCGGCAGCCAGCCCCCCTGCCATCGTAACCGTCCGTGCCTTCCCGCTCTTCGGCGTCGTGAGGCGCCGCTGGGTAATCGCACGGCGGATCGTGATCTGTCGCGACGAGAACTCCACATCCTCCCAGCGCAATGCCAATGCGTCACCGCGACGGGTTCCGGTGGCCATCAAGAAGTGCAGCACTGGAGCGAACCGCGGCTCATGCTCCCGCGCGACAGTGAGGAGCGCCTCTGACTCGGTCCGACTCCACGACTCGATGCGCCGCACCTCACCAGCCGTCCGGAGGTCGGCACGGCGGATCATGGCTCCGATTCTGGCAGCGATGCGGATTGTTGAGCGGGAAGTTGGAACGGTGGCGGCTCCGGGGGGTTATCTCGACGGATGCATGGCTCCGGCGTCGCCAACAGTCGACCAACTTAACAAGCTGGTTGGTATTGCCGAAGAGGGGTACATTTATGCCACCAGGCATAAGCGAGGGAGATATGCCCGAGTTCCCGGCGGACATCCTGAGCGCAATGGAGAAGGGCCAGGTGCTCAGCGTAGACCAGTTCCACCGCCTGATTGCGGTCGAGGCGCAGGCGATCGGGCTGACCTTCGACCAGGCACTTGAGCTTGCCCGCCGACGCGCGCTCCCTCAGGGTCCGATCGGGACCGATCTTGGCCTGCTGATCGAGATGCTGCCGGCGGCCTAGCCTGCCGCTCCGCGCCCGTACTCCCAAACAAGCACTCGGCGAGTTCAAGGACAGGATCAACCGCGTCCTCACCATCACTGAATCGCGCCTCTACGGTCCGCTTCTCGAAGGTGCCGGCGAGGTCACGGGAAGCATGGAGTTGGCGTTCCGGCGGCGTGGTCACGCCGTAGCCGTGCCGCTAAAAACGAGACACGGCGAGATGGGCCTCTATCTTGGGCAGCGCTGCGAGACACGCCTGGTCGACGGAGAACACCAGGTTGCGACGCTCTCGTACCAGTACAAGCTCTACGCTTCCGGCACGTTCACACCTGGCGACGAGAGGGAAGCTCTTCTCCGCTGGGAATATCTGAAGCACTGGCCTACGGACGAAGACCGATGGTGCAGGCACCACGTTCAAGGCCCAGTAAATCTGGGGCTCGGCGACGGTGTCCTGCTGAAGGATCTCCACCTGCCCACTGGCTACGTGGTGATCGAAGACGTGATCCGGTTCTGCGTCGCCGATCTCGGCGTGCACCCACTCTCGGACGGGTGGCACGACCACCTGATGGAGAGCTATGAGCTGTTTCGCAAGGAATCGACGCCGCCGCGGTGACTTAAGGGTGTAACTCTGGTGTGACTGCGGTCGATTTAGCCACGATCAGTTTTCCGCGAGGGCGTGCGGGTGGGACTACCCCGCCCCCTCCCTGAAGCCGCGACGCGCCTCGAACCCCGCCGCCACGCCCACCAGCGCGGGCACTTCGTCAAAACAATAGGTCGCCACGCGGGGCCGACTGTGATGGACGCGGACTGAGCAACGTGGTATAGGCATTCATGGGATTAGATTCCGGGTCCGTCATGGCGGATCTGTAGCTAGCGAGTCGCCCTCAGCTCCCACGAAGCGGCTCTTCTGGACTGAGCCGAACCTCCTCCCAGAAATGATTGTTTCGCAGCCCTAGAAAGGGCTAGCCCAATACATGGGGCTGGCGGTCAACTCGGTCGCCGACCCTATGTCTTTTGACTGCGAATGGTGTCACGAAGGTCGTCCAGCCGTATCGTGCTGGCAGTTCTTCGACGTGCCGACCCCGTTCAGAACGAAGGTAAGAAAGCCAGTTTTCCGCGCGAGGGCACTCACGCCCAATCTGCGCCGTGAGCAACTGCGCGTTCGGGGCAGTGACCTTTTGAGAAGAGCAGTTTGTTGTTGAGAGAAGACAGAGAGACACGAAACAACGAAAAAAGGGAGACCATGTCATGGCAATCGGCAAGGAAATCGGAGACTTTACACTCAAGTCGATCACCACGAGCTACGCGCTAGAGGGCGGCGTGGTACAGATCAACCTCGACGGGCCGGCCACAGGATACGGGACCGTCCTCGGGACTCTGACCTTTCGGGGCGAGCCCGGGGCGAAGAGCGGGCCCCTCAGCTGGCGTGGCCAGGGTTTCCTCGACACCGGCGATACCGTGGCGGGGACTGGTGAGGGCACGTGGGAGGAGATGGGCAAGCACAAGTGGCGAACGCGGCTGATCGTCAGCACTTCCGATGGCAAATGTCATGCGTCGGATGGCCACCTCGATCTCAAGACCCGGACGCTTTCTGGAAAGATGCTGGAGTGGAGCTAAGCGAAGACCTAGACTCCACTCGATTTCGTTCGTGACACGCCCCGGCTTCGGTCGGGGCGTTGTCATTGGTGCAGCGGACTTCGTGATTCTCGCCGTCCGACACCGCCGTGCGCGATGTGCCTCACTGATCGGGGCTATTTCGATCGGCTGAGCTCGTGCAAGATCTCCGAACGCAGCCGGTTGTACTCCTGCTCGTTTATCAGGCGCTGATCGTACATGTTTTGAACGTGCAGCGTTCCTCTGGTGATGACGACGGATTAGTCCTCCCGCCGAGATTTTCGGGCGACGGATTCAACGGCGGGCCGAGATCGACGTAGGTCGTTGGATGGTAGTGGTAGTCCATAAATATCGCGAAAATCCCAACCGTCACTAAAGTTGCGATAACCCGCTCTGGTGCGATCCGCGTTTCCAGTTGCCCTTCTGCGGGCGGGTATCAATCCAGGACCGCCCGATAGTGCGTACCCTCATTCCGACCAATCATGAAGGTCGTGGGACTCAAGCCAACGAACTTTTCATTGACGAAGATTCTGGCGCCTGGCGGTGTGGTGTGTAAGGCAGCGTACTCGGCGCCGCAACCGAAAGTAAGGAGAACCTCGAGGCACAACACAATTCTGCCGTTCATGCGAGTTCACCACTCCGGTTGATAACACCAGCATAGTTGCACATTCACGAACCTGGAAACCACCACGAACTTTGCGCGCACGCGGCCACGAGCGAGGCGGGCCCTGATTGAGGCCAACGCCCGGGCGGCCGACGGTCGGTGATTGACGCAAGGGCGCCTGGTGCTCGAGACTCCGGTGTGTTGCTTGGGCAGGCGGTCGGTTCGCCGCCATCGGTCGGACCTGCAGGCGAACGTCAGAGGTATTGCGACTGTGGATCAGAAACAGCTGACGACGCTTTCTACGCCTGAGTTGCTGGAGCGTGTCCAGCGATTGGCGGCGGAAGACCCCGCGGGACAGTCTGATGACCGCTGGGAGGTCGTGCGGGTGCTCCACGCGCAGGCGGAGCCGCTGGTCTATCAACGCGCGGCTGAGTGGTGCGCGAGCAACCAACGGCTTGAAAGGATGCTTGGAGCCGACATTCTTGCGCAGCTCGGAGCCACGACCAAAGTTGTGGCTAGCCCCCGGCGTCCTTTCGCCAGCCAATCCGCTCCTATCCTCGAAGGACTCCTTGCCGACTGTGACCCCAACGTAGTTAGTTCGGCTCTCTTTGCGCTCGGCCACCTCTCGCGTGAAGACTCCGCGAAGATCGCCGCACTCGCGGCACACCCTTCCGCCGACGTTCGAGAGGCAGTCGCCGTCGTTCTGGGAGGGCGGGATGAGCTACCTGCGCTCCAAGCTCTGGTCCTCCTCGCTGCTGACGACGATGAGGATGTCCGAAACTGGGCAACGTTCGGACTCGGCACCCAATGCGAGGCAGACAGCCCGGAGATCCGCGCTGTCCCAGTCGCGCGCTTAAGCGACGCCAATCCGGAAACTAGTGTACTGTAACATATGAAAAGGTAGTATGATCGTATGCATGGGAAACACGATCGTACTGACCGAAGAGGAGCGCGCGGAACTCAACCAGCGAGCGGCGAGCCGCAGCGGACGAGCCGATGACGCGCGCCGGGCGCGG
>DATGZK010000092.1:0-29284 GCA_035489755.1 Myxococcota bacterium
TGCGCAGCTTCTCCCCGGCGCAGAAAAGCGTACCCACGCGCTCGCCGCGCACCACCTGCAAGAGCGTCTCACGCCCCCGGCCGCTGCAGACCACGGTGGCAGCGCCCGACCGTGCGGCGCTCTTCGCAGCCTCAAGCTTCGTCACCATCCCGCCTCGGCCAAAGGCGTGGCCGGAGCCCTGTGCCGCACGCTCGATTTCGGGGGTGATGGCCTCCACCACATCGAAGAGCGGGGGAAGGGGTTTTTCGCGGGAGGGAGGCGAGGCGTAGAGGCCCGCCACGTCGGTGAGGAGGACGAGCAGATCGGCAGCCACGAGATTCACGATCGTCGCGGAAAGGGTGTCGTTGTCGCCGAAGCGGATTTCCTCGGTCGCGACGGTGTCGTTCTCGTTCACGATCGGCACCACACCGAGGCGCAGCAGCGTCATTAGCGTGTGCCGTGCGTTGAGGAAGCGCTCGCGATCCTCCAAGTCCGTCCGCGTGACCAGAATCTGCGCCACTTGCTTGCCGTGACGCGCGAAGCGGCGCTGGTAGAGCTCCACGAGCCCGATCTGTCCGAGTGCGGCCGCCGCTTGCTTCTCCGGCATGGAGCGCCCGGGCTGGGTCCAGCCGAGCGCGCGGCTGCCGATCGCAATCGCGCCCGAGGACACGACGACGATCTCGCGACCCTCGTCCATGAGCTCGGCCACCTGTCGCGCGAGGTGCGTGAAGACCCGCGCGCGCAGCGCCCCGGCGTCGGTCAAGATGCTGCTTCCGACCTTCACCACGATTCGACGGGCGCGGCGGGCCGCCTCCCGGTTGCGCGCACTCTCGCGACGCGTCATGCCGGGGCCGGAGCCTCGCTGGGAAGACCGAGACTTTCCACCGGTGCACGCTCGAGGGCGTGCACCACCGCGTGAAGCAGGGCCTCCACCCCTTCGCCGGTCGCGCTCGAGACGCGCACCACCTCACGGCCCTGCTCGCGCAGGGCACGCTCGAGGGGCTCGAGCTCAGTCCGGTCGGAGACGAGGTCCAGCTTGCTCAACGCGATGATCTCGATGCGCGAAAGCAGCTGCGGGTCGTACGCTTCGAGTTCGGCGCGGACCGCGGCGTAGTCGCTCAGCGGGTCACGGCCCTCAAGGCGAAAAGCGCCGACATCCACGAGATGAACGAGGACGCGCGTGCGCTCGACATGACGCAAGAAACGGTCGCCCAAACCCGCGCCTTCGCTGGCGCCTTCGATCAGCCCTGGAATGTCCGCCACCACGAAGCGGCGACCGAGTGCCTCGGCCACCCCCAGCACGGGAACGAGGGTGGTGAAGGGGTAGGGCGCGACCCGCGGGCGCGCGGCCGAGATGCGGCGCAGGAGCGTCGACTTGCCCGCGTTCGGGAGGCCGACCAGACCCACGTCCGCGAGGAGTTTGAGCGAGAGGCGCAACCGCCGGGCTTGGCCCAGACGGCCCGGCTCCGCGAAGTCCGGCGCTTGGCGGGTCGGGGTCGCGAACTGGGCATTGCCCCGACCGCCCCTTCCCCCGCGGGCCGCGACGAAGCGCTGGCCATCTGTGGCGAGGTCGACGAGGGCCCGGCCGCCCGCAGGTTCGTCGGCATCGTACGCAAGCGTGCCCACCGGCACGCGCACTTCAACGCTCGCGCCGTCGCGGCCTTGGCGTCGGCTCCCCTCGCCATGGGCACCGCGCTCTGCACGCAGCTCCGGTCGCAAGCGCAGATCGAGCAGTGTCGCGAGATTGCGATCCGCGACCAACGCGACGTCCCCGCCCCGACCGCCGTCGCCCCCGTCCGGACCTCCCCGGGGCACGTACTTTTCGCGGCGAAAGCTGACGCATCCGTTGCCGCCTGCGCCGGCGACCACGGAGACCTGCGTTTCATCGATGAATAGCTCTGTGGGCTTCATGGAGTGGGAGAGCCCGTCGCGATGAGAGACCGCTTCAGCTTGTGGGCTGCGGCTCCACCAGCGCCACGACGCGACCGCGGGACTGGCGGTACTGCACAACGCCGTCGCAGCGCGCGAAAAGCGTGTAGTCCCGGCCGAGACCGACATTGCGCCCGGCATGAACCTTCGTTCCGACCTGCCGCACCAAGATGGCGCCTGCGCTCACGTGTTGGCCGCCAAAGACCTTCATACCTCGGCGCTGCCCGTTGCTGTCGCGGCCGTTGCGCGAGCTGCCCTGTCCCTTCTTGTGCGCCATCGTCTAGGCCTCGATCCGATCGATCAGAATCTCGGTGTACTCCTGCCGGTGTCCTTGCTTGCGGCGGTAGCCCTTGCGGCGCTTCATCTTGAAGATCGTGATCTTGGGACCCCGCTTCTGGGCCAGGATCGTGCCGACAACGCTGGCGCCCGGTACGAGGGGAGTTCCGACGCGGTCCGCGCCTTCGCTCCCACCGAGCAAGAGCACCTCGCCAAGGGTCACGTGCTCGCCGACGGCGCCCGTAAGCTTCTCGACCCGGACTGCGTCTCCCGGGCGCACACGAACCTGCTTGCCTCCGGTGCGGACCACCGCGTACATGGACAGCCTCCTGGGAACCTGGGATCCGGCAGTATCCGCCATCCCCTCGCTGCGTCAACCGCGCGCAGGCGGTTCCTCGCTGGGGACCACGGCCTCGCCGGTCGTTGCGAGGGCCGGCGCCGCCTCGGGCGCGGCCGGCGCCGGGGGGAGGGGTTGCGCAGCTTCGGCCGGGGGCGACTCGGCCAAAGGCACCTGCGGGGCGACGCGCGGGGGCGAGAGCCAGGGGATCGCGAACTCGACCGGGGGTCCGTCGGAGAGCGCGTGCACCTCGAACTGCTCTTGGTGCATCCCGGGTTTGGCGCGCACTTCAATCTGGCGGCCAAGGTCCCGCTCGAACTGGGCGAGTGTCGCGCGCTCGGGGCCGAGCAGCTGTTCCGCTACCCGCGGATGCACGGCCACCGCGATATCGCGGCCTCGGAAGCGCGGCAGATCCTTGCGGATCTCGCGCAGGACCTTGTAGGCCACGCTTTGCTGCGAAAGCACATAGCCGCGCCCTTCGCAGTACGGGCACGGCTCGCACACGGTCTGGACCAGGTTCTCCCGCGTCCGCTTGCGTGTCATCTCCACCAAGCCGAGTTCCGAGATCTTGAGGATGTTCGTCTTGGCCTTGTCCTGACGCAGCGCCTCTTGGAGCGCCCGATACACCTTCTCGCGGTTCTCCGCCGTCTCCATGTCGATCAGGTCGAGGATGATGAGGCCCCCGATATTGCGGAACCGCAATTGGTAGACAATCTCGCGTACCGCCTCGAGATTCGTCCTGAGGACCGTGTCCTCGAGTTCGCGCTTGCCGACGTAGCGACCCGTGTTGACGTCGATCGCGGTCAGCGCCTCGCTCTGATCCACGATCAGGTAGCCGCCTGACTTGAGCCATACCTTACGACCCAGGTTGGCGTCGATCTGTGCCTCGATTCCGAAGTGGTCGAAGATGGGTTCCGGATCCTCGTAGTGATCAATGCGGGGCTTGGGATCGGCCACAAAGCGCTGTACGAAGCTCTTCATCTCCTCGTAGGTCGCCGCCGAGTCGACGACGATGCGTTTGGTGTCAGCGTTCGCAAAATCGCGGATCACGCGCAGGGGTAGCGAGAGCTCCGAGAACAGCACCGCCGGTGCACGCACTTCTTCCTGCTTGAGTTGGATCTCGTCCCACACCGTCGTCAGGTAACGCACGTCGGCCTCGAGGTCGGCGTCCCGCGCAGCCTCACCGGCGGTGCGAATGATGAACCCGAGATCGCGGGGGCGCACACGCTCCACCACTTCGCGCAGGCGGCGCCGTTCGCGGTCGGATTCGATGCGGCGCGAGACACCGACCCGCTGCGCCCAGGGGGTGAGCACCAGATGACGTCCGGCGATCGAGACGTGGGAGGTGATGCGCGCCCCTTTGGTGCCGATCGGCTCCTTGGCAACCTGGACCACGATCTCTTGCGCCTCGCGCAGGAGGGTCTCGATCTTGGGCGGCTGCCGGATGGCTCCATTGCGCCCGCGGCCGCCGCGCCGCGGCCGCGGCGCGTCGTCTTCGTCCACGAGATCGAGGTCGAGCTCTCCCGTCTCGCCGAGGTAGTCCCCGGCATACAGGAACGCGGCCTTCTCGAGACCGATGTCCACGAAGGCGGCTTGCATGCCCGGGAGCACGCGCGTCACCCGTCCTTTCACGACACTGCCGACGACGCTGCGCTCGCCCCGACGCTCGAGGTGGAGTTCGGAAAATACGCCGCGCTCGAGGATCGCGACCCGGGTCTCCCCGGGCTCTGCGTTGATCAGGATCTCGTTCTGCATGGCTCCCTCTGCCCGGGCGAAGCGGCCTTCCATGCGGGAAGCGCGCTCCGCCGGGGCGGGCACTCGGGGGCTTTGCGAGACGCACAAGACACACGCCGGGCCCGGCCGACCGGTCTCGGGCACGGCGCGTGTGGCGGCGGGGACGATGCGGAACCGGCGCGGCCTAGGGGGCCGGCCAGAAGGACTCCGAGCTCTCTAAATTCCCGAATTCAATATCAAATCCGTTGACTCGCTCGAGAACTCACTCTACGGTCCGACCGGCTTGCAGGGAGCGAGGCCTCCGATTCGAGGATCCTCTTGTTGGCAACCGCCAGCTTCCGGATGAAGGCTCCGCGCAGCACCCCGCCGCCCGTCCACCGTCACCCGACCTGCGCGGCTCCGTCTCCCGACACAGGGCGCGCGTCCGAAATCGAAGCCCGTCGGGCCGCACAAACCAAGTGAGACCATCATGGAAGAACGGGGAGAGGTCAAGCGGGATCCCAGGCGTCACCTCCCGGCCGCAGATCGGGTGATCCGCCAGGCGAGGTCTGAGGGGCCTTGGCTCCCAGCCTGGGCCGTGGGCGCCGGCGTCCGCCGAGCCCTCGAGCAGGCCCGGCTCCGCCTTTCCGAGCGCGGGGAGGCGACTTGTGACCTCGCGGGCCTCGTCGCGACCGCCCTGGCTCACGCGAAATGGCTTGCGCGGCCTCACCCCGCACGCGTCGTGAACGCGACCGGCGTCGTGCTGCACACGAATCTCGGCCGCGCCGTCCTCGCGCCCGGCGCGGCGCGGGCCGCGGCCGCTGCCGCCTCGAGCTACTCCGACCTCGAACTGGACCTTCGAGAAGGCGAGCGGGGGGATCGGCTCGCCCAGGTGAACGAGGAGCTCGCCCTCCTCTCCGGGGCCGAGGACGCCCACGTGGTCAACAACAACGCCGCCGCTTTGCTCCTCGCACTCAACAGCTTGGCGCACGGCAGGGAGGTCATCGTCTCGCGGGGCGAGCTCGTGGAAATCGGCGGCTCCTTCCGGATTCCGGAGATCTGCGCGCGCGCGGGTGTCACGCTCGTGGAGGTCGGCAGTACGAATCGCACCCATGCCGCAGACTACGAACGAGCTCTGGGAGCGCGCAGCGCCCTCTTGCTGAAGGTCCACCGCAGCAATTTTGAGCAGCGTGGATTTGTCTCCGAAGTCGGGCTCGCACAGTTGGCAGAGATAGGGCGCCGGCGCGGCGTTCCCGTACTCGAAGATCTTGGCAGCGGCCTGCTCGTCGAGCTCGGGCGGGAGGGGGCGCCTGCCTTCCCGCGGGAGTCGTACGCACCGGCTCGGCTTCGCCTCGGCGCCGACGTCGTGTGCTTTTCCGCGGACAAGCTGCTCGGCGGGCCGCAGGCCGGGATTCTGCTCGGCAGCGCCGCTCGGATTGAGGCGATGCGCGCCAACCCCCTTTCCCGTGCACTTCGCCTCGACAAGCTGTGCATCGCCGCACTCGACTGGACGCTGAAGGTGCTGCTGGAGGGTCGTGGCGAGCAGGAGCTCCCGGTGCTGCGCCAGCTGCTTGCGCCTGCGGCCGTGCTCGAGGAGCGGGCGCGGGCGCTTGCCGATCGGCTCGTGAAAGTGGGAGGCTCGGCGCTTGAGATCGAAGTCCGGCCGGAGGCAGCGCCGATCGGCGCCGGCTCGCTTCCCTCCGCACGGCTCGAGACCTGGGTCGTAGCTCTGCGCTCCCCGTGCGGTGCGCAAGCACTTGCCGCTGCGCTGCGCACAGCGCCGATTCCTGTGATTGCGCGCATCCGTGAGGGCGTGGTGCTGATCGACGTGCGCACCTTGCTCGATGACGATGTTTCAGCAATCGAAGCGGCGCTTGGACTCGCGTGTGGGCTCCGCGTTGATCCCGCGGGGTCCATTCGGTAGGTTCTCGGGGCATAGGCGATGCTCAATACAAGCGTCCTCGTCCTGAATCGTTCCTATCTGCCGATTCACGTGACATCGGTGCGGCGGGCGTTCGCCCTGATCTACCAGGGCATCGCGCGCGCTGTCGACGAGCAGTACCAGACCTTCGACTTTGAGGGCTGGAGTCAGCTTGCGGTGGCACGCGAAGCGGAGGCGATTGGAACCTCGAGCGGTCCGATCCGCGTGCCCAGGGTCATCGTGTTGATTGCGTTCGACCGGGTTCCCAAACGCCATGTGCGCTTCAGCCGGATCAACATCTATGCGCGTGACAAGTTCACGTGTCAGTATTGTGGAGTGCGCTATCCTCGTTCCGAGCTCAATCTCGACCACGTGATCCCGCGCTCGCTCGGGGGCCGCAGCACGTGGGACAACGTGGTGTGCAGCTGCCTCGAGTGCAACCGGCGCAAGGGCGGCAACACTCCCGCGCAGGCAGGCCTTGCGCTGCGCCGGCCGCCCGCCCGTCCGCGCTGGACACCGCTCATGAATCTCATGCTCTCGAGCGTGCGCTACAACGAGTGGCGACCGTTCCTGAACTTGGTGGATGCGTCGTACTGGAACACCGAGCTCGCCGAGTAGCCGCCCACGGCGAGGGGGAGAATCGATCATCACCAGCCTTGGTTCCACGACTCCCCCGCTCGCGTCTGCGCTGCGAGCAGCGCGCCCGCGGGTCCTGGCTTGCGGTGGCGGCAAGGGAGGAGTCGGCAAGACCTTCCTCGTGGCCAACCTTGCAGCCGCGCTTGCGCGCCGGGGCCGCGCGGTCCTCGCGATCGATGTGGACCTCGAGGGTGCGAACCTGCACACCTGCTTGGGTGTGCCCTCCCCGCGCGCCAGCCTCGCGGACTTTGTGGCGCATCGAGAGGAGGATCTTGCCAAGCTGGTCGTGGACACGCCGCTGCGCAACCTAAGGCTGATCGCGGCGACCCAGGGTCACCTCGGTGCGGCCCAGCCCAGCCACTTTCGGCGCGAGCGCCTGCTCCAGGCCGTCCACCGCTTCCCCGCGGACTTCGTGCTCCTCGACCTCGGGGCAGGGACACACCCCGCCGTGGTCGACTACTTCCTCGCCGCCGACGAGGGCCTCGTCGTGCTCTCTCCGGAACCCACCTCCGTCGAGAATGCCTATAGCTTCCTGCGCGCCGCGTTCTATCGCCGCATGCGCGAAGTCCTCGAGAGCCGGCCCGTGCGGCGTCTCATTGCGCAGGCGATGGACCAGCGCAACGAGCGCGGGATCCGCACTCCGCTGGACCTCTTGCGCGAGATCCAATCGCTCAACCCAGCCGAGGGAGCGCGCTTTGTGGCGGCCTTGCAGCAGTTCCGCCCGAGGCTCGTGGTGAACGAGGTGAGGACGAGCGAGGACATCAAGCTCGGCTTCGCGGTGCGCAGCGTATGCAAGAAATACTTCGGCATCGACGCGGAGTATCTTGGCTACGTCAATCATGATGAAGCGGCGCGGCGCTCGATGCTCGCTCGCCGCCCGCTCGTGGATTCGCATCCCGCCTCTGACGCCGCGGTCTATCTCGCGCGCATCGCGGCCAAGCTGGCGGATCCGCGCCGCGCATCGATGCAGTCCGAATGGCGCGAGAGCGGTGCATGAAGCCCCTCGGCGAGCAGAACCACTACGAGCTCCTCGAGGTCTCTTGCGAGGCGGATCCGGGGGAGATCGAACGCGCCTACCGCATGGCACAGGCTGCCTATGCCAGCGACTCGCTCGCGACCTACTCAGTCTTCGGGGAGGAGGATGCGATTAGTCTGCGGGAGCGGATTGAGCTCGCCTATGAAGTGCTGTCCGATCCCGAGCGGCGGCGCGCCTACGACGGGAGCCTCGCCGGGGAACCCTTGCCGCCTGCCTCCGCCGGTTCCGCCTTCGAACTCGAGCGAGAACGCCCGGCGCGAAACGAGCCGAAACCGCTCGCTCCTCTGGCCCTCGCGGCCTTCGACGATCTCGAGGCAGAAGCTGGATCGTCGGGGTACGACGGCGCACGGCTGCGCCGGGCTCGGATGCGCCGCGGACTCGAGCTCGAGCAGATCGCGCAAGTCACCAAGATCAACCCCACCTATCTGCGCTTTCTCGAAGAGGAGCGTTTCGACGACCTGCCCGCAGCCGTCTATGTGCGCGGATTCGTCGGAGCCTATGCGCGCTGCTGCGGGCTCGACCTGAGCGCTGTCGTGCCGAGCTACATGGAGCGCTTTGAGACGGGACGCATCGCTCGAAAGCGCAGCCGCCAGGGACAGCCCGTCTGAAGGGTGGGCCGCGGGCTCCCCGCGTCTGGATGTTCCGAGTCGAAGAAGCGGGAGCGGGAAGGCGCCTTGACCTCGTGCTGGCGACGGCGGCCGGGATTACCCGTGCGCAGGCGCGACGCTGGATCGATGAGGGACGCGTGCTCGTGAACGCGCGCCCCGGCCGGCCGGGCCAGCGCGTTCGGCCGGGCGACGCGCTCGAGGCCACGCCGCCTGAGCCCGAACCCGCCACCGCCACGGCCGAAGCGATTCCGCTGCAGGTGCTCTATGAGGACGCAGACATCATCGTCCTCGATAAGCCTGCGGGCCTCGTCGTGCATCCCGCACCCGGCCACTCCCGTGGCACGCTCGTGAATGCGCTGCTCCATTACTGCAGCGATCTCGCAGGTGTGGGCGGCGTGCTCCGACCTGGGATCGTGCATCGTCTCGACAAAGGCACCTCGGGAGTGATGGTCGTGGCCAAGCACGATCTCGCGCACCACGCACTGGCGGCCCAGTTTAAGCGTCACACCATCGAACGCGTGTACCGGGCCATCGTTCGCGCGAGCCCGGGTGCGGAGGAAGGGCGGGTGGATCGCGCGGTCGGGAGACATCCCCACGACCGCAAGCGCATGTCCGTGGCCACAGCGCGGGGGCGCGCGGCCCACACGGCGTGGCGCGTCCGCGCACGCTTTGCGCGCAGCGGATGCGCCGAGCTCGAGGTGCGGCCCGAGACGGGACGCACCCACCAGATCCGGGTGCACCTTGCGTCGGCGGGAATGCCGATCCTTGGCGACCCGGTGTATGGCGGCCGCTCGACCGGAATTGCCGGCGCCGCGCTGACGCGGCCCGCGCTCCACGCGGCGCTGCTCGGTTTCCTCCATCCCCGCAGCGCTGCGCCCGTACGTTTCGAGGCGCCCCTGCCGCTCGACATGGCCGCGTGCCTCGCCGCACTCGCGGAAGCAGAGCGATGAGCCCCGTCTCGCTCACCCACCCGCTGCTCCATACGTGGGGAATCGCGCACGGGTTTGGCGTGCGCGACGCGCCCGAGCCCGAAAGGGTCCTGCGGCCGCGCCAGGTGCACGGCATCGATGTGGTGCACGCGGATCCGAACGGCGACCTGCCCGGTGAGGCGGATGCCATCGTGAGTCACGTGCCCGGGCTGTGTGTTGCAGTGGTGACTGCGGACTGCGTGCCCATCCTTCTTGCAGACGAGAAGGGCCGCGCCGTGGCCGCGGTTCACGCCGGATGGCGGGGGCTTTCGCGGGGCGTCATCCCGAGGGCCGTGTCGGTACTCCGCAGGGAACTCGATGCTTCGGCGCAACTGCGTGCTGTGGTGGGCCCTTGCATTGGATCGTGCTGTTATGAGATCGACGAGCCGGTCATCACCGCCATGGAGCCGCGCTTTGGGGCCGAGCTCGGGGAGGCGCTCCGCACCCGAGGCCGGGGCCACGCGCTCCTCGACCTCGCGGCGCTCGCGCGCATGGACCTAGCGCGCTCGGGTCTATCGGCCGAGGCGATTGGGGGATTCCCCTCGGCTTGCACGCGCTGCGACTCGGAGCGGTTCCATTCCTACCGGCGTGACGGGGCCTGCGCCGGGCGGCTCCTGCACTGGATTGCGGCCCGCACCCTTCAGGCTTGACACCCACGGAGGAGCGATTTAGCTTGCCCCTGTCTTCCCAACGGCCTCCCAGGGAAACGAGCTGTCGCAAGCAGGTAAGAAGCGGGGCTTGACCACCAGTCAGGCAGCCACGGGCCGATCCGCAGGGAATCAAACTTCAAGTGTCCGGCACAGTCATGCCGGAGAAGTGGAACCAAGCCGGAAAACCGGGCGTGTAAAATCCAGTCAACTTTTTCGGCCGACGTTCCGAACGAAAGGCTAGAGCCAAAGCGCATATCCCCTTCCCCAATTCCCGCCCCGCGAGCCAGTGCGATGGCGAGGAATGAGCGCCCGGCTCCGGCGTACCCGATGGCCCTGTGTGGCCAGAAAAACGGTGTCCGTAGGCCACGCCGGCCGCTCAAATCACCCGGTCCCCGAGAGATCGAACACCCACCTAACCAATGAGAGACGAACACGTGAATCAGCGAGGCAACGACGGGAACCTTACCGGCAACCGCGGTCCGCGACGAGGCAAAGGGCGCCGCTCGCGCGGGGACCGCAACGGCAACGGCATGCGCGACCACCGCGGTCTGCCCGGGATGCGAGACTATCCCGGCATGGATGACGTGCCGCTCGAGGAGGAGCTCGTTGAGGACAGCGGGTCGGACCCGGGCTCGGGCGAACGCATGTACGTGAAGGAGCTCAAGGCCAAGAACATGTCGGAGCTCACGACCTTGGCCGAAGGGCTCAACGTCGAGAACGCCGCGGGCATGCGCAAGCAGGACCTCATCTTCGCGGTCCTCAAGGCCACGACAGAGAACCAGGGCAAGATCTACGCCGAGGGTGTGCTCGAGACACTGCCCGACGGTTTCGGCTTCCTGCGGGCGCCCGACCAGAACTACCTCGCCGGCCCCGACGATATCTACGTCTCCCCCTCACAGATTCGTCGCTTCAATCTGCGCACGGGCGACACGATCTCCGGGCAGATTCGTCCGCCGAAGGAAGGGGAGCGCTACTTCGCGCTGCTCAAGGTCGAGACCATCAACTTCGAGGAACCGGAGGCGGCGCGGCACAAGATCCTGTTTGACAACCTGACGCCCCTCTATCCCCAGGAGAAATTCAATCTCGAGGCCTCGTCCGGTGGGATCACGACGCGCATCATCGACCTGATTGCCCCGCTCGGCAAAGGCCAGCGCGCACTGATCACGTCGCCGCCCAAGGCGGGCAAGACCATGATCTTGAAGGACCTTGCCAACGCGATCGCCGAGAACCATCCCGAGGCGTTCCTGATCGTGCTGCTGATCGACGAGCGACCCGAAGAGGTCACCGACATGCAGCGCAACGTGAAGGCCGAGGTGATCTCTTCCACCTTTGACGAGCCCGCGACGCGGCACGTCCAGGTCGCCGAAATGGTGATCGAGAAGGCCAAGCGTCTCGTCGAGCACAAACGCGACGTGGTCATCCTGCTCGATTCCATCACGCGGCTGGCCCGCGCCCACAACACGGTGGTGCCGCATTCGGGCAAGATCCTCTCCGGTGGAGTCGACTCCAATGCGCTGCACAAGCCCAAGCGCTTCTTTGGTGCCGCGCGCAACGTCGAGGAAGGGGGCAGTCTCACCATCGTGGGCACGGCGCTCATCGATACGGGCTCGCGAATGGACGAGGTCATCTTCGAGGAGTTCAAGGGAACCGGCAACTGCGAGATCGTGCTTGATCGCAAGCTTGCCGAGCGCCGCACCTATCCGGCGATCGACATCACGAAATCCGCCACCCGTCGCGAGGAGCTCTTGCTCCCGGAAGCGACGCTGAACCGCATGTACATCCTGCGCAAGGTGCTCTCGCCGCTCAGCCCCGTGGACTCGATGGAGTTCCTGATGGAGAAGATCAAGGCCACCGACACCAATGCGGAGTTCCTGGCATCGATGAACTCCTAAGACCAGCGTGCGTTGGCGCGTGCGTTGCATGGACGCGCCCGTTTCGCTACACCAAGGCTCGTTATGAAGCCCGGGATTCACCCCGAATACGTCGTTTCGACGGTTCACTGCGCCTGCGGCGTCACCTGGCAGACCCGCTCCACGCTGCCCGAGATCCACACCGAGATCTGCTCGTCGTGCCACCCGTTCTTTACCGGGGGCGCGCAGAAGATCCTGGATACGGCGGGCCAGGTGGAGCGCTTCCGCCGCCGCTACGGCCATAAGTAGCGGCCGCAAAGGCCGCCTGGCCCCTTCGTTCGCGTTCGCGTTTTCGGCTGCAACTTCCTGTCCTAGCTTATATTCCCGAAGCCCGGGAGAGCCCTCGTGATACGGTGGGGGCGAGGCGCTTGAATGTCCGACATGCTCGACCGCATCGGCGAAATCGAGGCGCGCGCCCGCGCGCTCGAGGAGCGGCTTGCGGAGCCGCAGGTGGCCTCGGTTCCCGGCGAGTATGCCAAGGTCGCCAAGCAGCTGGGCGGTCTGCGGCCCGTTCTCGAGGCCGGGCGGCGCTATCGCCAGGTGGTGTCGGAGATCGAAGGCTCGCGGGACCTGCTCTCCGAGGCCGACCCCGAGCTGCGCGAGATGGCGCGGGCGGACGTGGAACGCCTGACGGGCGAGCGCGAGGCGCTCGAGGCGGAGATCCGAGCGCTTTTGCTGCCCAAGGATCCGAACGACGAGAAAGACGTCATCTTGGAAATCCGCGCCGGGGCCGGTGGCGAGGAGGCCGCACTTTTCGCCGCCGAGCTGTTCCGCATGTACGGCCGCTATGCCGAGGCGCAGGGCTGGAAGGTCGAGCCGCTCTCGCTTTCCGAGACCGGCCCGGGCGGGCTCAAGGAGGCGATCGCGAGCGTGAGCGGCGAGCGCGTCTTCAGCCGGCTCAAGCACGAGCGCGGCGTACACCGCGTCCAGCGCGTTCCCGCGACCGAATCGGCCGGGCGCATCCACACCTCGACCGTCACGGTGGCCGTGCTGCCTGAGGCGGAAGAAGTGGACGTGCAGATCGATCCGAAGGATCTGCGGGTCGACGTCTTTCGCTCCTCGGGGCCCGGGGGCCAGAGTGTCAACACCACTGACTCTGCGGTGCGCATTACCCACCTCCCCACCGGCCTTGTGGTGCAGTGCCAGGACGAGAAGTCGCAGCACAAGAACAAAGCCCGCGCCCTCAAGATCTTGCGCGCGCGCCTTTTGGAAGCCGAGCAGGAAAAAAAGGCCCTCGAGCGGGCGAGCGACCGGCGCGCACAGGTGGGAACGGGCGATCGCAGCGAACGCATCCGCACTTACAACTTTCCCCAGTCGCGCGTCACCGATCACCGCGCCGGGGTCACGCTGCACCGGCTCGAGAGCACTCTCGAGGGAGACCTCGACGAGCTGCTCGACGCGGTGCGAGCACACTTCGATGCCGAGGCATCCCGCGAGGAGACCCGGTGACTGCGCCCGCTGCGGCGGAAACGACCTGGACGGTGCTTGCGCTGCTACGCTGGACGACGCAGCACTTCGGAGCGCAGGGCATCGAAACTCCCCGCCTCGACGCAGAGTGCCTCTTGGCCCACGCCCTGGGCGCGGACCGGCTCCGTCTCTACCTCGACTTCGACAAGCCGGTCCAGCCCGCAGAGCGCGCGGTGTTTCGTGACCTGGTTCGGCGTCGCGCGAGCGAGAGGATCCCCGTCTCCCAGCTCACGGGGCACCGGGAGTTCTGGTCGCTGCCCTTGCGTGTCACCCGCGATGTCCTAACGCCACGACCGGAAAGCGAAACGCTCGTGAGCGTGGCCCTCGAGTTTCTCGCGGGACTCGATGGCGAGGTGCGCGTGCTCGATCTCGGGACAGGCTCGGGCGCGATCGCCCTTGCGCTTGCGCATGAGCGGGAGAAGGCGCGCCTGCTCGCCACCGACGTCTCGGAGGAGGCGCTTTCTGTGGCGCGGACGAACGCGCAGGTGCTTGGCCTCTCCGCGCGTGTCGAGTTTGCCCAGGGTTCCCTCTTTGAGCCGGTCCGCGGCGAGCGTTTCGACCTCCTCGTCTCGAACCCTCCCTACCTCGCCGAGCACGAGTCGAAGGCGCTCCCGCCGGAGCTCGCCCATGAGCCGCCGGGCGCGCTCTTCGCCGGGCCCGACGGCTACGCGATCCTGCGCCCCCTGGTGGCGCAGGCCCCGGAATATCTCCGGCCCGGCGGTGCCCTGGCAGTCGAGGTGGCGCCGGCGCAGGCCGAGACGGTGATGGCCTGGTGCATGAAGAGCGGACTGGAGCGCGTCGCGATCCACCGCGATCTCGCGGGGCGGCCGCGCGTCGTATCGGCGCACGCGCCGGAGGACGCATAGATGGATCGCATCGTGGTTCACGGCGGCGCGCGCCTCGAGGGGACGGTCACGGTCTCGGGCTCCAAGAACTCGACCCTCGCGCTCATGGCCTCGGCGCTCCTTGCCGAGGGCGAGACCGTGCTGCGCAACGTACCGCGCGTGCGCGACGTGGATACCATGCTTCAAATCCTCGCCGCACTTGGGGCGCGCGCACAATGGGACGAAAAGGATGCTCACACGCTGCGCATTGCCGGCCGCGTGACCAAGCCCGAGGCGCCCTACGACCTCGTGCGCAAGATGCGTGCATCGTTCCTCGTGCTCGGGCCGCTGGTGGCTCGCTTCGGCGCCGGTCGGGTTTCCGAACCCGGAGGCTGTGCGATCGGCGTGCGTCCCGTGGACCAGCACTTAAAGGGTCTCGAAGCGCTGGGTGCGCACGTGCGCCTCGATCACGGCTACGTCGAGGCTGCAAGCGACGGGCTCCAAGGCGCCCGGGTCGTGTTCGATCTCAACACCGTGAACGGAACCCAGAACGTGCTCATGGCGGCGACGCTGGCGAGAGGTGAGAGCGTCCTCGAAAACGCCGCACGCGAGCCCGAGGTGACTGAACTGGCACGTGCGCTCGTCGCGATGGGCGCACAGATCCAGGGGGCAGGCACCGACCGCATCGTGGTTCGCGGCGTCGCCAGGCTGCGCGGCATGACACACCGGGTCGCAGGCGACAGAATCGAGGCAGGAACGCTGCTGGCGGCGGGGGTCATCACGCGGGGCGATGTAACGGTCGAGGGTGTCGACCCCGAAACGCTCGAAACGACACTCGAGAAGCTGCGCGAGACGGGAGCGCTCGTGGAGGTCGGGAGCGAGCGCGTTCGGATTCGAGCAGACGGGGCTCCCCGTGCGATCCGCGTCGTCACGGCTCCCTATCCGGGCCTCGCTACGGACATGCAGGCGCAGCTCATGGCGGTCCTCACCCTCGCCCAGGGTTCGAGCGTCGTCACCGAAACGGTTTTCGAAAACCGCTTCATGCATGTGCCCGAGCTGCAGCGCATGGGCGCAGACATCGCGCTCGACGGACGCTCTGCCCACGTGCGCGGAGTGGCTTCGCTCTCGGCTGCACCGGTCATGGCGACGGACCTGCGCGCCTCGGCGGGGCTGATCGTGGCCGCACTGGCCGCCGAGGGCGATACGACCGTGAACCGGGTCTATCACATCGACCGTGGATACGAACGCATCGAGGAAAAGCTCCGCAGCCTAGGTGCGGAGATCCGCCGGGAGGCGTAGAGCAAACATGGCGAGCCGAGCCCACGACAAGCAGCCCATGCCGATCCTCTCGACCTCGGAGAGCGGTTTCGAGGCCGCGTTCCGGCGTTTCGTGCGCCGGCACGCGGAGCGCGATGAGGGGGTCGAAAAGACGGCGCGCAAGATCGTCGAGCGCGTGCGAGACGGGGGAGACCGCGAACTGCTGGCGCTGGTGCGCAAGCACGACAGCCCGAAGGTCGAGGCGCTTGAGGTCACGCGGGACGAGTGGGATGCAGGCGTCGAGCGCGTGAACCCCGCCGACCGTGCGGCACTCGGCAAAGCCGCGATGCGCGTGCGGGACTTTCACCGCCGGCGCATCCCCTCGAGCTGGGAGATCCGCGAAGAAGGCGGGGCGCTGCTCGGTCAGCGCGTGCGTCCGCTGGCGCGGGTGGGCATCTACGTGCCGGGGGGCAAGGCCGTTTACCCGTCGAGCGTGATTATGAACGCGGTGCCCGCTTCGGTCGTCGAGGTGCCCGAGATCATCATGGCGAGTCCGCCTGGCCCGGACGGCAAGCTCTTGCCCGCAGTGCTCATGGCCGCACGCGTGGCGGGCGTGCACCGCGTGTTCAAGATGGGCGGCGCCCAGGCAATTGCCGCGCTGGCCTACGGCACCGAGAGCGTGCCGCGTGTCGACAAGATCGTCGGCCCCGGGAATATGTATGTCGCTGCCGCCAAGCGCGCGGTGTTTGGGGAGGTAGACATCGACAGTGAGGCGGGCCCGAGCGAGGTGCTGATCCTCGCCGACCGCACGGCCACCCCGGCCTGGGTCGCGGCGGATCTCGTCTCCCAAGCCGAGCACGATGAACTCGCCTGCGCGCTGCTCGTGACCCCGACCAAAGCGCTGGCGGTGCGCGTGCAGGAGCAGGTCGCAAAACAGCTCCGCACACTGGACCGGGCGAAGGTCGCGGCCGAAGCACTCGCGGCCCACGGCGCGATCATCGTCACCCGCGACCTCGAGGAGGCAATCGCAATCGCCAACCGCTATGCGCCCGAGCACATGGTGCTTGCGCTGGACAGCGCAGACCTCGTGCTGAAACGGATCGTCAACGTCGGGGCGATCTTCCTCGGCCACTACACCCCGGTCGCGGTGGGTGACTACCTCGCGGGCCCAAACCACGTGCTCCCGACCGGCGGTACGGCCCGATTCTTCTCGCCGCTCGGAGTCGAAGACTTCATGAAACGGATGAGTTTTGTGCGCTTCGAGCCGCCGAAGCTGCGTGAGCTCGGCGCCGACGTGATCCGCCTTGCCGAGCTCGAGGGTCTCGCGGGTCATGGACGTGCGGTCGAGCTTCGCTTGCAGAAGATTCGGCGCGCGCGTCGTGAGCGCGAAGCCGCGCGTGAGGCGGAGGCCGAGCTGTGACCCGGTCGCGCACCGCGCGGCTCGAGCGCAAGACTCGGGAAACCCAAATCGAGCTCGAGCTTGAGCTCGACGGATCTGGCGCATACGAGGTGTCGACCGGCATCGCGTTCTTCGATCACATGCTCGAGTCGTTCGCAAAGCATGCGCTCCTCGACCTGCGGCTCACGGCGAAGGGGGATCTTGCGGTCGATGCGCACCACACCGTAGAGGACGTGGGGATCGCACTTGGCCAGGCGCTGCGCGAAGCGCTGGGCAGCGCCGAGGGGATCCGGCGCTACGGCTGGTTTGTTCTGCCCATGGCGGAGGCGAAGGTCGAGGTCGCCGTCGACGTGTCCAACCGGCCCTACCTCGTCTACCGCGTCGGACTCGCCAACGATCGGATCGGCGGCTTCGACATCTCCCTCGTCGAAGACTTCCTGTATGCGTTCTCCCAGCACGCGGGCCTCGATTTGCACGTGGAGCTGCGGTACGGGAAAAGCCCGCACCACGTGGTCGAGGCCATCTTCAAAGGGTTGGCCCGCGCCCTGCGCATCGCGCTCGAGATCGACCCCTGCGTGCGGGGGCTCCCAACGGTGAAGGGAGCGCTGTGAACACAGCTCCCACGATTGCCGTCATCGACTACGGCTTTGGCAATCTGCGGAGCGTCGCCAAGGCGCTGGCCCGCTCTGGGCTTTCTCCGGAGGTGACCGGCGACGCCTCCGTGGTGATGCGCGCCGATGGCGTGGTTCTGCCGGGGGTCGGTGCGTTCGCCGATGCCGCCGCCTGTCTTGCGGCGAAGGGGCTCGACGACGCCGTGCGTACTTCGATCGAGGCCGGTCGGCCCTACCTCGGGCTGTGTCTGGGTCTTCAGCTCCTGTTTGACGAGAGTGACGAGCATGGAACGACGCGGGGTCTTGGGCTTCTGCGCGGGCGGATTGAACGCTTCCCGGCTCGCGATCCTTCGGGCGCGCCCCTGCGCGTCCCGCACATCGGATGGAACTCGGTGCGCTTCGCAGGAGCCCATCCCATGCTGGCTCGCCTGCCGCGGGAAGATCAGTACTATTTCGTGCACTCCTACCGACCAGTTGCGGCGGATCCCCCGGTCGTCGTGGGTCTGACGAACTATGGCGGCGAGTTTGCCGCCGCCGTCGCCACGGAGAGGATCTTCGCCGTGCAGTTCCATCCCGAGAAGAGCCAGTGGGCGGGCAAGCGCTTGCTGGATGCGTATGCGGCGTGGGTCACTTCGTGCCGCTGACGCGCAGGGTTCTTGGGCTAGCCCTCTTGCTTGGCGAGTTCCTGTGGCAGGGCTGCGCGGCGCCGCTGCGCGAGGCGCGAGTCTACCCGGCGCTTCAGGAGCGGCACTTTGAGCTGCACAAGCTCGCGGTCGCACCGTTTCAGGCGGGCCGGTCGGTGGTTCGCGCGTCGGGCCGACAGGTGGATCCAAGCACAGCAGCCCTCGTCTCCAAGCAGGTGGCGGAGGCACTGCGCGCGCGCGGCATCGAGGTCGTGGCGCCCGAGGACGTCCGCACGGCAGCCGATCCCTCGGCCACGCCCACGGATACCCTGGATCCGGCCCGCTTGGTTTCCGTCGCGAGCCAGCAGTTCGGGGCGGACGCCGTGCTGGTCGGCACGGTGCTGCGCTGGCGCGATCGCGTCGGCGAGAAGCTCGGCGCCTCGCAGGCGGCCGGCGTGGGTTTCGAGGTGACGCTGCTGCGTACCCCGGACGGAGCAAAGCTCTGGACCGCCGTCTTTGACGAGACCCAGCTGCCGATCACGGACAACTTCTTCAACGTATTCCGTTATCCCGGCGGAGGGACGCGCTGGCTCACGGCAGAGGAGCTCTCCCAATGGGGCGCGACCGAGGTGGCGCAGGCGATGCCCACGAGCTCGTGAGCCCAGCTGGCCGTGGCGTCCCCCCTCACCTCCCCGTCCGGGTTCGAGCTGATCCCCGCGATCGACCTCTTGGAGGGGCGCTGCGTTCGCCTTTCCCAGGGCCGCTACGACGCTGCGACGGTCTACAGCGAGGATCCCGGCGCAGTGGCGGCGCGCTTCGCGTCCCACCCGATCCGCCGCCTCCACGTGGTGGATCTGGACGGCGCCCGTACCGGGCGCCCGGGCAATCGGGAGGCGATTGGCGCGATCCTCCGCGCGGCACGCGGCGTCCCGGTTCAGCTCGGCGGAGGCTTGCGATCGCTCGCCGCGGTCGAGGAGGCGCTCGGGCTTGGCGTGGACCGTGTGGTGATCGGTACCGTGGCCGTGCGCGAGCCGGGCCTGATTCGCGAGTGCGCCCGCCGCCATCCCGGCCGCGTGGTCGTGGGAATCGACGCACGGGAGGGGCGTGTTTCGGTCGAAGGTTGGACCGAGATGAGCGAGATTTCAGCCCTCGAACTCGCGCGGAAGGTCGAGGACGCTGGAGTGGCGGCGATCGTCTACACCGACATTGCACGGGACGGCATGCTGGTGGGCCCCAACCTCGAAGCCACGGCTGCCCTCGCCGAGGCGGTGGGGCTACCGGTGCTCGCGTCGGGCGGAGTGTCGTCGATGGACGATCTGCGCCGTGCGGCGGAGCTCAAGAAGCGCGGCGTGGCCGGGGTCATCGTCGGCCGCGCACTCTACACCGGCGCGCTCGAGCTGGGACGCGCCCTGGAGATCGTCGCGTGCTGCTAAAGCGCATCATTCCCTGCCTCGACGTCGACAAGGGGCGCGTGGTCAAAGGCGTTCGTTACGTCGATCACGTCGACGCCGGGGACCCCGTGGAGGTGGCGCAGCTCTACGACGCTGAAGAGGCCGATGAGATCACATTCCTCGACATCACTGCGGCCAGCGAAGGACGACGCATCTTGCTTGACGTGGTCGCGCGTACGGCAGAACACGTCTTCATGCCGCTCACGGTCGGAGGTGGCGTGCGCTCACTCCAGGATGTTCGCGACCTCCTCAACGCGGGCGCCGACAAGGTCTCGATCATGACCGCTGCGGTGGAGAATCCCGATCTCGTGGCGGATGCAGCCGCGAAGATTGGAAGCGCGAACCTCGTGGTGGCGATCGATGCGAGGGCCCGCGCCGATGGCACGGGCTGGGAGGTGTGCACGCACGGGGGCCGGCGCCCGACTGGGATCGACGCCGTGGCCTGGGCCCGGCGCATGGCCGAAGTGGGCGCGGGGGAGATCCTGCTGACCAGCATGGATCGGGACGGGACACGCAGCGGATATGACCTTGCCTTTGTGCGGAGCGTGGCCGACGCGGTGCCCATTCCTGTGATTGCGTCCGGGGGCGGAGGCACCAGCGAGGATCTCGCGGCCGCCCTCGACGACGGCCCGGCGGGCGGGCACGCGCAGGCCGCCCTCGCGGCATCGATCTTCCACTTTCGCGAGCTCACGGTGGGCCAGGTGAAGCGCCGTCTGCTGGAACTCGGAATCCCCGTGCGTCCGCCTTCGGTTGATGCCCCTAGGGCCGTACGCTAGGATGCAAACCTCTTGTGTCGGTGCCGGTTAACTGACTGAAGCGATTGATTTTTTTGTCCATCCGGGGCGCTCGGCCTGCGGTCGTGGTTGGATTGCGAGCGAGCGGCAACTAGGCGGCAGGGATCGACACGGAAGACCTTCTCGGGCCACTTATGAGTGGCCGGGTGCGCTTGGCCCATGGGGCAAGGCGTGCAAGAGATCGCGAGCCGGAGGAAGCTAGGTGCCCGTTGTCAAGGTCAAGGAGAACGAGTCCTTCGAGCAAGCAATGAAACGGTTCAAGAAGCAGTGCGAGAAGGCCGGCATCCTGACCGAGTTGAGGCGCCGCGAGTTCTACGACAAACCCAGCGTACGCAAGAAGAAAAAGGCAGCAGCAGCGCGCAAACGGGCCCTCAAGAAGCTGAAGCGGATGGCGCGCTAGTCGCGCGCGGGCCGGGGGGACGCAAGGTGGGCCGGATCCCCGATAGTGTCGTCGATGAAATCCGCGAACGCGTCGACATCGTCGACTTGATCTCCCGTTACATCGCCCTAAAGCCCGCTGGCCGCAATCACAAGGGCCTTTGCCCCTTCCACAGCGAAAAGACTCCCTCGTTCAACGTCAGCCGCGATCGCCAGATTTTCCACTGCTTCGGCTGCGGCGTCGGCGGCAACGCGTTCGGCTTCCTGATTCGCCATGACAACCTCACGTTCCCCGAGGCCGTTCGGATGCTCGCCCGCGAGTGCGGCGTGGAGATTGCCGAGGAGGAGACGGAAGAGCGCGACCGGACTGCGCGGCTTGCAAAGGCGAACGAGGCGGCGCAGCGCCTTTACCGGCGGGCGCTCGCTTCGCCCGAGGGTGCTGCGGCACGAGCCTACCTTGCGGGGCGCGGTCTCGACGCCGCGTGCATCGAGCGCTTCGGGGTGGGCTTTGCGGCGGACCGCTGGGATGCGGTCGCCCGCGCCCTCACCGCCGAGGGTTTTTCGCCGGAGATCGGGGAGCGCGCAGGGCTCCTCGCGGTGCGGGCCTCGGGCGGCTACTACGACCGCCTCCGCGCGCGCGTCACCTTTCCCATCCATGACGTGCACGGGCGCGTGCTCGGCTTCGGGGGGCGCGCGACCAAGCCGGGGCAAGAGCCCAAGTACCTGAATACGCCCGAGACCGCGCTGTTCCATAAGCGGGAAGCCCTCTACGGCTTGCCGCTCGCGCTGGAGGCGAGCCGTCGCGAGGATCGACTCGTCGTTGTCGAGGGTTACTTCGACCTGGTCGCGCTGCACCGCGCCGGTATCGAGACGGGGGTTGCGACGTGTGGCACGGCACTGACTCCCGACCACGGGAAGGCGCTCCGCCGCCGCGTGCGTGAAGTCGTTTTGCTCTTTGACGGCGACCCTGCGGGCGAGCGTGCGGTCGCCGCAGCCCTCGAGGTGCTCTTGCCCCACGGCCTGCGGGTGCGCGCCGCCTCGCTGCCCGCCGGCGACGATCCCGATACCTTCCTCGCGCGGGAGGGCGAGGCCGCGCTCCGGGCCCTCGTCGATGGGTCCTCGGCCGCGCTCGAAGTGATGATTGCGCGCGCAGTTTCGTCCGGCATTTCGACGCCGTGGGAAAAGGCAGATGCCGTGGCTCAGGTGGCGCCGCTCCTCGCCCTCGTCCAAGACCCCGTCGAGCGCGCCGAGCTTGTGCGACGTCTCGCCCTCGTCGTCGAGGTCGAAGCTCGACACGTTGAGCTTTCCGTGCGTTCGGCTGCGCGGGGTGGGAGCAGCGATGCGCTTCCGAATCCTGTGCCTTCGCTTCGGCGAGTCGCGCCCGAGGATCGAGCGGCGCGCACCGTGGCCGGTCTCCTGCTCGGGCGGCCTGAGCTTGCAGGACGCGTCTGCGAGGCGGAGCTTGCTGTGGCCATCCCAGAGGGCGCATGGCGAGAGCTTGTTCTGGCTTTGCACCGCAGCGCCGCGGCCGGACAGGAGGCTCTGGTGTCCGGCCTCGCGGATCGCCTTGCGGGCGAGGCCCGCGAGCTCTTGCTCGCCCTCGCGATCGCGGACGAGCCTGAGCTCGAGGCGCAGGCTGCGGAGCGCGCGCTCGACGAGACCCTCGCCCATCTTCGTCGGCGCGGGCTCGCACGCGAGGCCAAGGAGCTCACCCAGCGCCTTCGCCTCAGCCCCAAGATCGACGCGGAGCTTTTGGCCGCGAAGCAACGACAGCTCGAGCAAAAAAAGCTCGCGCTCGGATTTCGCCCGGGAACTGCAACCGGGAGGTAGTTGCGACAACGCAGAAGGCCGCTCGCTGCGTCGAGTGGGCCACGATGGACCGCAGCCGCGAAGGAGCCCCCCATGCCCTCGAACATGCCGAAGAGCCCGCGGACACGAAGATCATCCTCCAAGCACGCGTCTGTTGACCGCGCCGAGATCCCGGCGACGGGCGCCCCTGTCGCCTTAGCCTCCACCGCCGCGAGCCCCAATGGGTTCGATCCGCGCGCCGCCGCCAAATCCAACGGCGTTAACGGCGCCGCCCCCTCGCCGGCTCGCACCCCGCTCCGGGCGCTGCGGAGCGTCCAGAAGCTGTTAGACGATGGCCGTCGCAAGGGATTCTTGACGCTCGACGACATCAATCGCGGCCTGCCCGATGACGTGCTCTCCTCCGAGCAGCTCGACGATGTCCTGGCCCTCTTCGCGGCTCAGGAGATTCCGATTGTCGACTCCGAGAAGGCGCCGGCACCGAAGCGCGCCGCCGACGGCGCGGCACGTGCAGAAACCTCAAGCGATGACGAGGTCGGGCACACCAACGATCCCGTGCGTGTCTATCTGCGAGAGATGGGACAGGTTTCGCTCTTAACCCGTGAGGGCGAGGTCGAGATTGCAAAGCGCATCGAGGCTGGGGAGCAGGATCAGATCCTCGCCGTTCTCGGCACGCCGTACGGCATCCAAGAGGTGCTGCGTCTCGGCGACCTGCTGCGCAAGAACAAGGCACAGGTCCACGAGCTCGTCGACGGTCTCGACGACGAGGCGTGCACCACCACGCCGGAGGACGCACGCAAGGCGATGTTGCTCGCCATGGCGCGCGTGCGGCGGATCGAGGTCGACCTCGCGCGGCGTCAGAGCTCGCTCGCGAACCCGCGCACGGGAGAGGAAGCGCGCGAGCGACTGCATGCTGAGATCGAGGAGCGCGCCTGCCAGATCGTGATGATCCTTCACGGCGCGAAGTTCGCGCACCGGCGCGTACAGGACGTAACGAACGGACTGCGCCGCGTGGGCGAGGAGTTCGAGCGGATCGAAGCCGAAGCGAAAGCGATCGCGGCACCCTTCGGTGCGAGCCTTGCCAGCTTCCGTGAACTCGCGGTGCTCTCGACCCGGCGCAGTTACCGCGGCCGGGATGCGCTCGCCAAGCTCGGGGGTGATTCCTCGCGCATCGCGAAGGCCCAAGAGCAGCTCGCCGAGCTCGAGAAGAACTCCAAGCGCATCGAATCCGAGGCGCGGATGACCCGCGCCGAGGTCGGCGCTGCCCTCGACCGCTACGCCGAGGCGGTCATCCGGACCCACCAGGCGAAGTGCGAACTGATCGAGGCCAACCTGCGGCTCGTCGTATCGATCGCCAAGAAGTACACGAACCGCGGCCTTCAGTTCCTGGATCTCATCCAGGAAGGCAACATCGGCCTCATGAAAGCGGTCGACAAGTTCGAGTACCAGCGAGGCTACAAGTTCTCGACCTACGCCACCTGGTGGATTCGGCAGGCCATCACCCGCGCCATCGCCGACCAGGCCCGAACCATCCGGATCCCCGTCCACATGATCGAGACCATCAACAAGCTCGTGCGCGCGAGCCGGTTCCTCGTCCAGATGCTGGGTCGCGAGCCCATCCCCGAAGAGCTGGCCGAGAAGATGGAAATGCCGCTCGACAAGGTCCGGACGGTCCTTAAGATCGCGAAGGAGCCGATCAGTCTCGAGACGCCGGTGGGAGAGGAAGAGGACAGCCACCTTGGGGACTTCATCGAGGACAAGCGCGTCCCGAATCCGCAAGAAGCGGTCATCAACGCGAACCTCGCCGACCAGACGCGCTGCGTCTTGGCGACGCTTGCCCCGCGCGAGGAGCGCGTGCTGAAGATGAGGTTTGGAATCGGCGAGCGCGCGAACCACACCCTCGAAGAGGTGGGTCAGGATTTCGACGTGACGCGCGAGCGGATCCGGCAGATCGAAGCCAAAGCGCTGCGCAAGCTGCGCCACCCAAGCCGCAGCCGGCTGCTCAAGAGCTTCGTCGACAATTGAACTATTCGAGGTCCGGGGGCGTCACCTGCTCGATCCAACTCTCTAGGGCGCCGCTGTAGCTGACGCTTCGCTGCCGCTCGGCGACGCGCCCGAGGGTCTGTGCCAGCTCCTCCGGAGTGCGGGGTGGCCTCGTCGCGAGCTGGCGTGCCACACGATCGGCCTCGGCCCGCGCCGCGGCTAGGGCGGGCTCGAGCATCTCCTCTTCCCCGGCGTGGCCGCCCTCCGCGAGGCCCAAATACGGTTCCACGGCCTCCTCGACCACGTGAGCGGCGTGCTTGCGGGACGCGACGATATTCCCTTTCCCCGTCACGACGTTGCCTGCGGAGAAGACCGACGGGTACTCGGCCAATCGGCCGAACTCCCAATCCGTGAAGCGGAAAAGCTCGCCCTTGGTCGGAATCCCCGGCAGCGGCTCCGGAATGCTCCCGATCGAGCTGATGACGCATGAGCCCCGCCGTTCAAAGACCTCGTCCGAAGGCACAAGCCTTCCAGCCTCGTGGCGGTTGCGACGGAAGCGCAGGCCCACGAGGCGGTCCGCCTCTGTGATGAGCGCCTCCGGCGCTGCGAGCGGCTCGACTTTGAAGCCGTACTTCTCGATCGCCTTCTCAAGGACGCGCCGCCGCGCATTTTCGACCTTGGCGATGCGTGCGCTATCGGCGCCCTCCGGGGCCTCGACGAGGGGCATATCCTCGACGCGCCTGCGGTAAAAAAGGGTGCAGCCCGCGAGCCCGAGATCTGAAAAGGAAAGACCATGGGCCGCGAGCATTTTCGGGATGCCCTTCACTTCGAGCTCGATCAGGGGCAGCGTGATGCCACGCCTCGAAAGCGCGGCGCGCGTCGTCTCGAGCATCAGCACCTTCACCACGTCGATCGACGCAAGGCCGCCGCCCACGACCAGTGCAGCATCCTTCGCCTCGTAGCGCTCTCCCGCGTAGTGCTTCTCGTTCGCATGATTGAACCAGATGATGAACGGATTCTGGTAGATGAGACCGCGACCCAAGAAGCGTTCCGCGCCTTCAATCGGGAGCGGCCGGTCATGCCAGGCGCCACAGGCCAGAACGACAGCGCTAAAGCCCCAGCGCAACACCAAGTCTTCGAAAGCGATGTCCGCGCCGATCTTCGTGAGTGGCACGAAGTGAACGCCAGGGGACGCGAGCTTGCCCCGAATCGTCTCGTATTCCTTTCGGCGAAGCTCCCGATGCCAGCGAGGAAGCCCATCCTCCACTTTTCCATAGGGGCGGGGATTTTGGTCGAAGACCGCGACTGTGACCCCTCGCTGCGCGAGGTGGGCCGCAACCTCCGCGCCGGCCGTCGCGGCGCCGATCACTGCGACGGTGTGTGCCGGCGCACGGGCCGAGGAGTTGGTGAGGGTCGACATCCACCCGAAGATACCGTTCTCGTGGATGGATCACGATTGCGGGGCGCTCTCCGTGATAGCCTCACCCCCTGCGGGCCCTTAGCTCAGCGGTCAGAGCAGCCGGCTCATAACCGGACGCGCCCAGGTTCGAATCCTGGAGGGCCCACCCCTAACACCGTGAAATGTCTGTGTTTTGTCTTCGGAACCCTTGTCGCCAGCTTGTCGCCAGCTTGTCGCCAAGACTTCGTCGCGGGCCTCAGAACTTCGATCAGCGCCGAGTCGGCGAGGCGCGCGTACCGACGGGTCGAGAGGATCGAGGTGTGCCCAAGGAACCGCTGTATCATCCACGCATGAAGGAACGAGTGGCGGCTTGGAGCGCAGCGACGTGGCGGAGAGCGAGAGCGGCGACTCGCCGTGATTTCCGGGAGCAGCTGTCCGCGACGCCCGCTCTCAAACCTTTGACGCCCGTAAAGTGTCAGTGTTTTTACGAGCCAGTGCGGTCGAGCCGTGTCTTTCTACGCACCTTGAGGCGCCGGTTCGAAGCCAGCGCGGCTTCCTTCTGCTCCACTTTCGACTGCAAGAGCGCCAGATCGAACTCTTGCTGATGCGGCGGAGTGAAGGCTGGCGAGAGCAGGTACCCGGCGATGCGCACGATGGCTCCGCAGCCCGTCCGACACCGACGCTCCAGGAATTCGCTCGGCTGGGCGACTCGCTCGTAGTCTACGTCGCCACAGCGACGGCAACTGATTTTGTATCCGATGTCATAGGACTCGGGGACTGCGAACGCCTTTCTGGTCGCGGCGGGGACTGCGATGGTGTCCATGTCGATTGCTCCTCATCGGCACGAGGAGACATAATTTCCGAACCGGCAATCCAGCACCAGCGAGATCGTGAACCGAAGATGGGTCGTCACAACTTCTTGAAACGCAGCAGGGGCGGCGGGTTCGATTCCCAAGCCACACAGGACGCATGCTGTGAATCTCCATCATCCTCCCTTCACGCTACCAGTGTCAAGGACTCTCCCACCGGGCGGGGAGATCATCCGGCACAGCCCTCCTGCGCGGAACAGGGCGGCCAATGCCATCGAGAGAAAGGCGATCGCGGGGAGAGAGCCGGTCGCCACGCGGGTCGCGCTTGGCCTTATGCCCCTCCTGTGGAGCATCGGCACGGGGCCGACGTGATGAAGCGCCACATAGCCGGTCGGCAGTCGATCGAAGAGCCGGACGCGCAACGTTGTGAAGTCGGCTGCGGGTCCCGCTGGAATGAGCCCCGCGAGCGCTCGAAGATCCCGGTGAGCTGCTTCGCCATGACGCCGCGGCCGATGCCCTTCTTCACGGACGATCCGAAGCCTGCCACCTGATCCGTGGAGACGCGGCTCCGGTAGAAGACCACGGTTCCCTCCGACACCGGGACAAGTCCGGCCACCGCCTGCGACGTGTTGTAGTCGTGGGTCACGTAGAACTCGCGGTCGACCACGGCGAAGGTGTCTCCCACGGGCAGCGCCAGCCGATGCCGCAGCGTGTAGTTCGGGCGTCCGTCGAGGTCGTAGCGCAGCCAGTAGAAGCTCTCCTCGAGGCCGGCAGGCTTTCCCTGCGGATACATGATCAGAAGCTGCTGCAGCTCCGGCGCGTACTTCCCAAGGACTCGTGCCGCCTGGGACGCCCGCTTCAGCTCCTCGGAGGCATCGAAGGGTCCGTTGCGGCGATCGTATGGAGCCATGCCGTGGAGCCCCTTTGCGAGATAGGTCTGATAGCGCCCGAGCAGTTGCTGCTTCAGCTGACCCTCGACCTCCTTCATGGGGTCGCGGCCGGCGGACGCGAGCGCGTCGAACGCCTGGATCTCCTCCAGGGAGAGGTTGAGCACGTCTCCGGGACTCGCCGTGAGGTAGCGCTTCGCCTCCGCGGCCCCGTTCGGCTCGAGCACGAGACTCGCGAAGTCCTTGAGGGTGCCGGGGCCGCGGATGGCCACCGAGGCTGCGAGCTTAGGATCTGCCCGGAGATCCAGCGCGGAGCGAAACGCCTTTAGGACCTGCGCGGGCGGCTGCTGTACGAGGAAGGTGAGGCCCACGGCCAGCTCGCGGTCCGAGGATTCCTTGGGATCGCTCTGCACCATCTCACCGCGAAGGATGCGCTCCGCGGCCTCCGCCGGCAGACCGAAATCCGCCATCATCTGGCTCATGCTCGGGCCTTCGGCCGCCAACGACGCTCGCGCCACGCAGAGGTAGAGCGTCATGGCCAGCGCCCACAGCCCACTCCTCCGCATCCATCCCTCCTTCATCCGGTTTCCTTCAGCGACGTCTCACAGCCTCGAAGCGCTCGAGGATCTTCGCACGGGTCGCGACGTCCACCACCACCGGCGCGGAACGCGCGTAGAGCCTCGCGGCGGGATCTTCGTCGCGCAGGACCACGCCCGGCGATGACTTCGCGGCGGGCTCTCGGTCGGGAACCGTCTCTTCCCGGTCCGCGAGAGGATCCGCGAGGGAGCGCTCCAGACGCTCCAGTAGGGAGGGCGATCCCGAGACGTCCCACGCCAAGTGTCCGAGCGGATATCGCCGGTGCTGTGCCCGCGAGGCACCTTCGTGTACGACGGCGTCGCAAACGAGACAGAATGCGAGCCCGCACGTCTCACACGCCCGACGGGCGAGACGGTTGGCCTCGAGGCTGCAGCGCATCGCCTCGAGCGGCAGTTTCCGGTAGAAGGACGCCACCGTCTCTTTGTCTCCCTGCTGGGCCTTTACCTTCTGGGAAAGCTCGTGTGCATGCTGGCGCACCCCCGGACCGAGGGCGAAGCGGATGGCCTCGGCCAGAGTCTCTGCGGTGAGTGAGCCGATCGGCACGGGCGTCGGGCCCGCACCGGCCTCCGACACGATGCGCCCCCAGAAGTACTGGTCGCCGAAGAAGGGCACGATGATCGTCGGCAGCCCGCTGCGGAGGCTCGCCGCGGTCGTCCCCGCGCCTCCGTGGTGGCAGGCCGCGGCGCAGCGCGGGAACAGCCAATCGTGGGGGATCTCGTCCACCAGATGGACGTGGGCGGGCGCAGACTCGCCACCGAGCTTGGCCCAGCCCCGTGCGACGAGCCCACGGACACCCGCGCGTGCGAGGCCGTCGAAGAGGGTCGCCGTCAGCGCCGCGGGGTCGGGTGAAGGACACGAGCCAAAGCCGACGTAAACCGGCGGATCTCCCGACGCGAGGAACTCCTGGAGCGCGGGGGGCGGCTCGAAGTGGGAAGCCTCGTCGAGGAAGACGAAGCCCGTGATGTCGATGTGGGGTCCCCAGTCCTCGGGCTTGTTGAGGATGCAAGGCGACCACAGGTAAGCGTGCGGCACTTCG